>JBJMQW010000017.1:0-4996 GCA_045802495.1 Allostellaceae bacterium | reverse complement strand
GTGGCCGCAGCTGGAGCGAGAGCCGGCTGCCCGAGGGCGTGCGCGACGTCTACGCGGTCGCCTGCGGGTAGGTGAACGCTGCCCCTCACCCTAGCCCTCTCCCCGCAAGCGGGGCGAGGGGATTAACGGCCCTCTCCCTCGCCCCGCGACGGCGGGGAGAGGGTCGGGGTGAGGGGCAAGGGAGGAACGAATGGCCAATTCGATGAAGCAGAAGCTCGCCACCGGCGAGCTGGTGCTGTGCATGAACCTGCGGCTTGCCCGCACTGTCGACATCGCGATGGTTGCCAAGGCGGGCGGCTATGACGCGATCTATGTCGACATGGAGCACAGCCCTTATTCGATCGACACCGCCGCGACGATCTGCGCCGCGGCGATCGGCATCGGCATCACGCCGCTGGTGCGGGTGCCGAGTCATGACGCGCATTGGTCGAGCCGCGTGCTCGATGGCGGCGCCCAGGGCGTGATCGTCCCGCATGTCGATAACCGCGCCGAGGCCGAGGCGGTCATCCGCAATTGCCGGTTCCCGCCGCTCGGCCAGCGCTCGGTGATGGGGCTCGGGCCGGCGCTCGGCTATCGCGCGATGCCGCTCGGCGAGATCAATGACCGGCTTAATGCTGAAACCGCGCTGATCGTCATGCTGGAGACCGCGGAGGGCATCGACGATGCCGCGGCGATCGCCGCATTGCCGGGGATCGACGTGCTGCTGATCGGCTCGGGTGACCTGACGACCGATTACGGCATTCCTGGCCAGGTCGATCACCCGCGTCTGCGCGAGGCTTACGAGAGGGTTGCCGACGCCTGCCGCACGCATGGCAAGGTGCTGGGGGTCGGCGGCATCCGCCACAATGTCGGACTGCAGGGCGAGCTGATCCGCCTTGGCGCGCGTTTTGTGATCGCCGGCACCGACGTCAACTACGTGCTCGCGGGAGCGCGGCAGGACACCACGGGATTACGGGCTATCCCACTCGGGTAATCGGGCATTGGCTGACCTGCTGAGCGGCCTCGAGGCGGCGCCGGATGTCGAGCGGCTCAGCGAAGCCGCTGTCGTGTTGCGCCGGCTTGCCCGGGACAAGCTTCCTGCGCTGGTCGCAGAGGTGAACGAGATCACCGCCATCGCCCCGTTTCGCAACATGATCACCCCAGGCGGGTTCCAGATGTCGGTCGGGATGACCAATTGCGGCCGCGCCGGCTGGGTCACCGACCGAAAGGGATATCGCTACGAGCCCGTCGACCCGATCACCGGGACCTCGTGGCCCCCGATCCCGGATGTATTTCACGATCTTGCCGCAAGCGCCGCGGCGGCTGCGGGCTACCGGGACTTCGAGCCCGACGCCTGCCTGATAAATCTGTACGAGCCGGGGACCCGGTTGTCCCTGCACCGCGACGAGAACGAGCGCGACCTGACCGCGCCGATCGTATCCGTTTCGCTTGGAGTACCGGCCGTGTTCCTGTTTGGCGGTAACCGCCGCAGCGACCGGCCACGGCGCATCCTATTGGAGAGCGGCGATGTCGTCGTTTGGGGCGGTCCCGATCGCCTGGTCTATCACGGCATCGCACCGCTGGCCGACGGTGTCGATCCGCTGACCGGCAATCGCCGCATAAATCTGACTTTTCGAAAGGCGCTGTGATCAATGCGCAAGGTATTGGCTCTGAGCTGCGCCCTCATCGTGTCTATGCCGCCGGCAATTGCCCAAGAGGTGCAGACACTGAAAGAACGTCTTTCGGACAAGGCATCCGACACCCAGCGGGTCGATAATTGTCATGTCCCCCCCGAGCGTCGCGGCACCCTGCCCCGCCCCGATTGCCCGCAGCAGCCGCAGCCGGCTATCTCCGAGGCCAAGCCGCCGCGCTGACCGGCTACGGCTTCAGCGCGCCCTGCGTATTGACATAGCAGGCATAGAGCGACGTGCTGCCGCAAATATAGAGGCGGTTGCGCAATAGCCCGCCGAAGACGACGTTGGCGCACGTTTCCGGTATGTGGATCTTGCCGAGGAGCTCTCCTTGCGGGCTGTAGCAGCGCACCCCGTCTTCCTTCGGGTCTGCCCAGCCCATACTGCACCAGATATTGCCGTCGACGTCGCAGCGCATGCCGTCCGTCAAGCCGGGTGCGAAGCCCTCTGCGAAGACCTTGCCATTGCTGAGCTTGCCGGCGTCGATATCGACATCGAACACGCGGATGTGCGACGGGCCGCCATGGGTGATACCGGTGTCGATGACGTAAAGCCGCTTCTCGTCGGGCGAAAAGCAAATCCCGTTGGGCTGCACGAAATCGTCGACCACGACCGTGACGTTCCCGGTCTTTCCGTCGACACGGAAGACATTGTGCTTTTCCTGTTCGGGCTCCGACTGCAAGCCCTCATAGTTGCCGCCGATGCCATAGGTCGGATCGGTGAACCAGATCGAGCCGTTGGAAGCGACGACGACGTCGTTCGGCGAGTTGAGCCGCTTGTTGTTGTAGCGATCGGCAATGATTGTAATCGTGCCGTCGAGCTCTGTGCGGGTGACCCGCCGGCCCGTGTGCTCGCAGCTGACGAGGCGGCCCTGCGGATCGCAAGTATTGCCGTTCGAGTTCAATGACGGCGAACGGAAGACGCTGAGATGGTTATCGTCTTCCAACAAGCGCATCATCCGGTTGTTGGGAATATCGCTAAAGACCACATACCGGCCGGCCCGGAAATACGCCGGGCCCTCGGCCCAGCGGAAGCCGGTGGCGACCCGCTCGACCGCCCCGGTGCCGACGCTGGCTTTGAACCGCTTGTCGAGGGATTCAATGTGGGTGTCGGGGTAGCGCGAGTTGGGCAGAGGACCAAGCGGCAGCTTCTCGGAGGCCCTTAGCGGAACCCCCGTTTCGCCAAACGGACCCTCGGTCGCGGCTCCAGCCGCCTTCGCTGCGGCCGCAGTCGCAGTGGCCGCGGAGGCGGCCAAAAACGCACGTCGGTTCATGTTTCCTCCCGTCATTTAGAGAGCAGATTTCGACCGGATTGGCTCGCGGTCATTGCGAGGAGCGTTTCGCGCGACGAAGCAATCTCGATCGGAGGAACGCTCAGCGGCCCGAGATTGCTACCCCCCGGAACGGCGCGCAAGCGCCGGCCGTCCGGGGGTCGCAATGACGATCCCAGGTGGTGGATCAATCCGATCGAAACTGAACTATATGTTCAGCCGTTCGGCGCTTCCGGTTTTTCAAACAGCGCCAGGCTCTCCATTGCAAGCCCATAACCCAAGAGGTCGTGCATTTGCCGGCGCAGATATTCGGTAAAGAGCAGCCGCGTGTAGCGCAGCAGCAAGGTCGGTTTGCGGCTCAAATCCTCGGCCAGCTCCCAGGCACGCGCCATCAGCTTATCGGGCGGCAAGACTTCGGCGACGAGGCCCAGCCGCTGCGCTTCGGCAGCGTCCAAGGTCTGGCCGGTCATCAGAAAATAGCGGCCGCGGTTCATGCCCAGCAGCAGCGGGTAGACAATGTGCATGCCGTCACCCGGCACGACATCGGACATGAAGTGGGCCGAATCCTGAAACTGCGCGGTGTCGGCCGCGAGCACGATGTCGCAGAGCAGTGGAATCTCCGAGTGGCGCCAGGCGGGGCCATTGATCGCGCTGATCACCGGCACCTCGATATTGAGAAGGTTCATCAACAAATGCCGTCCTTCCCAATGAATGCGGTCGATCCGCTCGATCGATGGCCGGGACGGAAAGGATGACGTTCCCGGCGTTGCGCGCGGCCCGGAGAACTCATCGCCCGTCCCGGTCAGGATCACGACCTTGTTTTCGCGGTCGGCGCCGATGTCGTGAAAGGCTTCCGGCAATTCGCCATGCGGCAGGAAACCCCAGCGCAGCGACTGACCCTCCGTATGCAGGGTGAGCTGCAGGATGCCGTTACGGCGCTCCATACGCGCCGTCTGGTACTTGTTGGCGTATTCGTCGAATGAACTCATCTCGGCCTCCCTCGCCTATGCGGTCAGCCAGTAGGGCTTGGCCAGTGCGAGATCGGTCGGGAACACTGTGACCGGCTCGCCCTTCTGCCATTGCGCAAAGATCATTGGGACATCTTGACGGCGGCCGTTTTCGTCGAAACGTATCGGCCCCGGGAAAGACAACGCGGCGGGACCGGTCGTCAGATTCATCGTGCGGATCGCGTCGGCGACCTTGACCCGGTCGGCCGCCCTGGCGCTCTCGATGGCCTCCTTCAAAATCCACATGTCGCCATAGGCGGTGAGGCCGTCCTGGGTCAGCCACGGCTCGCCGGTGCGTTTCTTGAACCGTTCGACGATCTCCTCATCGCCCTTGAAGGGCCAGTCGGCGACGCTGAAGAGCAGACCTTCGAGGAGATCCGCACCAATAATGTTTTTAAGTTCCGGCGTGCCGAGCGGCGATCCGTTTCCGACCAGCGGCAGCCGCCCCTTGCTCAATTTGAACTCATCCAGTTTCTCCAAGACCAGCTTGTTGTCCGGCATCGCCGAGAGCAGCATGAGGAGAAAATCGGGTCGTGCGGTGCGCACCTTTTCGATCAGCGGCGTCGCATCCGAGAGCGGCGGCGTAAATATCTGATCGACGACCAGCTTGAGGCCGAGCTTCTCGATCCCGCCCTCGCGCAGAGGCTTGGCAAAGCTCGTCGGCGCCGCCGTGTTGTCCATCAGGATCCCCATTGTCTTTGGCCGCTTGCCGGTGGCGCTTTCGGCGAGCTTGAGGAATGTCGGCAAGGTCTCCGCCGCCTGGTGGCCCGCGGTAGGCGAGGTCTGGAAGACATATTTGAAACCACGCCCGGTGATCAGGTCCGAGTAGGACAGTGTCAGCATGGGGAGCTGCGCGCGTTCGGTAACTTCGGTGACCGCCAGGGTGAACGAGCTGAGCCATGCGCCGGTGCCGCCAACGAGATCGGGGTCCTGCGCCAGGAGCCGTTGCGCGGCATTCTTCGCCTTCTCGGTGCTGTCGCCGGCGTCGGCGACAACGAGCGCCAGCTTGGCGCCGCCCAGCGCTTTGATCCCACCTTTCTGATTGATCT
>JBJMQW010000409.1:0-9188 GCA_045802495.1 Allostellaceae bacterium | reverse complement strand
GCTGAAGACGAAGCCCAGCAGCGCGATGACCAAGAGGCCGACGAACATTGTATCGACAGCCATCAGCTGCCACGCATTCCAGATCAGGAATCCGATCCCGTTATGCGCGCCCATCATCTCGGCGATCGCGATCAGGATCAGGCCCAGCCCGGTGCCCAGCTTGATCCCGGCCATGATCAGCGGCGCCGCGCCGGGTAGCGCTATCGTATAGAAGCGCTGCCAGCCGCTGGCGCCGAAATTCTTGCCGACGTCGAGGTAGATGCGGTCGATCTCCAGCACGCCGGCCGTGGTGTTGATGATCATTGGATAGAACACGCCCAGCGCGACCATCGTGATCTTCGACGCCTCGCCGAGCCCGCAGATCAGCAGCACCAGCGGCAGGATCGCGCTTTTCGGGATCGGGTAGGTCGCCGCGACAAGCGGGTTGAGCGCCGCGCGTATCGGACGGTAGAGGCCCATCGCCAGACCCAGCAGCAAGGCTGGCACGCCGCCCAGCAGATAGCCCCAGAACAGCCGCCCGAGGCTCGCCGACAGGTTGTTCCACAATTCGCCCGATCGCGACAGCTTCACCAGCGCGCCAGCGATGCTCGACGGCGGCGGGAAGAAGCGCGGGTCGATCCAGCGGAAATCCGCCAGCACTTCCCACAGCAGCAAGAGGGCCGCCGGCGAGAGCAGACCTATTAATCGCTCGCGCGTATGGGTGGACCGCATCATTCGCGGCTCTCCGCCTCCTGTCGCCGCGCGCGATCGACCTCGTCACGCAGGTCGCCCCAGATGCGGAATACGAGCGCGCCGTAATCCGGCGCCTTGCGCAGGTCGAGCACCGCGCGGGGCCGCGGAAAGGGTACCTCGACGATCGTCTTGATGCGACCGGGATGCGCAGTCATGACGACGATGCGGTCGCCGAGTGTCACCGCCTCGTCGACACTGTGAGTAATGAACACGACGGTTTTTTTGTCCTCGTCCCAGATGCGCAGCAACTCCTCCTGCAGCAAGGTGCGGTTCTGCTCGTCGAGCGCCGAGAACGGCTCGTCCATCAGCAGAACTTCGGGGTCGGTGGCAAAGGCGCGAGCGATCGCGACCCGCTGCTTCATCCCGCCCGACAGCTGGTGCGGATAGCGGTCGGCGAATGGCAGCAGCCCGGTGCGGTCGAGATAATGCCCGACGATCTCGCGGATATGTGCTTTCGTCGCGCCGCGCATGCGCAGACCATAGGCGGCGTTGTCCCACACCGTCATCCAAGGGAAGATCGACTCTCCCTGAAAGACAACAGCATTGAGAGGCTTTTTTTGATCCTCCACGGCAATTGAGGCGGTCCCCGCGCTCGCCTGATCGAGGCCTGCGAGGATACGCAGCAATGTGGTCTTCCCGCAGCCCGACGGGCCGACGATCGCGCAAAAGCTGCCGCCGCGAATGTCGAGGCTGATCCGGTCGAGCGCGACGTGCGTCCCGTCCCGAGTCGGGAAGGTCTTGGTCAGCCCCGCAATCCGGATCTTGGCCGCACCGGCCGCGAAGGCAGGCGGCGCCATAATGTGGCTAGGACGCGCGATACGGCCCGAGCACCTTCAACGCTGTCTCGACATAGGACTGATCGACCACGTCGGCGACCCTGGGATCGCTCTCGACGTATTTCTGCTCACGCCAGAAGGCGAGGTCGGTCTCGATGCTGACCAGGTCGAGCTTGCCGTCGGGGTCACAGCCGTTCGGCACGACGTCCTTGTAGAGTGCCGGGTCCTTGTAGCGGGTTTCCTTCGTCAGGATATCGATAACCTCGCCGGCATTCGGCCCGGCGAAATGCCCATCCTTGATCGCCCCGTTGTAGAAGCGCACAGCCTTCAGGTACGCGACCATGAAGCGTTCCGCCACTTCGGCGCGCTTGGCGATGAAATCATTGCCATAGAGCACTACCGCGATGGTCTGGCGCGGGTAGAACGCCTCGCTTGAAAAGCGGACACCGATACCCCTGTTGCGGCCGAAGGTATTGAACGGCTCCGGCAATATCGCCGCGTCGATCGCGCCGTTTTCCATTCCGGTCAGCATCTCGGGGAAGCCGACCACGACATGGCTGACGTCGTCATAGGCAAGCCCGATACTTTTGAGCGCCTGGTTGACAGTCGAGCCGGTCGAGCCGCCTTTGCCGGGTTCGGCTACCTTGAGGCCCTTCAGATCCCTCATTGTCTTGAACTTGCCGCTGTCAACGAGCTCCTTGCGGACAAGCAGCGAGACGTAGGCGTAACCCGGCTGATTCGAGCCCTTGTCCGCGACGATCTTGACGCCGATGCCGCGAGTCGCCGCATTGAACAGCCCGGCCGAGGTCGCCGCAGCGGCGATGTCGATTTGGCCGGCGCCGAGCGGCGCGATCATCTGCGGCCCGGTCTGCATGTTGATAATTTTCATACGGATCTTTTGCTCGGCCCAATAGCCTTTGTGCTCGGCGATGAACAAGGGCGCGTCGCTGATCACCGCCGGACTGGCAACTTGCACCTCATCGACATCGGCAGCACGGCCGAGGCGCGGCGCGCTGATCGCCAACGCAGTGCCGGCTCCCAAGAGCTTCAATGTGTTGCGACGCGTGATCATGCCCGGCCTCCCCTGCTAGGCGATTGTCGCAAAACCCCGTCCGGGTTGAAAGTGGCTCGCCGCCGCGGCATGACCGTCGGCGGGCGGCTTCCGCCGGCGGGCGGTTGTAATCCTCAAGGTCGCTGTCGAACGGACTGCCTCTACGCCAGCAACGAGCCACAGCCGGCGGGCGACAAGCTCCACGCGATGCCAATCGGGGCTGCCTGGGACCGCGCCACGCCGGGGAAATCATTGATGGCTTCGGTGAGCGCTTCGCGGGCTTCGGTGTCGAGATGGTCTGTCCGCTCGTCGAGGATCAAAACCGTCGCTTGCACTTTTACGCAATGGTCGTTCTCATTGGCGGCTTCGGCTTGGCTTCTCTACATAACTGCTGACCCGGCGTGTAAATTCGAAGAGGTCGAGCGGCTCGGAAGGTTCCGGTGTCTCGCCACCACCGCGGCATATCTTGCCGATGATATGGCTGCCGAGAGCGCGATAGCTTTCCATTTGCGACTCGCTGAACCATTGATCAGCGGTGCTCTCGTGAGGGAATTCCGGGTGCGCTGCGGCATAGGCGCGGATATCTGCCGATTCGCTACCGTGATAGCCGGGCTTCACATAAACGAGGACACCTTCTTTCGACCCCTCTTCCGGGTAGCAAATCCGCCCCATTGCGCAGTAGATGCCGTCAATAGGGGGCGTTTGCCGCGGTGTCACGTCGATGCGATCGAATTCGATGCGAATGCCGAGGTCGATCCAGATCTTTCGCGCTGCATTGCCGAGGTCCTCGAGTGCGCAGGTCGGGTCGCAGCCCGCATCGCTGACCAGGATGAAGCCGCACCGCCGTCTGACCATTTCGTACAGGCCAAGGTTTTCGAAGTGCCCACCATCGGACAGATACACATAATGGCCCGTGTCGGTGGTTTGCCCGGCGAGTTCGTCGAGGATCGGCCGGATGCTGAGAAACGGTCCTTCGCGGCGGTAGAATCTCGGCCGGCTGCGCGGGTTACCGAGCCACCAGCCGAGCCGCACATTGAACAGCAGCAGCAGCAAGCGAATGATCGGCGAGGAGTGATAACCCTGGTTCGGGCTTACCGCGGCCCCGGAGATCGCCATCGCAGTGCCGAGCGCGACACCATCCCTGAGGGCGCCGTAGAAGCGCGTCGGAACAAACCCCACGAATGGGTTGCCGCAGGCGAGCGGCGTCATCACAAAGGTCTCGGCCTTTCGTTCTTGCCAGGCGAGGTTTGTCGTGGCGACGACATTGAGGGCCATGTTGACGACATGAAAGAGGCGCCTCTGGCCTGCATTTCCATTGGGCTGCCAGAGCGCGGCCAGACGCACATTGTCGGCTTCGTCGAACCCCGTGAACGGATCGGGATTGCTGCGCGTTATTCCTCTGTCTCGATGACTTGCCCGCGCCGCCCCGAGAAATGCCCGGATGAGCCTGTTGCGGTAGACAGCGTGCAGGGAAAAGCGGTTGACGTTGATCCAATATGAGGCGAGCACCGCTACGCCGCCGAGGAACAGCGAAGCGATAATTGCGATCCAGGCCTTCGCGGCGGAGTTCTCCCGGACCCCCAATATCGCCGCGGCATAGTCGAGCCCGCTGCGCCCGAGCTCGGACAGCAGGATCACCAGCACCAGAACGAAAATGGTCGTGGCGATGCTGAGAATAACGGTGATCGACAGCCGCTCCGTCACTTGGCGCCCAAGCGTCGCCGCGGTCTTTGCACTGCTCCCGAGCGCGAGGGTGACGAGCCCGGCAACCCCACCGACCATCGCCAATAGCATCGACGCAGCCGGCGGCCCGTACAGCACGAGCGCGGCGAAAAGAAGCCAACCGATCGCGGCAGCGGCGAGATAGCCGGCAGCACGCGCCGACCATTCCCGGTCGGCCTCGCCATATCTGTGGTAGCTGGTCAAGCCGGCGAACAGCAGATCTGCTGTGAGGATCGCCGTCATCGTCCACGCTACGCCGCCCGCCACGACCATGTAGATCCGGCTGTAGCCGCGGAACAGAAAGCCGATCAGCGCCGATGCTTCGCCCGCCTCCGCTAGGCCCGACAGGTGTTGATAGTCCAATACCCGTGGTGATGACCGCTCCAGCCGCCGCGCCCGATGCGCCATAGCAGAGCATCTCGGCGAGAGGCGGGACGGGATTGCGCCGCGTCCCGATTATCCGGAGCAGCTCGGCCGAGCGGCCTCCGCCGGTAAAGAAGCCGATGAGCCACGCCGCTTCATAAAGAATGGCTCCGATCACAACCGCATAAACAATGGGGTAGAAGGTTCTAGCGCCATTGGTCTCAACCAGGATTCCCCAATGCATTGCATCGGGGGTCGTCGGAAGCCAGGCAGTGAAAGTCGCCAGAACTCCGGCGCCGAGATAGATCGGGAGCAAGACGAAGTAGACAAAACGTTGGTTGTCCGGCGCTAACTGTCGTTCCGAGACCCCGCCTTGGCGGGGGCGATCGCGCAGCGGACGCCCCGCTATCGACATGGCGAGCCCGATCAGCAGCAATAGAGCGGCAATGCCGAGCACCGCCCTGTTAACGGTGCCGAATGCGTTGTTCAGCCAGATCAAGACGTCGAAGCTGGCATGAGGAACGAGCACTATGCCCAGAAACAACGGACCAAAGATGAACCAATTGAGCAGGAAATTGCGGATGTACAGAGCGATGGCGGTCCACGTATCCGCCGAGAGCAACCCGAGCTTCGGCGTCAGAAAGTTGCTGTTGGCGCGCAACTCGCGTAGCTCGGCCGGCTCGGCGAAGGCGTCGTTTTCGGCCACCGGGTAACCGCCGCGCTCGATGAGCTTGGCGAAGACCGCGTCATCGTCTCGCTCGTGAAACCGCCACGCCGACAGCCAGCTGCCAATATACCCGCCGCCCGAGACAGTCGAGAGGTAATGGAAATGCCTCAGCAGCCCGTAGCGCGCCAGGGCCTGCAGCACACCGAGCGCAAAGGAGGCGCTGCGGATACCGCCGCCGGACAGACAAAGCGCGGCTGGCGGAACCTCCAGCGCGTGAATGCGCCGATAGAGATCCTCCAGATCGCCGCTCGACCCGCCGGCTTGCGCGCTCGCGCCCGGCGCACCGTGCAGCTCCTCGAACTCCTGTTGCAGCACAGTAAACAGCGACAGGGGCTGCGCCGGCGGGCGATCCTCGGCGGTACGGTCGGATCTCCCGCTTGGCGGAGTGTTGCCAATCATGCTGCCTCGAACGCTCGCCTGCTCATGCGTTGGATTCTTGTTCTATCGCCTGCTCGGCGGCCAGCCAGTCACCCTCCGCCCGCTCGATCATTCGAACCAGTTCAGCGCGGCGCTTGAGCGCCTCCGACGGCGCAAATCCATTGCCCCCGGCGCCGTTCGGCTGCGCCAGAGCTCGGTCGAGCGCCTCTCGCTCCCTGGTCAGGCGGGCGATAATTTCCTCGGCCTTGCGCGCGCGCTGCCGCAGCGGCTCGAGTTCTTTCCGCCGCTCGGCCGCGAGCCGTCGGGCAGCGCGGCGCCCATTGGCCTCGGTCCCGGCTGGGCCCGCGCCCTCCCCTGCCCCAGGGCCCTCCAATATCCGGCGCTCATAATCGTCGAGGTCGCCGTCGAACGGCCGGACGGTGCCGTCGGCAACGAGCCACAGCCGGTCGGCGACAAGCTCCACCAGATGCCAATCATGGCTGACCAGGACAACCGCGCCGGGGAACTCGTTGATCGCTTCGACGAGCGCCTCGCGGGTTTCGATGTCGAGATGGTTGGTCGGCTCGTCGAGGATCAACAGCGAAGGCGCATCATGGGTGACGAGGGCGAGATTGAGCCGCGCCCGCTCGCCGCCCGACAGATCCGATACCCCGACAAAGGCCTGGTCCTGGCTGAACCCGAACCGGCCGAGCCGGGCGCGCACCGTCTCGGGCAGCGCGTCGCGCATCAGCGCCGAGAGGTGATCGAACGGGGTCTCGTCGGGCCGCATCTCCTCGATCTGATGCTGGGCGAAATAGCCGCAGACGAGCTTCGGAGACCGGGTCGCGTGTCCGGCCATCGGCGCGAGGCGTCCAGCGAGCAGCCGGGCGAAAGTCGTCTTGCCGTTGCCGTTGGCGCCGAGCAGCGCGATCCGGTCGTCGGGGTCGAGCCGCAAATCGAGCCGTGACAGGACCGGTTTCCCGGGCGCGTAACCGACCGCCACCCGATCGAGCGAGAGCAGCGGTGGATTGAGGTGCGCTGGCTCCGGAAACGAGATCCGCGCCGGCGTTTCCTCGGGCGGCAACACGATCGGCTCGAGCCGCGCCAGCGCCTTCACGCGGCTCTGCGCCTGGCGCGCCTTTGTCGCCTTCGCGCGAAACCGGTCGACAAAGGCCTGCAGTTTCTGGCGTTCGAGCGCCTGCTGCTTGGCCAGCGACTCGAGCCGCCGAGCCGCTTCCGTGCGGGCCCGCATATAGGCGTCGAAGCCGCCGGAGTAGAGCGTGAGCTTGCCGCGTTGAAGGTGCAGGGTTGTCGTCGTCACCGCATTGAGGAAGCGGCGGTCGTGGCTGACGAGGATCAGGGTATGGCGATAGTTGCGCAGAAATCCTTGCAGCCACAGCGCCGCTTCGAGGTCGAGATGATTGGTCGGCTCGTCGAGCAGCAACAAATAGGGTTCGGCAAAAAGGATCGCCGCGAGCGCCACCCGCATCCGCCACCCGCCCGACAGATCGCTGAGCGGACGTTGCTGCATGCGATGGTCGACGCCGAGCCCGGCGAGGATGCGCCCCGCCCGGCTCGGCGCCGCATGCGCTTTGATCTCGGCGAGCCGGGTCTCGATCTCTGCGAGCCGGAGCGGCTCCGCCCCGCTTTCCCGTTCGCGCAGCAGGCGGGTCCGCTCGCGGTCGCCAGCGAGCACCGTTTCCAGCGCATTGGCCGTCCCGCCCGGCGCCTCCTGGGCGAGAAACCCGATGCGGCAGCCGCGCGGCAGCTCGACCGTCCCGTCATCCGGTTCGAGGACTCCGCGTATCAGATCGAGCAATGTCGACTTGCCGGTGCCGTTGCGGCCGATGAGACCCACCTTGCTCCCCTCGGGGATATAGGCATTCGCCAGATTGAGCAGGCGGCGTCCGGTGCGGCCGCCGACGCGGTATGTCACGCCGGAGAGGGTCAGCATCTAGGCCTTTTACCATATTCGCGCGAATTCGGGAGATGAGCCGCCCGGCCCATATCCGGATCGGCATCTCCGGCTGGACCTATGGGGGCTGGCGCGGGCACTTTTATCCCGCAGGATTGCGGCATTCGGATGAGCTGTCCTATGCCAGCCGGCAGGTCGACACGATCGAAATCAACGGCACCCATTATTCGCTGCAGCACCCCGATTCCTTTGCGCGGTGGCATGACGAGACACCTGAGGGCTTTGTCTTCGCGGTCAAGGGCAGCCGGTTCATCACCCATTTGAAACAGTTGCGCGATATCGAAACCCCGCTCGCCAATTTCTTTGCCTCCGGCGTCTTGCGGCTCGAAGAGAAATTGGGTCCCTTCCTGTGGCAATTCTCGCCTCGCTTCAGATTTGACAATGAAAGGCTTGAGCATTTCTTGTCGCTGTTACCGCCGGACAGCGAGGCTGCCGCGGCTCTGGGCGAGCGGCACGATCACCGCCTGAAGGGTCGCGCCTGGACGCGGACCGGGCGCAAGCGGCGCCTGCGGCACGCGATCGAAATCCGCCATCGGAGCTTTCTTGATGCGGCTTTTGTTGCCTTGCTGCGCCGGCATCGGATCGCGCTCGTCTTCGCGGATTCTGTCGAATGGCCGTACGCCGAGGATTTGACGGCCGATTTTGTTTATCTGCGCCTGCACGGCTCCGAGGAGCTTTATGCCAGCGGCTATTCGGAGGAAGCCCTCGACCACTGGGCGTCCCGCATCAAGCTGTGGGCTCGGGGCCTTCAGCCAAACGATGCGCGCTTGACCGCACCGGAACTGACGCCGCCCCGGCGAACCGCTCGTGACGTCTTTGTCTATTTCGACAATGACGCTAAGGTCCGCGCACCGGTTGACGCGCATTCGCTGAAGGCCAAGCTGCAATAGCGTCGCCCCTCTGTTGCGAATTTCTGGAGGCCTGCCCGATGATCACCCGTCCCCCTGCCGAGATCGGCATGACCCTCGACGAGGTCGACACCCCTGCCTTGATCGTCGATCTAGACGCCTTCGAGCGCAATTTGCTTCGGCTGCCGGAGCGCATTGCCGGCACCGGGGTCAGGGCGCGGCCGCATGCCAAGACCCACAAATGCCCGGTCATCGCATTGAAGCAGGTGGCGCTCGGCGCTGTCGGCGTCTGCGTTCAAAAGGTCAGCGAGGCCGAGGCAATGGTCCAGGGCGGGGTCCCGGACGTGCTGGTCACGAACGAGGTGGTCGGACGCCAGAAATTGCGGCGCCTCGCATCGCTCGCACATATCGCCCGCGTCGGCGTCTGCGCGGACGATCCGAGCCAGGTCCGCGCGCTCGACGAGGCGGCGGGCGAGGCCGGGGTCACGTTGCCGGTCTATGTCGAGGTCAACATGGGCGGCAACCGCTGCGGCGTCGAACCGGGCGAGCCGGCGCTCGCCCTCGCGCGGCAGATCACGCAAGCGCCGCACCTCACCTTTGGCGGATTGCAGGCCTATCACGGCTCGGCGCAGCATCT
>JBJMQW010000408.1:0-5303 GCA_045802495.1 Allostellaceae bacterium | reverse complement strand
TTTGCCCTGCGATCTCATATGCCCCAGCCAGGCGGGCGATATGGTAGGGCATCCACACCTCCGCTCCGGTGGCCCGGTAAGCCGCCGAACCGCTACGCAAAAGGGATACCCCCTCGGCGATATCCCCTTTCTTGACGTTGACCCACCCGCGAAAGATCGTTCCCTGCGAACGCCAGTGGGGTAACCCCTGCTCGGTCGTTACCGCAAGCAGTTGATCCACCAGCTCGCCGAGGGCGGCGCTATGCTCGCCGAGTGAGAGCCGCCTAGCGCTGAGTGCCAAGCTTGACGCGACAGACGGCGGATGAGCCAGCCTTCGAGCCTCGGCAATCGCCGCGCTGCTCTTTGCCGAGGCTTGGTCAGGATAGCCGAGACAGAAAAGGACCACGCCCAGATGGCCCCCGGAGTTTACGTGGGGGTGGAATCCGGCCTGACGGACGAGCGCGCGGTGGAAGATCGGATCATAAAGTGCAAGCGCTTCCTCGAGATGTGACCGGGACGCCGTAAACCGGCCGGCAAACATCAGGTTTCGACCGGAGGAGGCATGCCCCAGAACGAGCCCGGCTGAGTCGTTGCTTTGATAACTGAGACGCAGCAAATCCTCGTCCAAACTCTGCGCCACGTCGAGTTCACCACGGACCGCGTGGTAGAGAGACTGCCCATAGGGGATGCGAAGGAACTCGGAGGGAGAGCCCAGCCGCTCCCACAGCTCTCGTGCACGGCCATAGGCTTGGCCCGTTTCCGGCGCTGCATAGCCTTTGGCGGCCATTAGGGCCGCACCCAATGCGCTGCGAAATTCCAGCTCCAGCCCCCGATGCCCAGGGCAGTCCGGCAGCAGCGCCAACTGGTCCAACGCTCTTTGAAATTGCGCGGCCGCTTCCGCCATCGCCGAGCGAGCGGCAGAACTGTGACCGGCCTTTCCCCAGCAGGCGACCGATTTTGCGACGAGCCCGGCTTGAGCGTAGTGCTGCGCAAAGAGCTCGGGCTGACCGTCCATCAGCTCCGGGGAATAAGTTTCGAGCGCTTCAGCGATCTGCGCATGTAATTGCTGCCGGCTACTGCGCAGCAGGCTGCCATGCGCCGCGTCCTGCACCAGCGCGTGCTTGAAGCTATACACCGCGTCGGGCGGGGCGCCCTTTTGGAAGATTAGCTCGGAGGCGACGAGACGAGCGAGAGCGGATCTCAGCTCGTCATCGGGAAGGCGGGAGACGGCGCGCAGCAACTGGTATGAAAACTCGCGGCCGATCGCCGCCCCGATCTGCGCTACCAGACGCACCGATGCCAGGCGGTCGAGCCGTGCCATCAAGGAATCGTGCAAGGTCGTCGGGATCGCAAATGGGGGGAGCGCGCTATCGAGCACGTAGCGATTCTTGTTCGCGCGCAGCAATCCGCTCTCCAAGACGCTCTTGGTCAACTCCTCGACAAACAGCGGCACGCCATCGGTACGCTCAACGATCTGCTCCGTTACCTCGTCCGGCAATGCTTTGCCGCCGGCGATCTGTTCGACCAAAATGGTTTGACTCCGCCGGTCCAGGCGATTGAGCGCCAGCATTGTCACCTGCGGCCGGCCGGTCCAGGGCGGCTGAAACTCCGGGCGGAAGGTGACGATCAGCAACACCGGCAGGGTGCGCGCCTGCTCGACCATATGGTCGAGCAGCTCGCGCGAGGTCGGATCGATCCAATGTGCGTCCTCGAATACCGTCAGCACCGGCTGTTCGCGCGCAAGACCTTCGAGCTGCCGGATCAGCGCCTCCAGTGTTCGTTCCTTCTTTCGCCGCGGGGGGAGGTCCGGCACGGGATGGCGCTCCGACCCCGGCAGCGAAAGGAGATCGGCGAGAAGGGCCACATCCTCGTCCGGGGGCGCAGCGCGGGCGAGCGAGGCTTCGAGCTTTTCGAGCTTCGCAACGGGTGGGTCGTCCTGCTCGAACCCAGCCTCTCGACCCAGCTGATCGATAAACGGATGGAGCGCACTGTTTTGGTAGTGGGGCGAGCAGAAATAGCGAAGGCGGACATGCGGCTCGAAATGGAGACACTCCTCCAATGCTGCGGTGAGGCGTGACTTGCCGATGCCGGGCTCGCCAGAGATCAGCACCACCTCCCCGCGACCCGACTTGGCGCGCGCCCAGCGCCGCAAGAGCAGATCGATCTCCTCGTCACGGCCGACCAGCGGGGCGAGCGCCGGTCCGCGCAACGCCTCGAACCGGCTCGCGACAACGCGCGCCCGCAGCACCCGCCATGCCGGCACCGGCTCGGTGATGCCCTTCACCTCGACGGCGCCCAGATCTCGGTACTCGAACAGATCGCCGACCAGCCGACGCGTGCCCGCGGCGATAACCACCGCGCCCGGCTCGGCCAGCGTTTGCAGCCGGGCAGCGCGGTTTGGTGTTTCGCCGACGACCGATTGCTCCTGAGCCATGCCTTCGCCGATCAGATCGCCGACGACGACCAGCCCGGTGGCGATCCCAACCCGCGCCTGGAGCTTGGCGGATTTGACATCGAGACGGCCGACTGCGTCGACGACGCCCAGCCCCGCCCGGACCGCTCGCTCGGCATCATCCTCATGCGCTTGCGGGTGGCCGAAATAGACCAGAACGCCATCACCCATGTATCTAGCGACAAACCCGTCATGGCTCGTGACGACATCGGCTACGGCGCGGTGATAGGCAGCGATCACCTCGCGCAGATCCTCAGGGTCGAGGCGCGACGAAAGTTCGGTCGAGCCGACGAGATCGCAGAACATGACGGTGAGCTGGCGCCGCTGCGCGTCTGCGTGCGCTGGTTCAACAGGAGAGGCCGGCGCCTCCGCGCCTAACGCGGCGATGGCGTCGAGCAGGCGCCGGCGATGCCCGACCAACGTTACGCCGAGATCCTTCAAATCCTCGGCTGTCAGGCGAAGCAACACCTCTTCGTCGATCTCATTCGCGCGAAAGGCGGGCTCATACTGCGCGAGCCCGAGCCCGCGCAGCCACTCCGCGACATCCATCGCCAACACCCACGTGTGTTGCAGACGATCGTAGTGTCTTACGATTTCGTCGGGGCGGCTAGCTGCGAGATTGGCACAGGAATTGCTCTCGCGCGGGGATCTAGCGCATCGGGAGTATTAAAATCAACACTCCAACCCAAAGGACCACGCAAAGTACGCGAAGTCGCGGGATGCGCTGCGATCGCCTTCGCGTTCTCAGCGCATCCTTTGCGTCCTCGACGTTAAAGCGTTTCTCATCGGTCGGCAGCCGCACCAAATAAACGAAAAAGGCGGAGGAATGCGATGGACGGAATTGACCTCAATTGCGACATGGGTGAGAGCTTTGGCGCCTGGACGATGGGCAGCGACGCCGAGATGCTGAAGATCGTCTCTTCGGCGAATGTCGCCTGTGGGTTTCACGGCGGCGACCCTCTCGTCATGTTCGAGACCGTGAGCCGGACCAAGGAAAATGGTGTCGGGATCGGCGCGCATCCGAGCTTTTTCGATGTCTGGGGGTTCGGGCGGCGGATGATCCAGGGCGAAAAGCCCGAGGACATCGAAAAGATCGTCGTCTATCAGATCGGCGCTCTGCAGGGGGTCGCGCGCGCCGCCGGCCACCGCCTCGGCCATGTCAAGGCGCATGGTACGCTGGCCAACCTGGCTGCGGTCGATCGTACGACCGCGCTCGCCATCGGCCGCGCGATCGCCGCCGTCGACCCTGAACTGATCTACGTCGTGATGGCCGGCACCGAGCTCGAGCGCGCGGCGTGCGAGCTGAACCTGAGAATGGCGCGCGAGATCTACGCCGACCGCGCCTATGACGACACCGGCAACCTCGTGTCGCGCAAGCTCCCCGGCGCGGTTCTGCACGATCCGGAGGAAGCCGCGGCGCGGGTGCAGGCGATGGTGCGCGAAGGCGCGATCATCAGCAATTCGGGGAAGCGCATCCCGGTCGCAATCGACACGGTCTGCGTGCATGGCGACAACCCCGCAGCGGTGGCGATGGCGGGGCTCGTCCGGGAAAAGCTCGAACAGGCAGGGATCACCGTTCGGCCAATGTCGGGGACGCGGCTTTAGCGGGAGCCCGTGCCGGATTTCCCCGCCGAATTGGCGCCGTTTAGGACCTTGATGTTAATTGAATAACCTCGCTCAGTTAATTTTCACGACATCTTTGATCTTGGAAAGGACTACCGAAAGCAAATGACCTCTTGACGAGTTCCGCTCGGCCATCACATCTGCCACAATGCGCCCTTATAGATAGCTTTGGCGTTTTCTGGCTTCTCAATGAGGACCACCTCGCGCGTCAATTATGACGCCATTGCCCATCTGTACGATGGACAACCGTATCGAGGGAAAACGATCGATCCCGAGCTCGTGACCTTCATCGCGCAGCACGCCGCGCCGGACCGTCTGACACTCTTGGATATCGCTTGCGGCACCGGTAGCCAGCTCGTAGCGAACCGGCCAATTGTACCTCGCGCCAACTTGGTCGGCCTCGACCGGTCGTTAGGCATGCTCGCCCAAGCGCGATCCAAAGGGGCGGATATTTCCTGTGTCCAGGCCGACGGTGCCCAACTGCCCTTTCGGGCCGAGAGTTTCGATTTCATATGCTGTCAATTCGGCTTTCATCATCTGCCCGACAAGGCGCGCACGCTCCGCGAGATCTTCAGGATTCTGTGCTCAGGCGGGCGATTTGTGATGCGGAATTTGTATCCGCAGGAACACCCGGATTGGCTTTATTACGAATATTTTACGGATGCGCAAACCATCGACCTTGAAGACTTTTGGCCTCTGGACACAATAGTATCGGCAATGCAGACAGTCGGGTTTGTCGCGATCACAGCCACGCCCGAGCACATGCGGTTCGAGCAGGACTTGCACGCCTGGCTCGACATGGTACGGCGACGTGACCTGAATTCCCAACTTATGGCGATCTCTGATCGGGCCTATGAGGAGGGGATTGCTCGGCTGGAACGTGAATTGGTGGATCCACGCGCCGCGCAGGTGCGAACGGACCACCTTTGCCTGCTCACCCTTCGCGCAGATAAGCGGTAAACGAGTTTTTCAACAGTATTGGCTATTCAAACGAAAATTGAAATTTCGTAAATCCTAACGGTCATTTGCCGAATATCAACCGCCAGATCTTCGTGGTCAAGCGGAGAACAGCGATTGTATAGTTGGAAATCGAATAGAATAAGAATTGCAATAGGGAGAAGAGAGCCGTTTAGGCCTTCGCTGGCGGCGCAGGTGTTCCGGCCGGCTGCAGCCGCAGCAGCGCGAGTGAAGCGAGGGCCGCAACGCTGAGCCCGCCCGAAACCACCAATGCCGCCGTCCCCATTGCGTT
>JBJMQW010000407.1:0-18082 GCA_045802495.1 Allostellaceae bacterium | reverse complement strand
TGCGGACCTCAACCACATCGCCTTTGAGGTTGCGACCCTTGACGAAGTCGTGCGAGCCCACGACCATCTGCGCCGGCACGGGGTCGAGATTGATTTCGCCGGCCGTCGCCGGGCTGGTTGTCAAATCGCCGTAGAGTTTCGTGATCCGGACAATCACCGCCTGGAGATTTACTGGGGTATCGATCAGGTCGGCAGCGACGGGCGCGTCCGCCCGTCCAGCGAATGGAAGGGGGCGCGTTCATTGACGGATGCGATCGCAGATCCGGTGCGCGGGCAAGATACCACCTTGCACGATCCGCTGCTGCTTAAGGGCTGAGCACGCCGGCAACCTACCCCTCCCGGCTCGGCTCCGCGAGGGCGGACCCATGATCGAGCGCCTGCCGATTGCGGCCGAGGATGCGGCGTACACGGTCACCGTGCGTGGTTTGGTCTTGCCGTGCAGCATCGGCATCCGCGCGCGTGAACGCGAGCGTCAGCAGCGGGTTCGGGTTTCCGTCGACCTCGTGGCGACCGACCCTTTTCCCGGGGAAGAGCGCCGGCGCGTCATCAATTACGAGAAGGTGGTCGCTGCGATACGCGAGATCGCAAGCTCCGGGCATATCGAACTTTGCGAGGGTTTTGCCGAGCGGGTCTGCACTGCCTGCCTCAGCGACCCGCGGGTCGACCGGGTGCGCGTTTGGGTCGAAAAGCTCGACGTTTTTGCAGAAGCCGACGGGGTCGGCGCAATTCTCGAACGAAGCCGCCCGAAGCGCTGACAGATCAATTCGCTGCTATCGCTTGATACACGGCGAGCGCTTGGCGGGTTTCCGCGACATCGTGAACCCTGAGGATCTGGACGCCCTGCTGAGCCGCGAAAAGGGCGGCGGCAAGCGAACCGGGCAGCCGCGCCGCGGGCGGCTCGCCGCGGCTCAGCAAGGCGATTGTCGACTTCCGCGACACGCCAAGCACAACCGCGCAGCCGAGGGCGTGAAATGCGCCAACGCCGGCCAGGAGTTCAAGATTGTGGGGCACGAGCTTGCCAAAGCCGATGCCAGGGTCGACTGCAATCCGCTCCCGTCGGATCCCGGCGGCGACACAGGCTTCGATGCGCTTCTCAAGATAATCCAGAACCTCGATGAGCGGGGAATCGTAGACGGGATTGTGCTGCATCGTCCCGGGCTCGCCGCGCATGTGCATCAGCACAACCGGCGCCTCGCGGCGCGCTATAAGGCCGAGGCTTTCAGGATCGTGGGTCAGAGCCGATACGTCGTTGACGATATGGGCGCCGGCGTTGAGCGCCGCGTCCATGGTACCGCTGTGCCGCGTATCGATCGACAGGGTCGCGCCCATTTCCGCAAGCGCGCGTACAACCGGTTCGATCCGCCGGATTTCTTCGCCCGGCGCCAGCGGAGCAGCTCCCGGGCGGGTCGACTCACCGCCGATATCGATGATATCGGCGCCGGCTTCGAGCAGCTCGCGGCCTCGAGCTATGGCGCGTTCGGGGTCGAGCCACTGGCCGCCGTCAGAGAAGCTGTCAGGGGTGACGTTGAGAACGCCCATGACGAGCGGGCGACCGAGGGCGAGCCCCGCCCAGGGAGCTCGCGGCATCGACAGCGCTTCGAGCCGTGCGCGCGCACGTTGTGCAAAGCGAGCGCCGAAGCCTCGCAGAAAAGCCTCGAACTCGACGACCGGCGCGGTGACGCAGGCCGGGCGCCCATCGGATCGAAGGCCGGCGGCAGTCACCAGCGCAAAGGCCAGGCCGGTTCCGACGAGGCGGCGAGCGCAGCCGGAGGCTACCGCATCGGCAGCACCGCCGCCGCCGAGAAGTCCGAGCGGCCGCACCCACACGCCATCCGGCGCCACCCCTTCGAGCGGCCTCCAGTCGACGATGCCGGAGCGATTCCCGTCCGGAGGGACCTCGAAGCCTCGTTGATTTGGCGTAGGGCTCGGCAGGTTAGGCGGCCGTTGCGATCTGTTTTCCGACCGCGCGGTCGTAATCTTCCCACATCAGCCGGCAGATCGATCCCGGAGTAAAATGATAGTGGCCATGCTCGCCGATGACCTCGCCAACCGGCGTCACCTCGGCCGCCGAGCCGGTAAGAAATACCTCATCGGCCTTCTCGAGCTCCTCCGGCGCGATCGCCCGTTCGACCACTTTGATGCCGCGCTTTCGGGCGAGACCAATGACAGTCTGACGGGTAATGCCGTTGAGAAAGCAATCCGGAGTCGGCGTGTGCAGCTCGCCATTGATGACGAGAAAAATGTTTGCCCCGGTCCCTTCGGCGAGCCGGCCACGCCAGTCCAGCATCAAGGCGTCGTCGCAACCGTCGGCCTCGGCATCGTGTTTTGCCATCGTGCAAATCATGTAGAGGCCCGACGCCTTGGCCTGCGTCGGCGCGGTATCGGGTGCGGGCCGGGCCCACTTGGCCCATTTCATGCGGACGCCGCGGGCGCGCGCTTCCGGCGAGAAATAGGCGGGCCAGTCCCAGGCGGCGATCGCCAGGTGAATTTTGCTCGCCTGGGCCGAGACGCCCATCTGTTCAGCCCCACGCCAAGCGATCGGGCGGACATAACCGTCGACGATGTTGTTCGACGAGATCACCTCCGCCGTCGCTCTTGCGAGATCGTCCATGCTGGCAGGCACCTCGAAGCCGAGAATTCGCGCCGAATTGAGGAGGCGCTCATTATGGTCTTCCAAATGGAAGACCCTGCCATTGTAGACGCGCTCGCCTTCGAACACGGAGCTCGCATAATGGAGCCCATGGGTCAGCACATGGAGTTTGGCAGCGCGCCAAGGGACGAGGCGGCCATCGCACCAGATGAAACCATCACGATCGTCGAACGGAAGCATGGACATCGGGACTTCCTTGCACAGCATGCGATCCAGCGAGCGCGGCGAGGCCGCCCCCGCGAATCGCTGGAACTTTGTATCCCAAAGGACGCCGAATTTGTGTCAAAGGTTGCGAGATAAGTCAATATGTCTGACATAAAATTGCCCCACTGCCCGACTTCCCTGCGCGAGGACGAGGTGCGCCAGGGGATCGAGCTGCTGTTCTTTGCCTATCGGGATTTCACAGCGGAGCCCGACGCCATCCTGGCGCAATTTGGTTTCGGCCGTGCGCATCACCGTGTGATTCATTTTGTCGGGCGCCATCCGCAGATGACGGTTAGCGAGCTGCTCGGCATCCTGCGAATCACCAAGCAGAGCCTGAACCGTGTTCTTGGACATCTGATAAGGCAGGAATTCATCCAGCAGAGACCAGGCCCGCACGACCGGCGGCAGCGCCTTCTCGAGCTGACCCATAAGGGGAGAGAACTTGAGCGGCGGCTATCGGAGCCTCAGCGGGCGCGGATCGCCAACGCCTACCGGCGGGCCGGAGCGCAGGCGGTGGGGGGTTTCCGGAAGGTTATGCTGGAAATCATCGCCAGCGAGGGGGACCGTCACCGCTTCGATCCGAATTCGCGAAGAAAGCTTTGATGCCGGATCCATCGTATACTCCTCGCGTGCTGCACGAGACCGAGCCCCATCTCCTCGTCGTCGATGACGACAAGCGGTTGCGAGAGCTTCTGCGCCGATACTTGTCGGATAATGGCTTCCGGGTCACAACCGCGGCGGATGCCCGTGATGCTCGATCGAATCTGGCGAGCTTTGCCTTCGACTTCGTGGTCCTCGATATCATGCTGCCGGGAGAAGACGGCCTCGAGCTGACCCGCGCGCTGCGCCGCGAGAGCCAAATTCCAGTCCTGTTGTTGACCGCGATGGCGGAACCAGAAGACCGGGTCAACGGCCTTGAGCAGGGAGCCGACGATTATCTGGCGAAACCGTTTGAGCCGCGTGAGCTCGTGCTGCGTATCCGCAACGTGCTGCAACGGCGCCCGGCCGCCGATATTGCGCCGCGTGAACTCCGCTTTGGCGGCTGCCGCTTCGACATGATTCGTGGTGAATTGTACCGCGGCGGCGATGTCGTGCATTTGACTACGGCTGAAGCGAGCCTGCTCTCTACATTGGCCGGGAAGGCCGGCGAGGCAGTTTCGCGCGAGGAGCTGTCGCTCCCGTTCAGCGGCACCGTCCGCAACGTCGATGTCCTGATGACCCGGCTGCGCCGCAAGATCGAGCGCGATCCGCGATTTCCGCGCTATCTCCAAACGGTCCGCGGCACGGGCTATTGCCTCAAGCCGGATTGACGTCGCGTGGGTTTGGGTTGACGGCGCAAGACATAGATCCGCTGGAGGCTGCGAGCGGACCGGCGGAGAGCGAGCCGGAGCTCCGCCGGGAGGCCTGGATCAAGCGGATGCTGCCGCGCACGATGTTCGGTCGTTCGCTGCTGATCGTCGTTATGCCGCTGATCCTTCTTCAGGCCATCGCGACCTGGGTTTTCTACGACCGTCACTGGGCGGCGGTGTCGTGGCGGCTCTCGGCAGGGGTCGCAGGCGATATCGGGCTGTTGATCGAGGCGTTGCAGCTCACCGACTCGCCGAGCGAAACGACCCGCCTCCTCGAACGCGCGAGGGCGCAAACCGACCTCGATCTTGCGATCGGTCATGACGAGGCGCTCCCGCCCGCAACACCCACGACCGGAAGACTGCTCGAAGACCAGCTCAACCAGGCCATGCAGGGGCGCGTCGATCTCCCCCATCGCATCGATTTGCTCGAGGATCGAGGCGTCCAGATCAAGGTTCGGATCCCTCAGGGAGTATTGACCGTCGGGGTGCCGCGTAATCGGCTGTACAGCTCGACGACCTACATCTTCGTCATGTGGATGGTCGGCTCGTCGCTGGTGCTGCTGGCCCTCGCGACCGTTTTCCTGCGCAATCAAGTGAAGTCGCTGCGCCGTTTGGCGGAAGCCGCGGACAGCTTTGGCAAGGGCCGCCCGGTTCCATTCTTCAAGGTCGAAGGGGCTGTCGAGATCCGCCGCGCAGCCATTGCCTTCATGAAGATGCGGGATCGCCTGCAACGGCAAATCCGGCAACGCACACAGATGCTGGCCGGCGTATCTCACGATCTGCGTACGCCTCTGACGCGAATCAAGCTGGCTCTGGAGCTCCTCGGCAATGATCAGGCTGTCGAAGGGTTAAAGTCAGACGTTGCCGAGATGGAGCATATGGTGCACGGCTATCTCGATTTTGTCCGCGGCGAAGGTTCCGAGCCCTCGGTGGAGACCGACATAACCTTGCTGATCGAGGATATTGCCAACGACGTCCGGCGCGAGGGAACGCCGCTGACTGTCGCGACCCCGCCCGAATATGTGATGTCCGTCCGCCCCAACGCCTTACGGCGCTGCCTCGGCAACCTGATCAGCAATGCGCGCCGCCATGGAACCAATATTTGGCTGTCCGGAATTGCCGTGGCTGACGGGATCGACATCCTTGTCGATGACGACGGACCGGGCATCCCGCCAGCCGACCGGGCCAGGGTGTTCCGAGCGTTCGTCCGGCTCGATTCGTCGCGCAACCCATCCACGGGCGGGGTCGGCCTCGGTCTGACCATCGCCCGGGACGTGGCGCGCAGCCATGGCGGCGACGTCAAGCTCGAGACCGCGCCTCAGGGCGGCCTGCGCGCCCGCCTCCATTTGCCGAACTGACACCCGCGGCGACAGCGGGACCTGGGGTTGAACCTGGACTATCGACGAGTCCGAGCCGGATTGTAGCCATTGGCGCCGGCTAGATTCGTCTGGCTGCCCTAAATTCACACAAGCTCCGGCCCAATTCCTCCGCGGCGATCCGGTGCCCGAGAGCGTTCCAATGCCCGATCGGCTGCCGCGGATCGGCGCCGTGCAGTGCCGCACGGTGTTCGGCCGCATAGGCCCCCATCGCCGGCATCAGCTCGGCATCGGGAAAACCACTCGCCGCCGCGAATGCCGCGAGCCGGCGGTCGGGATAGGCAAGGTCGGGTATGTGGAGCTCCTTCGCGTAACGCTCACGGGCTGCCGTGTCGGGAAGGACCTGAAAGGGATTGGTCAGGGTCGTCATCGCGAAAGCCGCTCCATTGGCCCGCGCGCTCTCGGCGATAGCCCGGATCAGGGCTTCGGTCACCGCCCAAGCCTCCTCCCATTCCGGTGTCGAGGGCGGCAGGAATACCCTGCTGTCGAGCCCCGGCTGGTCGATACGGTTGGGATCGGCATGCCCATAGCGAAATAAAAGGTGCAGCCGTGTCTGCACCTGCCGCGCCAGCTGGATGACCCGAATCGAGTCCATGAAATGCTGTTTGAGATCATTAAAACGCTGGCGGAAAGCAAAATCCGGCGCCATTCCGGCGGTCTGTTCGAGCTCCAAGCGACCTTCCCTCAGCCCGAAGTACGGGCGATCGCGATGGCGGCCCAGCGCCTTCGAATTGTCGGTAAAATCATTGCCGGTGAAGAACGAGAGCAGCACCAGATCCGGCCGGTATTTCACCCCGCGCTCTTCGAACGTCAGGAGCTCCTGCGCTGTGCCATAGCCGTTGACGGCGAAGCTGACGACCTCGACCCGCCGGCCGGAAAAGGCCGGACATCGCGTCAAGAGCGCTTCCAGTCGCTTCCAATACAGGTCTGCAAAGGCCACTTCGACGCCTTCGCTCATCGAATCGCCAAGCAGCACGATGCGGTAGGTGCCCGGAGCCTTCGCCAGCGGGTGATCGATATCGCGATATCCGTCTCGGTTGATCGCGATATAGTTGTCGACCTCGCCTGAATACCAGCCCGTCAAACCAGGGCGAGGACGCCACCCGACCAGCGGATCGAGCATGTTCCATTGCGGATGAGGGTGGCCGATCCAATGCAGCAGCGCCTCGGCCAGCAACAGGGAAAGCGCCACGCTCCCAAAGACAAGGCCGGCATTTGCGCGCCAGCCGCGGTTTGGCAAGCCGGCGGCGGGATCGGATTTAGCGGAAATCCCCATTCGCCCTTTCGCGATGCCGGCGAGAGTTTTGGCTCTGCCACGCCGGCAATCAGGGATTATCGACTTTCGATCCGAAGGTCAGCAGAGAAGTTTTGGCGCGATCGTTCTAATGAACGGAGGCCGCGCAGAAACGAAGACGCGGCCTCACGATGTCGCCGTTAGCGGGCTTGGTGCTGCTTTGCGAGGTCGCGCAACTCGTCCAGGCCTTCGCTTGCCCGCTTGCGCAGCACATCGGCTGCCTCCGTTCCGGCCTTGGCGGCGAGCTCCGTGATTTCGCGACCATGATTGACGCTCTTCTCGAGCATCCGCTTTGCATACTCAGTGTTCTTGGCGATCCGCTCATCGGTCGATGTCGGCTGTGCAAGGTCGCGAAACAGCGCCGATACGTCTTCGACAGCCTGGCGGGCAATCTCGATTTGGCGCTTGGCGACCGCTTGCAGGCCCTCGACGGCGAGTTGGTTTGCCTGACTCATGGCCTCGATATTACGGCGCTGACAGGCCATCAGCGCCTCAACGTCAAACGGGCGGAAGCGGAAATCGGCCATCATCTTGGCAACATCGAAATCAAAAAAGCTGGGACGAGCTTCGGACATGGTGTGGTTCCGATTGCAGTATTTTGGGGGTATTTGTGCACTGCACAACGCCGCGTATATCGGGTCCGGCGATGGTCCCGTCAAGCAATATTTGCAGTGCAGCAATCTAGGCCGATAGCGGCTTCTCGTCTGGTCTGGCGGCAGATGCCGGCGGCAACCAGGGTTCGATGCGCCGCAGTCGCGCATCGAGAGCCGCCATCGTGCGGCCAAGATCCGGAGAATCGTCGCGGTGCCACTCCCGCATCGACGAAAGATAAGCCCCCATCGTCAGCTTTATCGCCACAGCGCCACGGATCCCGCCGGTTGCCAGATCCGCCGCCTCCAGCATCCAGCGCATCGAGCACAACAGCGCGGTCCCGCCGGCAAACGCGGACCCCGGGTCGGGCAATTCGCGGCGCATTACGTCTAGGGCCGACTTGTACGGCTGAAGCGCGTCGAATCGCCGCATCAGCAGATCAAACAATCGGTCACGCGGGCGCTCGCCGGCCTCGGCAGCCGGCGGCGCGGACAACACGATTTCGTCGATCCGGCGGAGCAGGGCGCGCAACACGGCCTGTTTGGACCGAAACACCCGATATACCTGCAGAATTGGTAGATCGGCTTCCGCCGCTATCGCGGCGAGAGACAGTCCCCGCCAACCCTGCGTGGGTACCAAGCGGAAAGCCGCGTCGATGATGCGGTCCCGCTCGCTCGGTGAGCCGCCGGGGCCTCGGCGCTGTCCGCCGCGCTGGCCGGTTCTTGGCATCTCAGCTGGCCAACTCACGGGATCGCGCGGACGCCGCCCGCACCGCGCGCAGGATCAACGCGTCAAGGCCATCGGGGGCCATAAGCAAGTCGAGAGCCGCGCGCGTGGTGCCCCCCGGGCTCGTGACATTTTCGCGCAGCTGCGCCGGGCTCTCCGGCGAGAGTCGGGCGAGTTCGCCCGATCCGGCCACCGTGCTGCGCGCAAGGCCGAGCGCGAGATCGGCCGGCAGGCCCTCCGCTTCCCCGGCGCGGGCCAGCGCCTCGATCAACAGAAAGACGTAGGCTGGCCCGCTGCCGGAGACCGCGGTTACCGGGTCGAGCAGCGCTTCGTTCTCGACCCAGGCGCTCTCGCCGATGGCGGCAAGCAGCCGGTCGCAAAGCCGGCGCTGCTCCGGCGTCACGAGCGGGCTCGCGCAGGCGACCGTGATCCCGCGTCCGATCGCCGCGGGAGTATTGGGCATCGTTCGCACGATGGCCGCGGCACCGAGGTGGCGCGATAAACCCGCCAACGTCTTGCCGGCCACGATCGACAGAAAAAGGGTGCCGGGGCGCACCCAGCGGCGGTAGGGAGGCACCACCTCGTCAACGACCTGCGGCTTGACCGCAAACACGACCGCGTCGGGAAGCAAATCACCAGGCAATGTCTCGGGTGTAGCGTGCCAGGCAACCCCTTCTTCAGCGTCCAGACCCAGCGGCTGGCTGGCCGGGTCGACGACCAGGAACTGCGATGCTGCTCGCGCCGCCACCCAGCCGCGCAACATTGCCGTTCCCATCTTTCCGCAGCCGACGAGGATCAGGCTCCGCAACGGCTCTCCGCCATTTCCCATGGCGAACAGACCCTTTCTCAGGCTTCTCCGACAGGATCGATCATCGCCGAGGCAATCGCTTGAGCCGGCGACTTCCCGCCCCAAACGACGAACTGAAATGCCGGGTAAAATCGCTCGCATTCGGACAAGGCGATATCGACGAGGTCCTCGACCTGCTCGGTGCTTGCCGCGGAGACACCGCGCAGCAGCACGGCATGGCGAAACGCCGGAGAGTTCTCCTCGGCGGAAAGGTCGAAATGCCCGAGCCACAGCTTTTCATTGGCAAGCGCCAGCAGCTCGAACACCGCACCGCGCCGACCTTTCGGCACCTTCATGTCGAATCCGCAAGAGAAATGGAGCGCGCAGATCTCTTCTTGCCATACGAAATAGAGCCGGTATTCGCACCAGCGCCCGGAAATCTCGACGACCAGCTCCTCCTCGCTGGCACGGTCATGCGCCCAATCATTGGCGATGACGATCTCTTCGACGAGATCGATCGGGTTTCCGGAAAAATGGGTGGGTTCGACAATGGAAACAGATGTCATCAAGCCCTCCTCGGGCCGCGCGGCCAACAAGCCGCGGAACCAACGCTGCCGACGTACTAAGACCGACGCAAGAAGATTTGCCACCCTTTTCGCTTGTTTGCCGTCAAATCAAGAAAATCGCGGCTGGCCGCCTTATGGGCCGCTGGGTCCGGTCTCGGGCGCGGCGGGGATGGCGAGCCGCGATTCGAGCTCGGCCACCCGCTTTGCCAAATCTTCCTGCTCCGCGCGCGCCTTGGCTGCCATTGCCTTGACCGCTTCGAATTCGTCGCGGCTAACCAAATCCATGCCGGCAAGCACCCTTTCAAGCTGCTCGCGGATCCTTGATTCGACCTCGTTCTTGACGCCCGAAAGCGTGCTCATCGCGCCTGCGGCGACGCGCGCAAGATCGTCGAAAAAACGGTTCTGGCTTTGCATTCTTCCGTCCTCCCCATCCCGGCGCCGCGGCGCGCCGGGATGCACCCCAGATATGGGCCTCGGCTCCGCGAGGGGCAGCTAAAAAGACTCATTTTTATGAGCCTTCCCTCCCCTCGCCTCGCCGACCCGGGAGAGGTGTTTGGTGGCGGTTCAGGGGCGCGCTGTCTGATCAACGCCGACCAGGCTGGAAGGCCGGCATCACCTCTTCCGCAACCCACTGGATCTGCTCGAGCATCATGGCCTTGGGCGTGCCGATCGGGCTCGACAGGCTGATGTGCTCCATCCCGGGATACTTCTCTTCGAACCCCTTGAGCAGTTCGACGAGCTGGCTCGGGGTGCCGGCAAACCATGAGCCAAGAGACATGTAATGCTCGACCGTCGGCACTCCAGCGGCAGCCCAGCCCCCCCGCCGTGCAACGGCAGCCACCTGCTCCTGCGTCAACCCCGGCACAAAACCCAATGGGGCAAACATCTTCACATGCTCTTCGTAAATGGGTGTGATCTCGCGGATCGCCTGCTCGCGGGTCTTGGCTATATGGAGATGCAACCCAAGCTGCAGGTTTTCGCCGAGCTTCAGATCCTTCCCGGCGCGAGCAGCCGCATCGCGGTAGCCGGTGATCGGCCCGGCCTGCATCGTGGCGGCGCCGCCGCCGACTGCACCCTTGATGCCGTGCTTGACCATAAAATCCAACCCGCGGGGGTTGGCGCTGACGATCGGCTGCCAGCATTCGACCGGGCGGTGGATCGGCCGCGGCACCAAGGTCAGTTCCTTGAGCTGGTAGCCGCGGTACGGAACCTCCGGCGGCAACGTGTAGTGCTTGCCCTTGTGCGAGAAGGATTCCTCGTTGAACGATTTGAAGATGATCTCGACCTGCTCCTCGAACAGCTCGCGATTGGCGTTTTGGTCCAGCATTGGCGCGTCGAAGGTCTCGACCTCGCGCGTATGATAGCCGCGGCCGACCCCGAACACCGTTCGGCCACCCGTCAAGATGTCGGCGGTTGCGAAATCCTCCGCTAGGCGCAGCGGATGCCACATCGGCGCGATGTTGAAGGCGCAGCCGATTTTGATTTGTTTTGTCACATGCGCGAGGTGCACCGCCAGCATCAGATCATTGGGGATGCACTCGTAGCCCTCATGCTGGAAGTGGTGCTCGGCGAGCCAGATCGTGTCGTAACCGAGCGCGTCCATTTTCTTCGCGATCGCCTCGGTCTTCTCGAAGACGCTCGCGAGATGCTCGTTCGAGTAACGCCGCTCGTTCGCCGGCGTCGTGTCCTGCCCCCGGTCGGGAAGATCGACATGGCCGGCGTATACGGTGGTGAACTTCGTGATCATGCTGCATTTCTCCGGGTCGTGTGCGATGCGCCAAGAGACAGGGAACCTGACTGTCGTACCGTCACTCTGACCGAATTTCGCATCTTTCGCTACTGGTGGTGAGGATCAGACATTTGGGACCCATCTCGTCGTGCCGGCGAAGGCCGGGACCCACCGGTCAGCCACTCGTGCTGCGGAACTGTTGATACCGGCCTCCGCCCGTATGACGAGCGGTTGTGGGTACGAAACGTGAGACTTCATCTACTAGCCCTGCGCTCCTTGACAGGAGTTCTCAGCCACCGGCACTTTCGCCAGCGAAATCAGACGTTGAATCACCAAGCAGATTGAAGGAGGAGACGTGATGAAATTGTCGCGCCGGACGCTGATGGCCGGCCTGGCGGGCGCCGTTGCCTCGCCCGCCATCCTGAGTTGGCCCGCGAACGCGGCGGAGTTCAGCTTCAAATGCGGCGGCTCGCTGCCGGACGGTCATCCGATGGCCATTCGTGCGCGTGAGGCAATGCAAAAGATTAAAGAAGAGAGCGGCGGCCGGCTCGACATCACCCTGTACACGAACAGCGTTTTGGGCGGCGACACGGCGATGATCTCCCAGACCATCGCCGGCGCTCTTGAAATGTACGTATTGCCGTTCGACCTGCTCGCCGCCAAAAACCCAGCCTGCGGGATCTTTGGGGTCGGCTATGCCTTCCTCAATTATGATCACCTCTGGCAGGCGATGGATGGTGAGCTTGGCGACTATCTCCGCGGCATCGCCGAGCAGATTGGCTTTCACGTCGTCCACAACTGTTACGATCACGGCTTCCGCGAGATCACCACGCGTACGAAGCCCATCCAAACGCCGGAAGACCTGAAGGGCTTCAAGATCCGTCTGCCGGTCGCGCCCTATTACATCGCCCTGTTCCAGCGCCTCGGCGCGTCGCCGACGCCGATCAATTTCGCCGAAGTGTACAGCGCCCTGCAAACGGGCGTCGTCGACGGACAGGAGAATCCGCTGGTTCTGATCGACACCGCCAAGCTCTACGAGGTGCAGAAATATTGCAGCCTGACCAATCACATCTGGGCGGGGCTCAACATCTCGTTCAGCAATTTGGCGTGGAAACGGCTGCCTCGCGACCTGCAGGACCTATCGGAGAAGCATTTCAACGACAAAGCCTTGGAGGAACGCACCGACTGGCAGACGATGACCCAGCAGGAGATAGAAAACCTGAAGAGCAAGGGCATGGTTTTTAACTCGCCCGACGCCAAGCTCTTTCAGGATGCATTACGCAAAACAGATTTTTATTCCGAGATGAAGAAAAAATCGGGCGAGAAAGCGTGGGTGCTCCTCGAAAAATACGTTGGCAACCTGGCGTGAGCGGCGAGACGCCCGAGCTGGCCCAACCGCTCGTTGATGCAAGGGGGCCAGCTTGGATCGGATTGCGGCGGCTTGCCGCCAGGATCGACCTCGCGATCGGCACCTTCGCCGAGGCCGTCGGAGCCGGGCTGGTATTGGCCGAAATCTGCATTTTGTTCGCTGGGGTCGTCTCCCGCTATGTTTTCGACAGCCCACTGTTGTGGACGGACGAGCTCGCTAATTTTCTATTCCTTTGGCTATCGATGCTGGGCGCGGTTGTTGCCCTGCGGCGCGACGGACACATGCGTTTGACGACATTCGTCAACTCGGTCTCCCCGAGATTGGGTCAATGGCTCGGGATCGTCGGTGGTCTCGTGGTCATTGTCTTCGTGATCGAGATTCTGTTGCCCGCGGCGCAATATCTGGACATCCAGTCCTCGACCGAACTGATTACGCTGTCGATCTCGGACGGCTATCGGGTCTCCGCCCTCTTGGTAGGCGCTGGTCTCATTGCGATCGTGTCCGTTTTGCGTCTTTTGGAAACGACGAGCTGGCGCGGCTTCTTGTCGGCAGTTGCAACTGTCGCTGCGATAACGGCAGTTTTGTGGGTAGCGCAGCCGTTGCTGATCGCAATGGGGCATGCCAGCCTGATCCTGTTTTTTGTCGTGATCGTAGCGGTCAGCGTGGCGATCGGTGTGCCGATCGCTTTCGCCTTTGGAATCGCCACCTTCTCGTACCTAGCGCTGACCACCGATCTGCCGCTCTCGATCGTCGTCAATCGCATCGACGACGGCATTTCGAATCTGCTGCTGCTCGCAGTCCCGATGTTTGTCGTCCTTGGGCTCCTGATGGAAATGACCGGGATCGCGCGAGTGATGGTAAATTTTCTCGCCGCCCTGATCGGCCATGTCAAAGGCGGGCTGGCGTATGTGCTCCTTGGGGCAATGTACCTGGTCTCGGGGATTTCGGGGTCCAAGGCGGCTGACATGGCCGCAGTCGCGCCGATTTTATTTCCGGAAATGCTCCGCCGCGGCGCCCATCCAGGAGAACTTGCATCGCTGCTCGCCACGTCGAGCGCGATGTCGGAAACCATCCCGCCAAGCCTGGTGCTGATCACCATCGGCTCGGTTACGAATATTTCTATCGTCGCCCTGTTCACGGGCGGGCTTTTACCTGCTTTTGTCGCCGCGCTCGGGCTCGTGGTTGTCGCCTGGTGGCGCTCCCGGGCGGCGGACAGCGGCGGACAAGCAAGGGCCCCTGTTGCGCAGATCGTTCGCGCTTTTCTGATCGCTGTTCCCGGCCTCACCCTGCCTTTTGTGATTCGCGCCGCGGTTATCGAAGGCGTGGCGACCGCCACCGAGGTTTCGACCGTCGGCGTCGTCTACACCGCTGTGCTGGGGATCTTCATCTACCGAGAATTTGATTGGCGGCGCATCTACCCGATCTTGGTCGAGACGGTGTCTCTGACTGGCGCGGTAATGTTCATAATCGGTACCGCCACTGCAATGGCCTGGGCGTTGACGCAATCCGGATTCTCGCAGTGGCTAGTCTCGGTGATGGCCGGTGTGCCAGGGGGGACTGTGGGATTTCTTGCGATCACGATCGCCGCGTTCATCGTGCTTGGCAGCGTGCTCGAAGGATTGCCGGCGATCGTCCTATTCGGCCCGCTGCTGTTTCCGGTCGCTAAAACGATGGGCGTGCACGAGGTGCATTACGCGATGATCGTCATCCTGGCTATGGGCATCGGTCTTTTTGCACCGCCTTTCGGCGTAGGTTACTATGGCGCTTGTGCAATCGGCCGCATCTCGCCGGACGATGCGCTGTGGCGGATCTGGCCCTATATCGGTGCCCTCGTAATCGCGCTCGCGATCGTCGCAGCCGTTCCCTGGCTGTCGATTGGCTTTCTGTAAACGCGAAGCGAAGCAGCTTGCGCATCGGCCTCTCACCAATCGAAGGCGCTTCGGGCTGGGACGCGATGCGCGCAAGGGCAGAGCCAGTGGAGTGCGACATGCCACAGTTGAGAACGCGCTAGATGGACTATGTGACACTCGGCCGAACAGGCATCAGGGTCAGCGTCGCCGGGCTCGGCTGCGGCGGCTTCAGCCGGCTCGGCCTCGGCACCGGTAAGAGCGAAACCGAGGCCGTGGCGTTGGTCCGCGAGGCGATGGATCTAGGAATCAATCTGCTCGACACCGCCGCCGTTTACGGCACCGAGGGCGTGGTCGGCCAGGCAATCAAGGCTGTTCCGCGCGACAGTGTTGTGATCGCCACCAAAGCCTGGCTCCCCCGCCGCGAGGGCAGGTCCGCTGCCGAGCGCGCCGTGGCGAGCCTCGACAACTCGCTCAGACAGCTCGGCACCGATTACATCGACATCTTCCAGCTGCATGGCGTCTCGCCCGGGGGCTACGGCCAGGCGATCGAGATCATTGCGCCCGCGCTCCTCAAAGAGCGGGAGAAAGGCAAACTGAGACACCTCGGTGTGACCGAGGCAGGCTCCTCGGACCCTGACCACGCCATGCTCGGGCGCGCCGTCGAGGACGGAATCTGGGACGTCGTGATGGTCGCCTTCCACATGATGCACCAGAACGCCAGGACGAAGGTGTTCCCGAGCACGATGGCCAATCGTGTCGGTACGTTGCTGATGTTCGCCGTCCGCAACATCTTTTCGCGCCCCGAACGCCTCGCCGCGGCGTTGCGTGAGCTGACGGCCAGCGGTCAACTGCCGCGATGGCTTGCCGACGCGCCGAACCCGCTCGGCTTCCTGATCCATAAGGACGGGGCGAGCACGATCACCGAGGCGGCCTACCGCTTTGTCCGCCACGAGCCCGGTGTCGATGTCGTGCTCTTCGGCACCGGCGACCCCGATCACCTACGCGCGAACATCGCCGCGCTCCTGGCGCCGCCCTTGCCGCTTGCCGATCGGCAGACGCTGACTAAGCTGTTCGGCCACCTCGTCGGCGTCGGCCTCGATCCGCCCTACAGCATGCCGGGGTTCAGCTCGGCCTAACCCTGATAGGGCTCAGCAATGGCCCCCTGCTGGCCAGATAAACTGCTGCGGGCACCTCGTCGGTCAATCGAGGGCCTTGCTGAAAAAAATTCGGGTGGCGCCGGCCGGCGGACAGGCGATCTCGCCAAAACGGCGGTAGCCGTGCCGCTCGTAGAAGCCGGGCGCCTGAAATGTGACGGTGTAGACAAAGGCGGCGGTACAGCCGCGCCGACGCGCCTCGTCCTCGGCAAGGGCGATGATACGGCTGCCGATCCCGGCGCCACGCAGATGTTCCGGCAGATAGAAGAGGTCGATAAACAACAGGCCGAGCGAGCTGTGGCCGAGCAGACCTCCGACGATCTCGCCAGTGTCGGCGTCGCGGACGAGAATGTCGAGCGTTTGCGAGTCGACACGCCCGAACACAGCCTTGTTGAACTCGGCAAGACCGCCAGTGACGACCTCCTCCGCTCGTGGATCGCGGTCGCCGGCAAGGGTCAGGATCGGGCCGGCGGTCATGAGCCGGCCTCTTCAGCCGGCTCGATATCGACGACTTCCATCGCGTGAACCTCGTCCAGCTCGCCGGAATAGACGACGAAGGCGACCGTTTCCTGCCCGATGAAGGCGCTGTGGGGTTGCCCCTCCGGGTTGAGCGTGTAGCCGCCCGCCGAGCGCGCCGGCAGTCCGGTCTTGGTACCCCGGCCGCCCTCGAGATTGAAGACATGCTCGTCCGATTGCGCGGTCGCGACAATCTTGATCAACTTGCCGGGCGGCGGCGAAAATTTGACGAGCCAAGCGCTGCCGCCGCCTTCGGAGCGGCAGTCGCTCAGCAGCTTTACTTGGACGATTTCCTCGCCGTCATAAATCGCGGCCGACCCGCAGAATGCGGTGCCGACTGTCCACGGCGCCGCGTCGATATCGATATGGGTCGAGGTCATCAACACCCTCCGTCAATCTTGCGACGACAGATTAACGGGGGCATGCTGACATCGTTCTGTCAGGAGCCGATCGACCCCGGTGATGCGACGCGCCGACCGCCTGTTCGACATCATCCAGACCTTGCGCACGGCGACGCGCCCGCTCACGGCCGCGGCGCTCGCCGACCGGCTCGAGGTGACGGTTCGCACGATCTACCGCGACATCGCCGCGCTGCAGGCAAGCCGCGTGCCGATCGAGGGGGCGCCCGGGCTCGGCTATATACTGCGCCGCGGCTTCGATCTGCCGCCCTTGATGTTCACCATGGAAGAGATCGACGCCATTGCGATCGGCGTCAGGCTCTTGCGGCGCCTTCGTGATCCAAAGCTACAGCAGGCCGCGGAAAGCGTCCTTGGCAAATTATCGGCTGTAGTGCCGCCACCGCTGCAGTCGCAACTTGTGGCGGCGCCGCTCTACGTATCAGAGGGCAGCGCGCCGCCGGTCACGGGGATCGACCTCTCGCGGTTACGTCACGCCATTCGTGAGACCCGCAAGATAGCGATCGCCTATGTGGACGAGGAAGGCCGGCGTACCGAAAGGACCATCTGGCCCATTGCGATGGCTTATTACGTGGACGTGACCATCGTCGGCGCCTGGTGCCAGTTGCGGAGCGATTTTCGGCATTTCCGTGTCGACCGGATCCTCAGCTCGCAGGTGCTGGACGAGCGGTTTACGGCTGACAGCGGCAGGCTCACTGCCGAATGGCTGGCGCTGAGAAAAGACCGGGCGGTCGCCCCCGTCTCGTCACCCAGCACCGAGGCGCGATCACCGGGATAGCGGCTCCAGCTGATCTTGGTCACGTGACCGCAATAGGCGCCCTATTTTTCCGTCAGAGACCAAACACCGTTCCAGTCGGCGCTTGGCGCGGTGATGCAGAACTGGTTGAGGCGGCTGAGAAAAACCTTGCTGGGCCCGTCGCAGGGTGCGATCTCAAGACACCCTTCAAAGCCGGCCCGAGCCTCATCCCACGCCCTGCGGCGATAGGCTTCCAAGGCGTCGGCAAAGGCGTCGCGCAGCGCGATGCGTTCGTTTGTCAGCGCGCCTTTATGTCCCAGCAGCTCGAAGATCCGCTGGGGCTCGGTTTTGCCCACGACCAGCACCGTGTCGATCTCTCGCGTCTCCACCGAGGCGGCAGCCAGCCGATTGGTCGTCTCGCTGATCAGCACTCGCGTGCCGTAGACCTTATTGGCCCCCTCGAGACGCGACGCCAAATTCACTGCATCGCCGATCACTGTGTAGTTCCGCGTCTGCTCCGAGCCGATGCTGCCAGCCACTACGTCGCCGGTTGCAATGCCGATGCGGAGATCGATTTCGGGCAAACCGCGCTTCAAACCGGTGAGCTCAGGCAGTTCAGAGCGGAATGCGGAAAGCACGGCGAGCTGTTCGAGTGCTGCCATACAGGCGAGGCGGGCCTGCTCCTCGGCACCAGTGAAGGGCGGACCCCAAAAGGCCATGATCCCATCACCCAGATATTTATCGATGATGCCGTTGTTGTGGCGCACCG
>JBJMQW010000016.1:0-9585 GCA_045802495.1 Allostellaceae bacterium | reverse complement strand
TTGCTCAGCGTTCACTCGCGTTACGGCCTGCACACTCGCACGGTCACCGTATGTCGTGACCGCTATCCGAAGGCTTCAGACACCTCGTCTCCTCCATGTCTGCTCCGGTCGCTTCCGGCTGGAGCGGTCGCCGGGTGGGGCTTGCACCCACTGGAAAGCGCCGCCTTGTCACGGCGCACGTGGAAAGCTGTCATTCAAGCTGTTACGGCGCAGCGGTCGTAGGGCTGCGGTCGTCTCCGCCGCATTGCCCAGCGGAGGCGTATATGATGAGCCTGGGCAACCGTGCTAATGCTTAAGTCGAAGGAATTAAATCAGGGCAATTTTCGAGGAGGCTTCACTATGCTGTCCCGCCGTACCGCCTTGATGGGAGCTCTTGGGGCATCGGCGAGCTTTGGGCCTATCGCCCAAACGCAGAACCCGCCTCCCGATCGTCTTCAGGGCTGGTGGCGACCAGGTCGAATTGGCCAGAAGTAACGGAACGTCCGGCTGATACGCATAAGGGACACACGGAGAACAGCCGAAGCTTGGTATTTTAAGGTAATACAGCGGGTTGTCACTTTGCAGCGGTCTGCGAGGTGGTGTCGTGGCCTGACAGCAGCCAGTCCGGGCGACCTCGCTATTTAAGCGGCTCTTTGGTGGATTTCGGCGGCCGTCGTGCCGCGGCGTTCCTGCTGTGTCCGCTTATGTCTGAAATCTGGCCGTTCCGTTACTTCTGGCCGGCTTGATTGCTGGGCTGCGGCAGAGCTCACTTCCCGGAGACCACCTGTCCACTGAGAGGGTCGAGGATCAGCCGGCTCAAATTCGGCTGATCGTCAAAGTCGAACATGTTGGCGAGCGGACCCGCGAGCTCGTCATACGACCCGCCGCCTATCTGGCCCGTGCCCCAATTGTCCTCGATGAAGCGCAGGACCGAGGTTTGATCGGTCAGCGTGTGGTCGACGAAATGCCGTTTGGCGAACGGCGAGATCACGATGAGTGGAAGCCGCGGCCCGTAGCCGCAGCGCGCTTCGATGCCATCGAGAGGCATGCCGCGGCCACAGACGCCAGGCCCGTTCAGCTGATCGCCGTTGGATGGAACAGCCGTGTTCACGACCGCCGAAGGGTTGACGATCGGGCTCATCTGATGGTCATACCAGCCGTCGGAATCATCGTACATGACGATGATGGCCGTGGTCTTCCAGAACGGCGACCGCATGACCGCGTTGATCGTCGGGACCAGCATTATCGATTGCTCCAACAGCGGGTCGGAATAGCCGGCATGGGCATCCGCTGCGGCAATCGCCTTCAGGAAACTGACCGCCGGCATGTTGCCCACCGCCAGCGCGTCGAAGAAATCGTGCAGATCGTACTGGTGGTTGGCCCCGCCGTCGTGCGAGGTGCCGATGTTGGCGGGCGAGTTTGGACGGATGTGCTGCGGGTTGGCGGTGGAGGTGAAATACTGGAAGAAGGCGTGGTGTGGCATGTAATCCTTGATAGGACCGCCATTCGCGGGAGTGGCTGGGCTCTGTCGATTGCAGCCCGTACTTCCGTCGCGGTTTTTCACGGTGAGATCGAAGCCGCCCATAAAGGCGCCCCAGGTTACCGTTTGAGCACTCAGCAAGTCGCCAATGTTTTTGCCGCCGATCGAGACCGTGGACGTGCCCGAGCAGAGGTCGCCGGTCGGATCGAGATCCGCGACGAGTGTGCCGACCCCGTTTGTCACGGCGACGACACTGGCTGTCGGACCGCTGGGCATCGCCGGATAGGTGTTGCCCGCGACAAAGTTAAGCATTCCCGCCGTCGACATTCCGAACGTCGTCCCGTAGGAATTGTCGCTCATCGCGAAATTCTGCGCGTAGTTCCATAGCGCCGTGACCGTGTTGCCGTCGAAATACCCCATCACCAGGCCCTTGTCCTTGCCATAGGCGAAAGTGGCGGCACAGGAAGAGCTCTCGCCCACGCCCACGCTGGCTGGGAAGAGATCCATCAGGCCTTCGTCGAAGGCCTTCTGCTCGTCGCCGTAAGCGTGATCCTGACTACAGGTCGAGGCTTGCGAACGGTCGAGGCGAAACGGGTTGATCGCGTTCGACCCATTGCCCGGATTGTTCGCATTGGGGTTATGGGTTAGCAGGACGCCGTCGGGCTGACCGTCGACGAGGGTGCCAAGCCCGTTGACCATCGGCGTGTCCGGGCTCGCCTTGAACCGGGGCTCGCCCGGCGGGTTAAGCGCGGTCGGATAAGTGCCGAAGTAATGGTCGAACGACACATTCTCTTGAAAGATCACGACAAGGTGTTGGATCGGCGTAAGTGTTTGCCCATCGAGCTTATTGACCACCCCGCGCACCCGGGTGGGCGTGCCCTGCGACCGATTTTGCGCCAGCGCCGGGAGTGCAAACAACGCGACTAGCACGGCGGCAATCGCCATTCGTCTCATGATTTGAGCCCCTTGTTCGCTGTCTCGTTAAGGTCCGCGCGACTATTATACGCGATCGACGAGGGAGTAGTCTGGCCCGTGTACAAGCTTCCGCCTCTGCGGCAAATTCTGTTTCGCCTTTTGCGCTCGCGGGAGGCATGAGGGTCCGACCGCGGTGCGCGAAAGGGAAGCCTTTTATCCCTCGTGAAACACCGGTTCACCGGCGCCCTCTTCGGAGGCAGCGGCTCAAGTGCTCGACATGCAGAGAACGTCAGATCAATGCAATAAAGTATGCTTCAAACGGGACATCCGAAATAACCTCGCTCACGTGACCCAGCCCTTCGGTATTGGCGTCAATTAGACTCTCCCCCGCCCGAAGCACACGGGTCGCCTCGTCGCCGCCCCGAAAACGCGCGGCTCCAGACACACACACGACTAGCTGCCTTGAGGAGAAGGGTCTTGAACACCGACCCACCCAGGCGGGATACGGATAAATACACACTGTCCAGTTTCCATGGGAGTGCTCACGGCGACCGGCGAGGCGGGGGGAGCATATTCTTTGATCACGAGGGGGATTTCTGTCTGATTAAATCGACACTCCCCCGTAGCGTCGGAAAACATGCGCGGAATGGTTAGTTTCGCCGAGGCTTTCATTTTTGCTCCCTCTTAGCCGTGCTCCGAAAGACGGTGGCCAGAGACGGTATAAAACTTATATTCTGTCGGCGGCTGATATGGGAAAGACGGGCTTCGATCGCTGCCCGGCTATCGCCTGGAGAAGCTCGTCGATGCCGTCTGCCTCGATTGTCGACGATCACGAGATCAGGGAGCTGGCGATACCTCCTTTGGGGGGCGATCGGCAGCGATCCGGACCGGTCGTAGCGATAGTCATCGTCGTGACCGGTGTCGCGACAGGCGTGAGCGGCATGCTGCTCGGGTTGCTGTTGCACTTTGTCCAACACGTCGCCTACGGCTACAGCCTGGACGTCGTGGTGAGCCCGGAAAGCTTCCTCCAGGGCGTTACCGGCGCGCCGCCGATACGCCGGGTTACCGCTTTGACGATCTGCGGTGCGGTTGCAGGGATTGGTTGGTGGGCGCTCTACCGCTTCGGGCAGCCGCTGGTTAGCGTCAAGGCAGCGGTCGGCAAGGACGCCCCGGGCCCGCGCATGCCCTTTCTTGCCACAATAGCGCACGCCTTGCTGCAGATTGTCACGGTCGCATTGGGCTCGCCTCTCGGCCGCGAGAGCGCGCCGCGCGAGCTGGGCGCGATGTTGGCGACTTGGTTTTCGTCTCGCGCGGGGCTTACCGCGGAGGAGAGGCGGATCTTGATCGCCTGCGGCGCCGGCGCGGGGCTCGCCGCCATTTACAATGTTCCGCTTGGCGGAGCCGTCTTCACCCTGGAGGTCCTGCTCGGGACCTTTGCGCCGCGAGCCTTGGTCCCGGCCGTAATCACGTCGTTCGTCGCCACGATGGTCGCCTGGATAGGTTTGGGCGATGCCCCGCAGTTTACGACACACGATCTCGAGCTCAGTCCCTCCCTGATCGCCTGGTCGATTGTCGCGGGTCCGGTTTTCGGCTTAGCGGCATACGGGTTTAGAACTTTGACGCGCGCCGCCACCGCGCATACGCCGCGAGGCTGGCATAGGGTGTCGTGGTGTCTGGCGGCGTTTTTCGGCATCGGCTTGCTCGCGACCCTGTTCCCGCAACTCCCGGGAAACGGCAAAGGACCCTCGCAGCTCGGATTTGACGGTGATCTCGGCCTCACGCTAGCCATCGGCCTCCTCGCTCTGAAGGTGCTCGCGGTGATGGCAAGCCTGCGCGCGGGTGCTGCGGGCGGATTGCTCACGCCGAGCCTGACCCTCGGCGCACTGCTCGCGACGGTCCTCGGCTATCTTTGGAACCTCGTTTCTCCGAGCGTTCCGATAGGCGCGTTCGCAATTGTGGGCGCCGCTGCGTTTCTCGCATCCTCAATGAATATGCCGCTGACGGCGAGCCTGCTGATCATCGAGTTCACCCGAATAGGCTACGGTTTCTCGGTGCCTGTATTTCTCGCCGTAGCGACTTCCGTTGCGTCGCTCCACGCTTGCGGACGGCGAGGAGCTGAGCGTTCCGCCCGCATCGCCGGCAGCGCTGCCGCGAGGTAAATTGGTTCAATGACAGAGGCAGGGTTTCTGCAATCGGCATCAACGACTTTGATGAGATCGTTGGGGCCTACGATCCCTCGGCGGGTCCACATCGTCTCGGTTTTCTCGCCACACCTGTCCCAGAGCCGGCAACCTTGTTTCTTCTTGCTGCCGCTCTTCTCGGGCTTGCCCCGCTGCGGCGTTCGGCGAGAGCCACCTGACACGCGCCACCTCAAAGCGCTTCTCGCGGTCTATCCATCAGAGGCTATGGTTTGAGTGTCCGACTCATAATCGGATAGGTTGTATTATGCTCTCGCTAACCTCCTAATGACCTAATGAGGAGCTGAATAGATCCTAAGTAGAGCCAAGCCTTGGCGCTGGCGAGCGAGGCCTCGAAGTCCTTTGCCAGCGGCGGTTTCGGTTAAGCCAGGTTAATATACCGACGTGTCATAGCCATGTCCGCTAAGATCATGGCGGCGGCGAAGGGCAGTTCAGAAGCGTGACTCTACCACCCGGCGTCGTTGCCGCAAACTTACGCCTCACGCTTGGCTCCCTCTATTGGACGATGCGGTGGGGTCATTACATTCTTCTTTTCTTTGGACCTCATCAAATTGGCAGATTTGAGGCCGAGTGCCTGGTTGACCGCAACGAATGGACGCATCTCCTTTTCATATTGCTGAAATGCCGCTTGATAGGCACCCGATGCCGCGGCCAATTCTCCGGCCAGCACATAGGCACCAATGAGTGCGAGACTGGCGCCCTGACCGGACATGGATGAAGCGCAATAGCCGGCGTCTCCCACCAGAACAACTCGACGTTGTGACCAGTGATCCATTCGGATCTGCGCCGCCGCATCAAAGTAGTAGTCAGGCGCGCTCGGCATCATGCCCAGCAACCTCGGAACTTCCCAACCGATTCCCTGATAAACACTTGTGAGCACTTGTTGCTGCTGAGCTCTGTTTCGCAAATCAATGACGGACAGCGCGACAAAACCAAAACACGCTTTGGCACTCGCATCGCCGCGAGAGCTCCAGATCGCGGCCACTCTTCCCAACTCGGAATATTGCATCTCCATCCGATCCAACTTCAGGTAATTCGGAACGGTATACACGCATAGATACAAGCCCAGATCACGCACGAAGCGCGATTCGTCGCCAAACGCGATTGCCCGTACATTCGAGTGAAGGCCGTCGGCACCGATCACCAGAGCGAATTTACGCGGGCTGTTCTTGGTGAACTCGACCTGGACGCGATCGGAAGATTGAGAGATCGCCGGAATTGAATCGCCAAAGATAAATTCTGCATCGGGGATGTGGTCCATCAGGAGCTGACAAAAGTACCGCAAACGATCTCTAAATCTTCGCCGACGCGATGTCCAAATGCATCCCCGGTCATTTCGTTGATGACTTTACGGTTTTTATCGACGAGCAATGCACCCTGCATATCGGTGCTTGCTGCAACAACGGCATCATGAATACCCATTCGCCTTAGAAATTGCAGCGCGGTGCGGCGGACCTCGATCTTATAACCGCCCCTCAGCAATAATGGCGCCCGCTCGACGATGGTCGGAATAAAGCCGTAGCGCCGAAGCCAATAGGCAACGGTGAGCCCCGGAATACGCGTCGCGGTGCCGCCGGCCGGGCGGCGCGGTCAATTAACCTCCGCTGCCCGGCGAATGCAAAGGCCCCGAGCAACTCCGAACTCGTGATCAATCTCAAGACCGCGACGGCGGTCAGCACTGACGTGCCGGTGACCTTGCTCCACGCTGACAAGGTGATCGAATAGCATGCAATTTTGCTGCAGCGCATGAGGCCGTTCATGCACCTCCAAGACATCCCGACGTGATCCGGCGACGTTTCCCCTCCTCTCTAGAGAAATATTTGGGCGAGGTACGACTTCAGCGCTTCGGGATCGGGAGGTTGACTGCGGAAGCCGATATAGCCGTCGGGACGGACCACATACAGACATGCATTCCGAGCTCCATAGCGGTGGTGTAGCTCGCCTTGCGGATCCAAAAGTATTTCGCCTTTGCCTACCAGGTCCGCGGGGAGCTCGTGTGGGACGATCAGGTGCGGTTCGATGCGGTCTGGGTACGCGTGCATGGTTGCATCGGCCAACGCTTGCAGTCGACGGTGCGTTTCCCCCGTCGCGAGGGCACCTGCGAACAGCACCAGGTGGTGTGTGGTCCCACGTAACCTCTGGAAGAACCGAACGGATTCACGTCCGGGACAAAGCATGAGTCGGGCATCGGCAGCACGATCTCCCGCGCGTGGTCCGGCGCCGAAATCATGCCACCCAAGAATACTGGCGTGCGCCCCGCGAGGTCCTGGCAGCAAGCTGTGGTGCTCCGCGACAATGGGACTATGGCGGTAGCCGATGTTCAGTTCTGCCACGGCTCTGCGCATTCGCTGCTGCATCACTTCTTGGCCGGCCAGAACCGTGGCCAATTTTCGTGGCAGGGTCTCCGAGAGCGAAAGATGCGGTTCCTCGCGGAGCACGGCCCGGTGCAAATGGTCTGTCAGATAGAGCATGTCCCGCCCGGCCTGGTGACGCTCAGGATGGTAACTATCGAGAAGGCTTGCTGGGGATCTGGCGTTTAGCACGAGTCCGAGTTTCCATCCTAGATTGTATGCATCCTGCATACCGGTGTTCATACCCTGGCCACCAATATTGGAGCTGACATGGGCGGCATCCCCAACCAGAAAGACGCGGCCCACCTGATATCGCTCCGCTTGACGGCAGTGGACACGGTAGTACACCTTCCAGATGGGATCACTCAGCACGCCACCCGGCGTCCGGATATTGAATATCGCCTGGAGGTCCTCGAGGGCTGGCTCCCCGAGCGGCGGATGATGTCCCTGGGCTGGGCCAATATCGGCAGCGACGGTAGCTCGTCCTCTCGGCAGCGGGAAAAAGGCGAACATACCCTCGGCAGCGAAGAAAAAGGCGAGTTGATCCCGAGGCAGCTTCCAGTCAACCTGGACATCTGCCATCATGAAATCGGTGGGATAATCGTCACCAGAGAACGAGACACCGAGTGCGTGGCGAACCGGACTGTGGGCGCCGTCGCAGGCGATGAGATAGGAGACGTGGGTCGTTTCCTGTCCGCCGTCGGCAGGCTGAAGCGTTGCGCGCACCCCGTCTTCGTCCTGCTCGAACGCAACGAGTTCAACACGCCGTTCCACCTCTGTGCCGAGTCGCGTCAGATAGCGGGCCACCATACGCTCTGTCTGACTCTGTGGCAGTTGCAAAACAAAGGGAAAGGCTGAGTCCAATTCATCAAAGGTCAGGTATTTGATGAGTTTGTGGTCGGAAGTATAGGTGGCTGTGGCATGGCAGATGTTACCCACCTGTACAAATTCGTCCGCAAGGCTAACGGAATCCAGGATTTCCAGCGTGCGGGCCTGAATGCTAGCGGCACGGCTGGCGTGAGTAGGCCCGTCGTTCTTATCGACAATCCGGCAGGAAACGCCATGCCGATTAAGCTCAGCCGCCATAAACAGGCCCACTGGACCTGCGCCCACCACCAATACTTGGGTGTCAGTGGCCATCAGGTATCCTCTCTTTCCTGCCAGTTGTGAAACGCGATCGAGACGGTATTCAATGAGCTGTCTTAGATGATTCGTGCTTCAGTGCTACCCGGTCCACCCATATTGCCGGACATGCGTCCTATCGTGGTGTGGACACGTCCGGCAGCGTCGTGATTGGCGGCGACGCAGAATCGCCTCCTAAAAGGTGAGAAGCCAGCCGACCTACCGGTGCCGGCGCCGACCAAGTATGAGCTGGTGATCGACCTCAAGACGGCAAAAGCACTTGGCCTCGAAGTGCCAGCGGCGCTACTCGCCCACGCTGATGAGGTCATCGATAGGACTGCTCTTCGCTGCATTTGCTCACGGCGGCTTTTGGACCTGGAGCAGCCTCCGACGCGCTATCAAGCTGGGCCTAGCTCCCGAGAGAATTAGGTACCGATCATGCCCCATCCGCGACATCAGCGCGCAATTTTTGCTGTGATGCACAGCGACGTTTTTGCACAACGGCATGCTAATGTGCGGCCCTAAGCCTGAGGAGGGGCGCCCATGAGGCGACGCGCGTTCATCACGCGGCACGGTGGCGTGGCCGCTCGTGGCGCGGGCAAAGCAGGGCGAGCGCATACGGCGCATCCGGCCGCTGGTCGGAGTAGCCTACGATCCTGGAAGGCCAGGCCCGAGTGACCTCGCCGCTAGGAGGGTCTGATGCTGGAGACGCAGTCGCATCCCAGAGTTCAATCGCGACCCGCGCTAAATGACCGCCGCGAGGGCAGGATGGTGGAATCGGTTAGGCGCTTCGATGACGTCGTGGCGATGCTCCGCAGCGCTATCCGCGCGGCAGTGGCGTTATGAGTGCGGGGTTGAAGCGCCTTGTACAGCGGTTCTACGACGAGGTGTTGAACGCCGGGCAACTCAACGTACTTGACGAATTGCTTAGGCCGAATGCGATCTACCGCAACCCGGCTCTCGGCCTTCCGGCTAGCGTGGAAGGAGCCAAACAACGACTTGCCGGGCTGCGGAGCGCCTTTCCCGACCTTCGCTATACGGTAGAGAACATCACCGCCGACGGAGATCGGGTGGTGGTACAGTTCGTGCTGGAGGGAACACAGCACGGCGAGTTCCTGGGCATCGCGCCCACTGGCAAGACCGTGCGGACGGTCGGCATGACAAGCTACAGGTTCACTGATGGGCGGATCGCTGAGATTCTAGTACTCGCGGACTTCGTCACGGTCCTGCGCCAGCTTGGTGTGCTGCCCGTGTTACCGGCAGCGCCGCCCTCATAGTTCGCCATTGCTGACTTGAAAGGAGTCTCGGCCTCGAAATTTCGCCCACGCTGCTCGCCCCCGACGATGAGGTCATCGAGTGAAGGCGACCGCCATCTTTGCTGTGGTGCGTTAGTGCTCATGGCACGACTTCGGACCAGCGCGTCTGCAGTGGCATGTCCGCTTGTGTGCACATCGCTGGCGACGTGCTCGTCGGCTCGAAGGTCCGCTATCTGTCGAACTTCTCAGCAGCACCCCACTTCGGCGAGCGTCCGGTATCGGCG
>JBJMQW010000406.1:0-4204 GCA_045802495.1 Allostellaceae bacterium | reverse complement strand
GCGCCGCCGCCAAGGACCGCGGCAAGCTGCTGGGGGCGGGTGTCGAGACGTCGGTCGCCGCGTCCGGCGGCCGCGATTACGAGCACGCCGAGATCCGCTTCGACCCGTCGGGTGGTGTCGTGCTGATGACCGGCAGCATGGATCACGGCCAGGGACACGGCACGACCTTTAAGCAGGTGCTGTCGGAGAAGCTCGGTATCGACGCCGATCTGATCCGCTATCGTTATGGCGACAGCGACCTCGTGACGATGGGGATTGGGACTTTTGGGTCGCGCTCGGCGCAGCTCGCGGGGTCGGCGATCGTCGTCGCCGCCGACCGGCTGATCGACAAGGGGCGCAAGATCGCCGCGCATATGATGGAAGCCGGTGTGCCCGATATCGTCTTCGAGAACGGCAAATTCGCGATCGCCGGCACCGACCGGTCGGTCGGCATTGCCGAAGTCGCCAGGCAATCCTTTGAAGCCGCACATCTGCCGGGCGACATCGAGACGGGTTTCTCGGAGAGGGCCAATTTTGGTCCGCCCGGCTGTGCCACCTTTCCGAGCGGGGCGCATTACTGCGAGGTCGAGATCGACGAGGAAACCGGCCAAGTCGCGCTGACCCGCTATGTCGCAGTCGATGATGTCGGCCGCGTGCTGAACCCGCTGTTGTGCGAGGGGCAGATCCATGGCGGCATCGTGCAGGGAGCGGGCCAGGCGCTGCTGGAGGATTTGCTCTATGACGCGACGACCGGCCAATTGCTGACCGGGTCGTTCCAGGATTACTGCATGCCGCGCGCCGATGATTTCTGCGAGTTCCAGCTCGCCAACAACCCGACATTGACCGACCGCAACCCGCTCGGCGTCAAAGGGGTCGGCGAGGCCGGGACACTCTGCGCCATCCCCGCGGTGATGAACGCCGTCAACGAAGCCCTGACGCGGATCGGCGCGCCCTCGGTGGAAGCGCCGGCGACCTCGGAGAAGGTTTGGCGCGCCATCCGCGCTGCGCGCAGCGGATAGCTCGGGTCCGGCGAAAGCGGGGCTGATCAGATCGTGCGCCGGCGAGACGCGCGCGACGCTCGAGCCGGTGGCGATGTTTCTTTGCGAGGCGGTGACGTTTCTTTGCGAGGCGCCGCGGCCGCGGGCTCGACAAAAGCGCGCGGATCGAAAGCGTTGACGTTAGCGGCGCTGGCGTGCATGCGCCGCAACAGGCCGGCGAGCACCCGGACCTCGTCTTTTGTGAACGGCGCCAACAGCCGGCGCTCGCGCTCTTTTGCGACAATGATGAGCCGGCCGTGCAACTCCGTGCCGGTTTCCGAGAGCTCGATGATGCGTTGCCGGTTGTCCGCCGGATCGGGCGCCACCCGCACGAGCCCGCGCCGCTCGAGAGCGGCAAGAGCGCGGCTCACGGCCGCCTTGTCCAACCCCATGATCTGCGAGGCGCGCTGCGCTGTGATCCGCGGTGCGATCGCCAGAACCCACATCAGCCGCCATTCGGCAAGGCCGATATTGTAGGTGCGGCGGTAGAGCCGTGAGCCGCCAATCGCGAGAATGTTGGCGATGGCGCCGATCAGATAGGAGATCGACCTTGCGAAATCGTCTGAAGGCTCCGCATCCGCCGTCCGCAGCCTTCTGACACCCGACACGCCGCCACGCTCCTTAGTGATCGCAAAACCCGTTGACACGGCAATTAAAAACCAGAATGTTTCCAAGGTCTATAGGGAGGATTCAGCAATGTTTCTTCGCAACTGCTGGTATGTGGCGGGCTGGCGCCACCATTTCCCGGAAGACGGTCTGACAGCGCGCACGATCTTGGGCGACCCGATCGTGCTCTATCGCAAGCGCAACGGCGGCATGGTCGCTCTCGAAAACCGCTGCTGCCACCGGCTCGCGCCACTGTCGCGCGGCCGCAAAGAGGGCGACGATCTCCGCTGCATGTATCACGGGCTGAAATTCGCGCCGTCGGGCAAATGCATCGAGGTTCCGCAACAGGACATTATTCCGTCGACGGCGGTCGTCCGCAGCTACCCGGTCGTCGAGCAGGATTGCTGGGTGTGGGTCTGGATGGGCGATCCCGCACTCGCCGAGCGGGCGCTCATTCCGAGAGCGTTGAACCACGACGATCCCGATTGGTTCATGCTGACCGGCGAGCTCGCTTATGATGCCAATTACGAGCTGATCAACGACAATCTCCTCGATCTCTCGCATCTCAGCTACGTGCATCAGAGCACGCTCGGCCGCAACAGCATGAGCTGGGGGGAGAGCCGCCCGCGGACCACGCGGATCGAGCGAGGCCTGCGCATCGAGCGGTGGGTCGTCAATCACCCACGCCCGCATTATTTGCGGCTGCCGCCGGGCTCCCTGTCGGATATGTGGGCGGCCTACGACTACATGGTGCCGGGCGTCTTTCTGCTTGCGACAAAGTCCTACCCGGCGGGCATGGCGGCGCAGTGCGGCATGCAGGCGCCGACGGCCGAGCCCGATTGGGTTTCCTCGACGTCGCAGGCGGTGACCCCGATTTCCGAGGGCAAGACGGTTTATTATTATTCCAGCTGCCTCAGCCGAAAATTCGCCACCGAAGAGCATTCGAGACAGCAGATGTCGGTCATCGAGAGGGCCTTCGCCGAAGACAGGGCAATGATCGAAGCCCAGCAAGAGGTTATTGCGAATACCCCGAAGACCCGCATGCTGCAGCTGGCATCGGACGGCGCGCTGAGCCAATTCCGCCGGCTGATGGCCGGGCTTATCGAGGCGGAAGAGCGGCCTGGTGCAGCTGACCTGGAGGAGGCTTCGCATGCTGTTGCGTAATGCCTGGTATATCGCGGCGTGGGCGGATGAGGTCGCCGGAGAGCGGCCGCTGGCGCGCCGGATCTGCAATGAACCGATTGTGCTCTTTCGCGACCGGGCGGGCTGCGTCGGGGCTCTGGCGGACCGCTGCTGCCATCGGGCGGCGCCGCTCAACATGGGCACCGTCGTGGAGGGCGGGATCCAGTGCGGCTATCACGGGCTTGTCATTGAATGGGTCCGGGCGTTGTGTGCATATCCCCGGGCAGCCGCAGATCCCCGAGGAGGCCCGGGTCCGCAGTTACCCCGCGGTCGAAAAAGACCGGCTGGTGTGGGTCTGGATGGGTGACGCGGCCAAGGCCGACGCGGCGATGATCGTTGACTACCCCTATCACAACGATCCCGGCAGGTGGCCCAACAAGCACGACGTCTACCCGATCAAGGCCAATTACATGCTGATGGTCGACAATCTGATGGACCTGACGCATCTCGGCTATCTGCACGCCAAGACCGTGGGCGGCAACCCGGCAGCGCATGTCGAGGCTGAGATGAAGACGGTGCGGACCCCGACCGGTGTCAAATTCACGCGTTGGATGAAGAATTCGCTGCCGCCGCCGACTTATGTCAAGGCGGCGGGTTTTACCGGCCGCGTCGATCGCTGGCAGGAATTCGAATTTGTCGCGCCGAGCAGTGTGCTGCAATGGACCGGCGCTGCCGATGCCGGCACCGGCGCTTATGACGGCAAACGCGATGGCGGGTTCCAGTTTCGCCTATTCCACGGCCTGACCCCGGAGACCGACACGAGCTGCTTTTATTTCTGGTCGGTCGCGAACGGCTATCGCCAGAACGAGCCGGAAGCGACCGAGCAGCTCTACCAGGAGATCGCCCCGACTTTTGTCGAGGACCGCGTGATGGTCGAGGCGCAGCAGGCGCGGCTTGCCGAATTCGGCGAAGCGGGTCTTGTCGACATCGCCTCGGATGCGACGCGGATGCAAATGCGCCGCATGGTCGAACGGCTTATCACTGCCCAGGAGGCCGGTTTAACCGCCGAATAGACGCTTCCCCTCAGGCGGCGTCCGGCGGTTTTTCCAGCATCGCGACACCCCGCCCGCGAACCCGTTTCACGATGGTGTCGCCGAGCAGGCGCATCATCCACGGCAGATCGATCTCGATCCGGACGGCGTCTTCCAGCACCTCGATCCGGCCGGTGATCGTTTGCCACATAGCGACGGTGTGAAAATTTAGATTGTCGCCGTCCCAACTGTAATCGAGCGTGTTGACGAGGCCGGCGAGTTCGGGGCGGATGCGGCCGATGCCGCTGTCAAGCCGCCGCCTTGCCTCCTGCCGGCCGAGCCTGTGCGGTATCGAAACGACCAAAGGTTGGGGCATCGACGACTCCCGCCGGTTCATCCTCCAGGAACAAACACCCTATCGGCGCGAAT
>JBJMQW010000405.1:0-4205 GCA_045802495.1 Allostellaceae bacterium | reverse complement strand
TCGGTGCGGGCGATGTCGAGCTGCTTGGCGACAACGTCCAGGTCCAGCGAAAGCCCTTCTTGTGCCGGCTCGCTTTGCTGGGCAGTTGCGATACCGGCGGTCAGAATAATCGTGGATGCAAATGGAAATAGCAAAGAGACGCGCAACGCCTCCGCGCAAGCCTGGTTGGCCATGGAGTTCCCCCTTTTTGGATAGCGCCGCGGCTGTGCCGTGGCGGCCGGTCAGTTACGTTGAGCCGACCTCAGAGGGGGGCGGTGCGCGGGCGTGGAAGAGGAAATGGGCGGGAAGGCGACCGGCGACGTCAACCGCAGGGATTGGCGGCCGCGGGTATGGAACGGGTAGCGCTGCCGCGAACCAATCGACGGGGACCGCACCGTGATGGCCGAGCGAGAAGCAGATCTGGCAGTGTCGATCCGCCGCTTTGGGCGCTTCCTCGTTCGTCGGGGCCGAAGCGGCGACGCCGGCGGTCCGCGACGGAAAAATCAGCGCATGATAGTGCCAGGCGCTGAGTGTCGCCTGGAACAGGATCGCGAGGATGCCAAGAACCGCGATGGCCCGCACCGAGACCCGTCGGGGCTCGCCGCGCCGACTGCGCACAAAAGAGCTCAACCTCACTTCGGTCTTCGAACCCCCCGTCTTCGGCTCGAGATCGTTCCGCGATCGAGTGATGGTATATTATAACAATTCCGCTCCGCGAAACTCTTTCGCGATGGCGGGTCTCGTCCTATCCTGCCGGGAACGAATGGGAGGGAGGCCCATGAGACCCGTTACTGCCGCGATCGCTTTCTTGCTCCTATTTTCTCTCGTAGGCGAGGCGCGCGGGGCCGGCGTGGACCTCGAGGTGATCCTCGCCGCCGATGTTTCCCGCAGCATTGATGACGCGGAATTCGACCTGCAGCGCAAGGGCTATGCCTCGGCGCTGACCGACCCGCGCGTGTTGACGGCCATTCGCGGCCGCTCGGGGGCAGCCATCGGCGTCTGCTTTATCGAATGGTCTGGGGACGAGGACCAGCAGGTCGTCGTCGACTGGTCCGAAATTCGCGACGAGGAGGATGCGGGGACAATCGCCACGGCGATCCTCGCGGCGCCGCGCTCGTTCATGGGACGCACCTCTATCAGCGCGGCCATCGACTTTGCGATGGCGCATTTTGCCAAATCGAAGTGGCAGGCCGGCCGACGTATCATCGACGTCTCCGGCGACGGCACAAACAATTCAGGCCGCCCCGTGACCGAGGCGCGCGATCAGGCTCTCGCCCAAGGCGTCACGATCAACGGGCTCGCGATTATCAACGACAAGCCAAACCTCGGCTATTCCGCTCACACCCAGCCGCCGGGCGGCCTGCCGCTCTATTATCGGCAGAATGTGATCGGCGGCCCCAACGCGTTCTTGCTGGTCGTGCAGGATTTCAACTCGTTCGCCGATGCGATGGCGAACAAGCTCGCCAAGGAGATCGACGTAGCGCGAGCAGGCATCGAGAAGCGGCTTTCCGCGCTGCGCTAACGGCTTTCTCGTTGCAACCTGACGTTTAGTCTTCGATTTCCTCCCGCTGCTTCTGCAGCGAGTCTGCAGCGGGATTTCTCGGTCAGGTTGAAAGTTCCAATATGCTGTGGACCCGCGTACGCGCGTCGGTCGCGCCGCCCTATGCCGGAACTATGCAACACGAATGAGTCGATTATAGGGTCATCACCCTCGGCATCATTTTTGCCGAAATTGAATAGCCATCTTCGGAGCCGGCCCCGCATGCTCGGTTTCACCGTAAAGATGCCGGGCGGCAATGCCGGGAAGCGTCACGTCCGTATTCAGCGAAGCGGAGGATTTCGAAGCTGCCTTACGAGCGGACGGCTGCCTCGGTCTGCTCGTTACTGGTTCCGGCCGGTTTCGCGCACGGCTGACCCAGGTCACCCTACGCCGCATGCGGCTGACGGCGACCGAGGAGCAGTTGCCCCGGATCACCTTTGTTGCGGTACCAGCCGATACGCTCGTCGTTTTGTTGCCTGTTGGTGATCGATCTGCACCGATCTGGGGCGGAATCGGGATGCGGTCCGGTGAGTTCCTGACCCTCGGCCCGAGCGAGCTGGTGCACTCGCGAACCGAGGGGCCCAGCCGCTCAGGATCCATCTGGCTGCCGGTCGCGGAGTTGGACCGATATGCGGGCGCATTAACGGGATCCAGGCTCTCGGTTCTGCCCGACCTACAACGCTGGCGACTTCCGCCGGGGGCTGGAGGGCATCTGCGCCAACTCCATCGAGCGGCTATCCGGATGGCCGAAACCCGGCCGGAGACCCTAGTCGGCAGCGAGGCGGCACACGGGCTGGAGCAACAATTGATCCATGCCCTGGTCGAGTGTCTGTCGGCGGGTTCTGCTAACAAGGTCGCGACCGCTGCGCGGCGGCGCCGGGACATCGCGGTCCGTTTCGAAGGCCTGATCCAGACCCAGCCGGAACGGGTTCTGCCCATAACCGAAATGTGCGCGATGCTAAGGGTCTCGGACCACATGTTGAGCCGGTCCTGCGCGGAGCAATTGGGTATGAGCCCGACCAGCTACCTTCGCCGCCGCCGGATGATGCTGGTGCACCGCTTGCTCTCGCGTGGCTGCCTCGACGCTGGCAGTGTATCGACGGCGGCGCGGCGTTACGGGTTTCGCGACCTGGGCCGTTTCGCGGCCAACTATCGCGATGTGTTCGGTGAGTTGCCATCCGCCACCTTGCGGCGAGGTTCGGGCGAGGGAATGAGCCGCCTCGAATTGTGCGGCCCGCGCACTCGCGTGTGAAATTTTGGTGACAGTCCACTTGGATCGCGCCAAAAGGGAGGGCGGCGTCCTAAAATCACGCGCTGCCGAAATCTGCTGATTGAGGCCCGGGGATGCCATCGAGCGCAGTTCACACCTTTACCGATCCCGACGATTACGCCGCGGCTATCCGACAGGGAACATATGAGCTGACGGTCACCCAGCGCGGAGATTTCACGGCGAAACTAACGCGTATTGACCTGCATCGCCTAGGCATATCCGCAAATGTTCGGTCCGACACCCCGATCACCGCGCAAAGCTCCGGTATGTCACATTTTCGGCATTTCTGCCGAAAGTGAATAGACCGCCGGTTTAACCCGCCACCACAATCACTGCCGCCTTCGGCATGTGTCGGAGAGCAGTCGTCGCGTTCGTTGACAAAGAGGTGACAGATGAGGGCACGACATCTCGTGTGCGTGAGGCTCGGCGCAATGGCCGCCGGGTTTTTGCTCGCCGCCTCCGCGCTTCTGTGCCCGGCGCAGGCGCAGGCGCCCGCCCCAAAGCCCAACATCCTCGTGATCATGGGCGATGCTGTTGGGTAGGGGACCATCCAAGCGGCACGAGCTTTTCTATTTCGGCGGCCCGGCGCTGGGCGCGATCCGCATCGACGACTTCAAGTTCAGTTCTACCAGCAGCCCCTATGACTGGCCGGGCGAGAAGACGACGACCGACATGCCGACGATCGTGAACATTCGGCAGGATTCGTTCGAGCGGACGCCGTCGCTCCGCGCCGGGTCCACGAACGATTCTGCCTGGAGGTTACGGCAACACCTTTCTTGGCCGGGAATTCTGGCGCTTCGTTCTAGTGCAGCAGAGGGTAACGGAGTTGGCGCAGACGGCGGTCGAGTACCCGCCAATGCAGGTCCGCCAGCTTCAATCTCGAGGCCGTCAAAGCCAAGGTGCAAGAGATGATGCACAGCCACAAGGGGCAATAGTCAGGCTACGGCGCGGCGGGCGTTCCCGTCACCGGGACGCTGTACGAGGAAAATCAAAATCACTCACATCGGAAAGGCTAGAAAAGATGACCGGATTACGTTTGCGCGGCACCGCCATCACTGGTGTATCCCACCTGCTTTTCGTCACACTGATCCTGTCGGCCTGCGTCTCGATGCAGACCTACGACGCGCTCGAAAACGATTACAACCAGCTCAACCAGCGTCTCTCGGCCGAGATCGGGGCGCAGCAGGTGCAGATCACCCGATTGCAGGGAGCTGTCAAAATCGCCGTGAACAGCGAATTGCTGTTCCCGTCGGGCGGCTGGCAGATGCCTCCGGCGGCGGCACAAACGATTGCCAAGATGGCCCCGGTTCTCGCGCCCTTTGTGCAGACCCAGATCATCGTGATCGGCTACACGGACAACGTCCCGGTCGGCCCCGAGCTCCGCGCGCAAGGGGTCGAGAACAACCAGCAGCTGTC
>JBJMQW010000404.1:0-4842 GCA_045802495.1 Allostellaceae bacterium | reverse complement strand
CCCGGGCGCGGCCTGGTTTGTCGACCTGCTGGCCGCGGGCGAGCGACAGCGCATCCGGCGGGACATCGCGGGTGATGACGCTGCCCGCGGCGATGATCGCCCCGTCACCCACCTTGACCGGCGCGACCAGCGCCGTGTTCGAGCCGATAAAGGCGCCTTCGCCGATAATCGTCTGAGATTTGTTAAAACCGTCATAATTGCAGGTGATCGTGCCGGCCCCGATGTTGGTGCGAGCACCGATCTCGCTGTCGCCGATATAGGAGAGGTGGTTGGCTTTGGCTCGCGCGCCGAGCCGGGACGCCTTGACCTCGACGAAATTGCCGATATGTACCTCCTCCTCGAGGATCGCTCCCGGGCGCAGCCGGGCAAACGGGCCGACCCGTGCGCCCACGCCGACCGCTGCACCTTCGAGATACGAGAAAGAACAGATCAGCGCTCGGTCGCCGACCGTAACGCCGGGACCAAAAGTGACGTTCGGCTCGATAACGACGTCGCGGCCGAGCTGCGTGTCGGCGCTGAGAAACACGGTCTCGGGCGCCACGAGAGTGACCCCCCCTTCCATCGCCTCGCGGCGCAAACGGCGCTGCATGAGCGCCTCGGCCTCGGCGAGCTCGGCGCGGGTGTTTATGCCCAGCAGCTCCTCTGACGGCAAATCGATCGCGGCGCACCGCAGGCCCTCATCGGTTGCGATCTCCACAACGCCGGTCAGGTAGAATTCACGTTTCGCGTTGCGGCGGTCGAGCGCCTCGATTAGCCCGCGACCATGACGCGCCCGGATCAGCATCAGGCCGCCCCAGCAGAGGCCTATCCCGGCCTCTTCGGCAGTCGCATCGGCGGCCTCGACGATGCGCAGGACCGCGCCGTCCGGCGCCGAAATAAGCCGGCCATAAGGCCCAGGATCGACAGGCCGCATCCCGGCAAGAAGCACTGCGGCCGGTGCCCGCTCCTGCTCCGCCAAAAGTCGCGCCAAAGTCTCGCCGCGCAACAGCGGCGTGTCGCCGTAGAGCACGAGGACATTCTCGATCGGGCCGTGCGGCGCGAGGCGACCGTCGAGCGCGCGCATTGCCGCCCGCACGGCGTCTCCAGTGCCGAGCGGCGGATCCTGCACCACGCTCGCCGCCGGAGCGACGACCTGCGCCACGGTATCCATTTTGGAGCCGATCACGACAATCGTCGCGTCCGGCGATAGCGGCCGCAGCGCCTCCAGCAGGTGCGCGATCATCGGCCGCCCGGCGATTTGGTGCATGACCTTGGGGATAGCGGACTTCATGCGCGTGCCACGGCCCGCGGCGAGGATGACAGCAGCAAAACTGGTTCGGCTCATCGACGGCTCAGGCAGATCGAAATTGTGAGCAGCGGCACCATCGCGCGCTGCCGTAGTCCTTACAACACACAGATTATTACAAAATGTAGCATGACAATTGTTTTGGCGAGTGCAGATCATGCAGTTCTTGCGGATGACGCGCAGCCGCCCGCCTGCCGCAAAGTAAGGGCTAGGCAGATCCCGCATCGATCAGCCATGCGGGCTTCCGCAGCGTCTCGACCGGATTGCGCAGAATCGCCCGACGACGCAAAGTTAGCAGCGATGAACGGCTTCCTGCTCGTCTTCGATCTTGACGGCACACTGGTCGACACCGTGCCGGACCTGCACGCGGCGGTAAACGAAATGCTGCGCGAGCGGGGTCGCGCACCGCTGTCGCCGTCGCAGGTCAAACGCATGGTCGGCGATGGCGTGCCGGCACTTGTGACGCGTGCTCTCGCGGCAAGCGGGGACGATGCCGGGGAGGTCGCGACGGCGCTGCCCCGCTTTCTTCAAATCTACGAGGCCAATGCGGCGCATCTCAGTCGACCCTATCCCGGCGTGCCGGAGACGCTCGCGGTGTTGCGCCGCCGCGGATACCGCGCTGCGATCTGCACCAACAAGCCGCAGCGGGCGGCGATCGCGGTATTGCAGGGCCTCGATCTCGCCTCGCTGTTCGACGGGATCGCCGGCGGCGACCGATTTGCGGTCAAGAAGCCCGATCCCGGTCACCTGCTCGGGCTGATCGCCGAACTTGGCGCCGAGCCAAGCGCTGCGGCGATGATAGGCGACAACGAAAACGATGCGACGGCGGCGCATGCCGCCTCTATTCCGTTGCTGCTGATGCGCTACGGCTACACCCGCGTCGACCTGGAATCATTGGCAGCCGATGCGGTGCTCGACCACTTCTCCGAACTCCCTCGGGCACTCGAGAGGTTAGCTCTCACTCCGCAAGCCGCAGGTCGACGCCGCGGCCGCGCAATTCCTTGAGATCGGCGCGAAAGGCGCCGAATTCGCTCTCGAGTCTCATCCGTACGGGCACCATCAGTTCACCTGGCAGAAGGCGGGCGAACCACAGTTTTCCCTGGTCGCGCGCCTCGGTACCCGCGACGTCGGCCGGGAACCCGGCGATTCGGCGGCGCGACATTCCGCAAACCTGAATGGGCGCGGCAAGCCAGGGAATAGTCTCGGGCGGGAGATCGGAAAAGGTTAGATCGTAGCGACGCCGGCCATCAAATACCGCTAGCGCGAGGGCACAGGAGCCTGTTTGCGAGAGGCGTTGCGCCAAAACGAGATAAGCCGTCAGCTGATCCACCGTGCCGCGCATCTGCGCAGGGCTCACCGGCGTGACCTCTCGGGTCGGGGGCGGCGTCGCCTCGGCCACGACCGCACCATCGGTGCGGTAATCGATGCGGGTATGGAAATCCGCACCGCGGCGATGCGTCTCGACCCGCAACGCTTGCGGCAGATACCTGCCAGCAGAGATCCGGCCATGCACCTCGAGTTTGCTCCGCAGATCGACGAACAAATCGGCGAGGAAGCGTGTCTCGGCCTCTGCCACAAGGGAGTAATCGTCGCTCGATTGCCGGACGGTCGCCCGCAGCGTCAGAAAGTGAAGCCCCGGCCCGCCGAACACCTCAAAGCGCAGAAGGATCGGATCCGGTTCTGTCGCCCATCCCGTGGGACCATGGAGGATGAGCCCGAGCGCCAGCAAGAACCGCAGCCAATGGGTCCCGGGCGGACGGGACGAGAACAGCCGCGACCCCATTTCTCTCGTAGACACCTGATCGGCGCTCGCCGTCCTTGACAGCCCGCAGAGGCCATCCCCTAAATGCGCTGGGCTAGGCGGGCGCGTAGCTCAGCGGGAGAGCACACCCTTCACACGGGTGGGGTCACAGGTTCAATCCCTGTCGCGCCCACCAATGTTTTCAAGGTCTTAGACGATGACCTTCGGTCAGATCGAGATCATCGCTAACCCAGAACCCAAGAACATGACACGTACGAATCGGCTTCATGACCGCGCGACTGATGTTCTTGGCATGTTCGCAGCGATCGGGCATCGCGTGGATCCGTTTTGCCTGCCGGTCTTTCAGTTATCGTGACGATGAGCTGTTGGTCTCACCCGTCGCTGTCAGGACTCCGCCGGGTTCCGTCTGCGCGCCTGGACGCAACAGACTGACCCCCACCCACAAAGCCGGAATGACGCACACGGCCCAGCCGCTGCCGTAGCCGCCGGTCACGTAGAGCAGCAGGGAGAAGGCAGAGGGGCCAAGGAACGCGCCTATCTGGCCGAACGACAGGACGCCGCCGGTCACCGCGGCGACTCTGCCCGCGGGCGCGAGGCGGGCGGTCTCCGACAAGAGAACGCCGTGCCATGACATCGCGGTCGCGCTTAGCACGGCGCCCACGAGCCCCATCGCAGCTCCTGACCAAGCTGCGGTGAACACTCCGGTCACTGCGACGCTGCCCGCCATGCCCAGCGCGAGGCCGGCCATCACGATACGCGGCGCGAGGAAAAAACTGCCGAGCCAGCCCCACAGGACGCGGCACGGTACGGCAACGGCGACGACGAGGGAAAACAGGAAGCCCGCCGCGGCCACATCGTACCCGAGCGCTACGAGGTAGGTGACGAAATAGGCGGTGAACACCGATTGGACGCCATTGAAGGCGAGGCAGGCAAAAGACAGACGGCGAAGGTCGCGAGCCATCAAAACCGCCGCAATGGTGGTTCGAAAATCAGAGAGCCGAAAGCGCCGCGAGGGTACGCGGTCATCGTCGAACCGCGCCCGCAACGGCTGCAGCATCGCCGCGAACACCACGCAAGCTGCCGCGGTGGCCAGCACGGCGCCGCGCCATCCCAGAGCGCCCGCCATCGCCGGACCCAGAAAGCCGCAGATCAGCAGGCCCGCGGGTACGGCGGTCTGCTTGATCGAAAATACCAGCGGCGCCAAGCGGGGTGGCGAAACGCGGCCGAGCAATTGCGAGCTGGTCGGGGTTGAAACCGCTGCGCCGCCGCCGCCGATGATCGCCGAAGCGCCGAATCCGGGCAGCCCGCCTTCAGCCGCTGCCGCCATTCCGCCGCCCAGAAGCACCAGCGCGACCTGGCTCATACGCAGCGCGCCATAGCGGACAATAAAGCTGCCACACCCCATTTGCGCGAACAGCGAGGCGGCCGCGGAAACTCCGTAATAAACGCCAACCCAGGCCGGGTCGGCGTGGAGCTCCGTGATGACTAACGGCGCGATCACCGCGGGGAGCACTTTGCCGACCGACGCGAAAGTTTGTTGCAGAAACATCGCGGCGAGGGCGGTCAGCAGAGGGGGCACCACGGCGCTTCCTCTGATAATCCCACGCGAGCTCGGCTCCGGGGGGTAATCCCACCGTCACGAACCAGGACTTTAATTTGCTCGGCGACCAGCGGCAGCCGCTGTTTGATTTGCCACGATTGCTTCACGGGGCAATTTCGGACAGGGCCGCTGGTTTATGCCACGTCGCCGGTATTGCTGTGTCGCGGTCCGCGCTTTATTGCGCGAACAAGCTGT
>JBJMQW010000403.1:0-3192 GCA_045802495.1 Allostellaceae bacterium | reverse complement strand
TTGCACTGCCACCCCTCGGAAGCGGCAACGGCGGTCTCGACTGGCGAGAGGTGCGTCCGCTGATCGTCGAGGCGCTCGAACCGCTCCAGGACGTGACCACCATCGTCTACGAACCGACGAAGCAATACCAGAACGTTCAAAAGCGGGAAGGCGTCGAAAGATTGACCCCTGCTCGGGCGCTGCTGACCGAGCTTGTGCGCCGATATTGGGTGCTCGGCATCGAGTGCACGATGCTTGAGGTCCAGAAGTTGGCCTACTTCCTGGAACGGCAAATCAATATTCGTGGTCTCCCCAACCCGCTGAACCTTGCCTTTCGAGCCAATCGGTTCGGGCCATTCTCGCCGAAGCTCCGGCATCTGCTCGATGCTCTCGACGGCAGCTATTTGCATTGCGATAAGCGCCTCGCCGATGCCGGTCCCATGGACGTGATCGGATACGACGGCGCAAAGATGGAGAAGGTCGGGCTCTACATCCGTACCGAGGCGAAGCCTTATCAGCAAGCTCTCGACGCGACGGGTGATCTGATCGAGGGGTTCGAGTCGCCGCTTGGGATGGAGTTGTTGGCCACCGTTGATTGGCTTCTCCATCAGGTGCACGTGGAACCGACCGTCGACTCTATCAGAGCGAGTTTGACGGAATGGCCCGGCGGCAAGGGAGCCGGAGCCCGGAAGCTGAAGCTATTCAATGATCGGATGATCGAGTTGGCGCTCTCCCGGCTGGAGCAGTAGGCACCCGTTCCGGGGATACACTCGTTGCGTTTCCAGCAGTAACGCTCGATTATGGCCGACGTGGCAGGGTTAAGCCCGCCAAGGGGTCGATCCTCGCGCAGATTGGTATGATACGTCGAGCCGGGACTGGAGCGCGCGCCTTGTGAGCGCCGAACTCGTTGCGAGCGGTGTGTTGCCGCCGGCGATCTTGGCCTACTCGTCGCCCGCACCCCGACCAGGATCTTGCGCGATTGGGGAAACGTCGACTCGCTGTGCGGGTAGTCCGAGCCTCACATCATGTAGTCCCACATCATGTTGTCGGGGCCGATGACGTCGCGCAGGCGAATGCCGATGGTGTCCTCCTGGAGGCTCAACACGACGTTGCGGCGGAGAAGTCGCTCGGGAAAATGGTAGTGTCTTACTATACTCCTCCTTGCTAGGCGTCAGCTCCGCTGGGCACTGGCATAAGTGGGAGGAAGAGCCATGAATCTGTCACGTCGCGATCTGGCCGGCGCCGCGGGGGTGTTTGCTCTCGGGGCAGCGGCCTTTGCCGGGCCGGCGCTCGCCAATACCGAGGATGAGGCGGCGGTGAAGAAGGCGGTCGAGGAGTTGAAAGCCGCCTGGCTGAAACAGGACAAGGCGAAGCTCGAGGCGATGACCCTGCCCCAGCTGAGCTACAGCCATTCCGACGCCCGGCTCGAGGACAAGGCCAAGTTCATAGAGGGGGTCATGGGGCGGAAGGCGACCGTCAAATCGCTCGAGTTTCCCGAAATGACGGTGCAGGTGGTCGGCGACACCGCGATCGTCCGCCATCTTTGGGTCTCGCAAACCGAGTTGGAGGGCAAGGTCACGGACACCAAGATCGGCGTCATGCAGGTCTGGCAGAAACAGGGCGGGGGTTGGAAGCTCCTGGCGCGCGCCTCGTACCGGCTGCCGCAACAAGCATAGCCCGTCCCCGGCCTTCGCGAGGGCAGGCTCTTGAAACGGTGAATCGCCTCGCCGTGGGGCTCGCTATGAATTACCGACGGCACCTCCCCCGACCGCACGTCCCCCGTCTGGACGGCCCCTGGCGCGGATCTCGGATGAGGAGGTGTCGAGGCGGAAACGGTGCTCGGGAATTGCGGTGAAGAGACCGGCATAGCGCCGCGGCACGAGGATGTCGCCCAGCGTGCGCAGGCGCCCCGCCGCGCCGAGGCGCGCGGCCACCAGAAAGCGGCCCCCCGAATTGGCGATTTCCTCGAGCGCCGCGTGCATTCGAGCCTCGTCATCGCCGTAATATTTCGGCGCCACCAGCCGCTCCGCGGTATCCGCGCCGATCACAAACACCGTGCCCGGAAAGAGGCGCGACTTTTCGAGGAAGGTGGGCGCGCGCGTCAGTTCGACCGGCGACTTCCAGGCGAATTGCGCGAGCCGCTGTCGCACCGTCTCGCCCGCCAGCGGCGGCTTGTCGACGTTTGTGACGGAGATTTCGAACGCCACGGGCTGCTGCGTGAGCTCTTCGGCGACGCGCGCCAGCAATAGATGTCCCTCATGCAGCGGGTTGAACGAACCCGGGAACAGCACAAGGGGCGGCGGCGCCGACAGCAGCATTTGGCCGTCGGGCTGGACGGCGACGCGATCGAGCTCGCCCGCCAGGAGCCGGTCGATCGGATCCGTGGCCGCCCCGGGCGCCACCACCGCCTCGGCATAATGCTCATCCACATCGAGGAGGCTCTTCGGCGAGGGTGCGGCAATCCCGCAGGCGCGGGCCAGCCACAAAACGATCGCGCGCGCAACGAGGTCTTCTTCGGCGGCGCGGTCCCGCCGGCCCTTGGCGAGCACGCCACTGCAGTGCGCGACTTGGGCGGTGTTGGCGAAGGCAATGTGAAATCGGTGCTCGCCCCGACGCGGGCGGTCGCTCACCAGCGCCGCCGTGGCACCCAAGCCGACGGGATCGGCGCCCGCCCCAACGTCGGTGCTCGGCGCCAGCCCGGCGGCGCGCGCCCGTGCTGTTCGGGCCATCGCGATAGCGGTGTCGGCGCTGCACGCCTGCTCCGGTGCGACGCCGAGAAACGCTTGAAGCGCCCGCTCGTCATACGGAATTTGCGCCTCGATCAGCAGCCGAGAGCCGCCGGGAACACGCAGCAGCTCGCCGACCGCCCCGCTGCCGCCCCCGGTGATCGCGAGCGCCGCCTTACGGCCGGAGGCGTGCAAGGCGGAGATCAATTGCTGCCACGCGGCGTCCGGCGGGCTCATCCTGCGTCCTGTGGTCCGAAGCCGAAAAATACCCCGCGAACGGTGAAAGACAGCTCGCACAGAGTCAACAGACCGCGTGGGCCGGCGACGCTGCCGAGGCGTGACCGGCCGACGCCGGAATGGCACAGTGGAAGCTTGCATCCTTGCCGAGGAAAACGATGAACGACCTGCCGCTGCGCGCCGCCGCCGGTATCGGCGCCGTCGAGGACCGGTTTTTCACCTTGCGCGATTTCCCGCTCACCGACGGCAC
>JBJMQW010000402.1:0-6273 GCA_045802495.1 Allostellaceae bacterium | reverse complement strand
GGCCGGCGCAATGGCGTGGTGATCGCCAGCAAATTCGGCCAGACCCGCCAGCCCGGCGGCGCCAACGGCGTCGACGGCAGCCCCGCCTATATCGCCCAGGCCTGCGACGCCAGCCTCAAGCGGCTCGGCGTCGATGTCATCGATCTCTACTACCAGCACCGGGTCGATCCTGCGGTGCCGGTCGAGGAGACGGTCGGCGCGATGGCGCGGCTCGTCGAACAGGGCAAGGTGCGTTATCTCGGCCTCTGCGAAGCCCGGCCGGAGCGCATCCGCCGCGCTCACGCGGTGCATCCCATCGCCGCGGTGCAGAGCGAATTCTCGCTGCTCTACCGGCAGGAGGCGACCGAGACCCGCGAGCTTACCCGCGATCTCGGCATTGCCTTTTTCGCCTACGCTCCGCTGGGCCGCAGCCTGCTCACCGGGGTCGTCCCCGACTTGGCCGATCTGGCCCCTGGTGATACGCGCGGCCGGCATCCCCGCTTCATGGGCGACAATTTCGCGAAGAACCGCGAACTCGTGCAGCGCGTCGAGGCGATCGCCGAAGAGAAGGGCTGTACTCCGGCGCAGCTGGTGCTCGCTTGGCTCCTGGCGCAAGGCCCGGACGTGATCCCGATCCCCGGCACCAAGCGAGCCAGCCGGCTCGAAGAAAATCTCGGCGCAGGGCGCGTCCGCCTGATACCGGCCGACGTCGATCGCATCTCCGCCGCAATCCCGATCGGCGCCGCCGCCGGCACGCGCTATCCGGAGGGCGGGATGCGCGGAGTTTATATCTGAGAGTTCAGGACGAGATCCCGAAACCGAGGGCGGCCAATGCTTCGCGCACCGAAGCATCCTCAAGCATTGCCCGGAAGCGCTGGACCGGCGCGCGCTCGAGCCGCGGCTTCGGCACGACGAAATCGTAATGCTCGTCCTGGACCGCGATGAACCCCAGCCCGTATTGGCGTGCGACGCTCTCGATCGCCATGCCCCAATCGGCGCGCTTTTGGGCCACTGCGACGGCGACGGCATTGTGCGATTTGGGCTGTGACCAATAACCCTGCGGCTTGGCACCGTTGAGCAGCCGATCGGTGAGGATGCGGGTGCCGCTGCCGGCGTTACGGTTGACCATCAGGCATTCGGGAGCCGTCGTCGCCGCAGCGATCGCGTCTTCAACCGAGCCTCCCTCGAAACGCGGATCGCCCTTCCGGTAAACGATCCCCTGTAGCCGGCGGTAGCCGGGCACCAACTCCAGGGCCGGGGTCAGGAATGGGTGGTTGTACTCGCCGCTCTCGGGGTCCATCAAATGCATTGCGGCCACGTCGCACTCGCCGCGCCTGGCGGCGGCGAGGCCGCCGGTGCTGCCGACGTTGAGCGATTTGACCGAGATGTTTTCGGCCTGCAGGCGGTCGATCAATAGGTCGAGGCCGACACAATGGCTGCCGATGATGACGAGATCGGCGGGCCGGGCGCGACCGATCAGCTGCACCTGGACCGGGGTGCCGGCCGCGACGCTTTCGGCGTGCGGCGCGATCGAGATGAAGCCGTCGGCCTGGCTGAAAGCAGTAACCGAGCCCGACCCCTTGGCGTTGGGATAGGCGGCGAGCGCCCCTTCCTCTCCCGAACGAACGAGGGAGACCATCAGGTATTCGGTCCGGCCGCGCTCGGAGGAGACGCGCAGCGGCAAGGTCGCCGGAAGATACGCCGCGCGCTCAGGCGGGAGCCCGGCAAAGGCTCCGATCACCGGTGCGACGAACTCGTGGAAGGTAAAGATCGCCGAGGTCGGGAAGCCCGGCAGCACGACAATCGGCTTGCCGCTGGTAACGGCGAGACACAAGGGCTTGCCGGGCTTCAGCGCGACCCCGTGAACAATAATGCCGGGATCATGGAAATCGGCGATCACCCGATAGCAGAGATCGCCCGCGCCTTTCGAGGTGCCGCCCGACAGGACCACGATGTCGGACGAAGCGAGCCCGTCGCGGACGAGGCGCGACAGCACCTCTTCGTCGTCTGGCCCGATGCCGAGCGTAAGCGGAACGCCGCCCGCCTCCTCGACCGCGGCGGCGAGGATCGCCGCGTTCGAATCATACACCGCCCCAGCGCGTATCGGATCGCCGGGGGCGATGATCTCGTCGCCGGTGGAGATGATCGAGACGCGGGGTTTGCGCCATACCTCGACCACGGCGCGCCCGACCGCCGCCAACATGCCGATTTCGCGCGATGTCAGCAGCTGACCTGCGCGCAGCACCGTCTCGCCGCGCGCGAGATCACTGCCGGCAAAGGCGATGAATTGACCGGCCGTCGCCGGCCGGCGAACCTCGACGATCGTGCGCCCGTCCGCTTCGACAGTATCGGTGTATTCGACCATCACGACGGCATCGGCGCCGCGCGGCACCATGCCTCCGGTGGCGATCAGCGTGGCCGTTCCCGGAGCAACGGGGAGCTCGGGCTCTTTTCCTGGGGTCAATATTTCCGGGTTGAGGATCAGTCTTTGTGGCTCTCGCTCGCTGGCGCCAGCGGTATCGTCGGCGCGCACTGCGAACCCGTCGACGCTCGCGCGATCAAAGCCGGGAACGTCGACCTCGGCGACAACCGCACGCGCCAAAATGCGGCCGAGAGCCTGCGCCAGCGGCACGAGCTCGCTGCCAACGGGGGCTAGGCGCAGATGATTGTGAAACCGGCGGGCGGCCTCGTCTCGATCGACGACGTCGAGAAATTGCTCCTGGCGCGCCAGTGTCTGAAGGGTCGTCGAAATATCGTTCATGGGTCTGCATCCGTGAGCCCGTCAGCGATCTTGATATAGATAAACATTCACCGGGGCTCCCGATGGGTAACCCTCGCTGGTCTCGGGCACAATGACAAAGCCATCTGCGTTGACAGCGGCCATGAGTCCGATCTCGGAGAACGAGACGGTTGGCTCGACGCTGCCGTCTGGGTGGCAGCGCACCGGGCAAATCTCGGTCATTCCTATCGACGATACGATCTTGCGGGCCGTCCTTGCTAGGCGTGAGCTGTAGGGCAAGCGGGGATCACGGCCACCGAATTGACGGATTGCGCGTCCGGCGAAGAGTTCGTAGCTCCACAGGCAGGCCGGCGGTGATCCCGGCAACAGCACCACCGGCGCCTCGCCGGCGATGCGGCCGAAGCCGGTCGTCTCTCCGGGCCGCAGCGCCACACCATGGATGGCGAGTTCGCCCGCCGCGGCAAGAGCGGGCGCGGCTTCGTCATCGCGGCCCGGGCCGGTACCGCCGACGACAAGCACAATATCCGACCCGGCTGGGGCAAGGGCCTCGGCGAGCGCCGATCTGCTGCGGCCGACTGCGACGCATGGCGATACGATGCCGCCGTCGCGCTTGATGAGACTGCGCAGCATCGGTCCGTTACTGTCCGCAGCACCGGATTGCGTCCTTTGTGGCAGCAGGATCCGCACACGGGGACGGCGGACCACCGGCAAGCGCGAAATGCCGGCGGCGGCGCAAATCCCAATCTGTTGCGGCCCGAGCAACGCCGCTGCCGGTATCAGAAGCCCCCCGGCTGCCGCCACCGTGCCCTGCTTATCGACATTCACGCCCGGCGCCAGCGCCTCTACAATGACGACATGCCCGGCACCGTCGAGTTCGCCTTGGTCAAGCGGCAGGACGGCATCGGTCTCGCCGCATAGCGCATCGCCCGACGCCACCTCATTGAGCGGAAGGCTGAGCGGATTATATGAGCTGGCGCCGAGCGTCTCGTGTGCCGCTACCGCAAACCCGTCCACCGAGGCCGAGTCGCAAGCCGGGATGGGACGCTCCGCCCGAATGTCTTCGGCGAGAATGCGCCCCGCCGCCTCATGCAGCGGCGCATCTTCCCGGCCGAGCCGACAGACGACGCTGTCGATCCACGCAAGGGCTGCGTCGACCGAGATCAGTCCGCGGCGATGGTCTCCACTCACTTCGGCGGCTCGGTCCGGGCTAGTCAGTGCAGGTCGACGACCTCGATCCAGTTGGGCTGTTGCCCCATCGGGTATTGCTTGAGGCTGGCGAGCGCCCCCGATTGCGGATCGATCCGGTAGACCGTCATGGCATTCGAGTCGAGGCCGACCGACAGCAGAAAGCGGCCGCGCGGTTCGATCGCAAAGCCGCGCGGCGTCTTTTCGGTCGGGAAATGTCCGATCGGGGAAAGCGTGCCCTTCTCGGGATCGATGCGGTAGCCGGCAAGCGTGCTCGTCTTGCGCTCGCTGCCGTAGAGGAACCGGCCATCGGGAGTGACGTGCAGATCGGCCGCGGCGGGCTGCTCCTTGAAGTCGGCCGGAAGCGCATTGACGAATTGCAGCTCGGTCAAGGTCGCGGTCGGCTGGTCGATGGCATAGGCGCCGATCGTATCGGTGGTCTCGGTGATCAGATAAAGGAAGCGCCCGTTCGGATGCAGCGCCAGATGGCGTGGCCCGGCGCCGGGCCTGGCCTGGATCATGCCGGGACCGATCGGCGACAACCTGCCGGCTGCCGGATCGAACTTCCACTCCATGATGATGTCGGCGCCGAGGCTCGTTGCGTAGACGTGCTTGTTGGCGGGATCGACGAGAATACAGTGCGCCTTGGGCCTATCCGGGATGATCTGGGTGGGTTTCTCGACGATGCGGCCGTTGTCGTCGATCGGGTTGATGGTCAGCTTGTTGCCCGGGTAGGAGGCGCTCAGCAAATACCGCCCGGTCCGGTCGGTCACGATATAGGCCATGCTGTCCTGCAGCGGCGTCGTCGCCAGATGGCTTAGCCGACCGGTTACCGGATCGATCGCAAAGCTCGATGCCGGAAAATTGTCGCTGCGCAGCGCCGCGTAGAGAAACCGGTGGCCCGGCGACACCGCCATCGGCATGCTGGAGGGCGATGGCTTGTCGGTGCCCGGCACCGGAACCTTGTTGATGATCGTCAGGTCCCCGCTGTCGCGGTTCATCGCGAGGACATAGATTTCCTTGCTGCCAGCATTCGAAACATAGACGACGGTGTCGGGCGTGTTCTGCGCCATCGCTGTCCCTCCTCCAATGAATGTCCTCGGCAGCATGACGCCGGCGAGCCCCAGCACCAGCGTCTGCCGACGCGTCAATCGCCTTTTCGGCATTGTTCCCCCTACTCGCGCTGCAATTGCCGCGCGGCGCGGGCGGCCGGGCGCTCGGCGCAGTTTTTGAGCCATTCGGCGGCCTTTGGGAATGGGGCAACGTCGATCTGGGCCGGGCGCGCCCAGCTTAGGATGCTGGCGACATTGAGGTCTGCGACAGTGAAATTGCCGCCGAGCAAGTTGGCGCCGTGCCCAAGTGCGCCGTCGAGCACCCGCAGCGGCTGAGCGAGTTGCTTTTCGGCGGCGTCGGCTGCCGCGGCATCGCGCTTGTCCTCCGGTAGGATGGCGCGGTTGAACAATGCCGTAAGCACCGGCCGTTCGACCTCGGTCATCCCCCAAAAGCTCCATTGCCAAGCCCGCGCCTCGTCTTCGAGGCGGGTCGGATAGAGCGTGCCCGCGCCGTATTTCTTCGCGAGGTAGAGGTTGATCGCCATCGACTCCCAAAGAACAAACCCGTCATCGTCGATGACCGGAACATGCCCGTTGGGATTGAGCGCGAGATGCCCCGGCGTACGGGTTTCACCGGTCGCGAAATCCACTTTCAGATGCTCGTAATCGAGCCCCAGCTCCTTGGCCATCCACAAGGTGCGAAACGCCCGCGAGCGCGCGACGCCATAGATCTTTAGGCTCATGATCGCCCCCGTCCTCACCTCAGATCCTGGCCGGCCGCATCACCTGCCAGAAACTTGTTCGGTTTCAAGAACATCGACAGCACCAACGCGCCGTTCGGAGAGCGTGCGGTATGGCGATTGCCTTTCGGGCGCCACACGTAGTCTCCGGCGCAGACCTCGCCCTCTTCATCGATGAGGCTGCCTTCGAGCACAAAAGTCTGTTCGATCTCGACGTGCTCGTGAAGAGCCAGCTCGGCCCCCGGTTGCCAGCGGAACAGCGCGGTCAAAAGCCCGGTTTCCGGATCTTCCAGCAGGATCTTCATGTCGATGCCGGCACAGGGGGTCGGCTTCCACGGCAGGCTGCCGACCTCGACATAGCGGGACGCCAAGGGCCCGAGTCTCTGTGCTTGTTGCAAAAAAGGGGTCGTCGCAGTCATCGGCGTTCTCCACAGGGGTCTGTCCCCGATGATACCATCATAACGGCGTGAGACTCCGCGACGGGAGTCTCGTTCTTTTGATTGTGGTATTGCGGCCGTTCAGATGCCCGATATCAATCGTATCGGATTATCCCTGCTGCCGGTGCCGAATGTAAGTT
>JBJMQW010000401.1:0-17276 GCA_045802495.1 Allostellaceae bacterium | reverse complement strand
GCTGCCGTAGCCGAGGCTGAGCAAGGTGCGGACCTTGAGGTTGCTGGCGACGGCGAGCAGGCGACGCGTCTCGTCCGGGCTCATTACCAGCGGGATCTTCTGCGGCTCACGGATGTGATAGATCTCGGCGGCAAGATCCAGTCGCCGCAGTGTCACGCGGAACAAGAACCGCAGCCCAGTCATGATGCGATTGCGATTGCAGATGCTCACGCCGGCCTTGGCCAGGTGCAATTGGAACCGGCGGATATCCTCCGTCGTCGCCGTATCGGGAGAGCGATTGAGAAACGCGCCAACCGCTTGCAGCTGTGAATGTGGCCCCTCTGCGTGCCCGCACAGAATTTCCGCGCGTTCATGTCTTCGATCATGCGATGACGCAGCGGGGTGACGGCGCCCGTGCTCATGAAAAGCTCCTGTCTTGGATGAGGTTGACGACACCTCGATCCTCAAGACAGGGCGCCCCCGCCGCTACCGACGATCTCTAGTCTGCTTACCGGCCCCGCGGATAAGCCGATGCCCACCGCCTCAGCCGACTATCGCGGAGCGATTTAGTGCTTTGGCACCAAGCGTAGATGCCTGGGCGCACACGGGCATTTCCGGAGCTGAGAGCAAACCAGCCGTACAATCAACCTGACGACGACACCCGCCCGTGACCCATAACGGCCTTTTTGTTGGAGGATGGCCAATGGCACGACAGGGGAAATCAGGCCGCGCTAGCATAGCCGTCACGTGGTGAGATTTCGGGTGCACCTCGTACGTGGCGGGAAAAACTTGGGTTCAGCGTCCGTCGGGAAGCAACTCTCTGGCGACCAGATCGAGAAGGCTGCCCTTGCGGTCGGCGGTGATCTCCCAGTACATCGCGCCGGCCAGTCGTTTTTCCTTCAGGAACTCAACTTTGTAGCGGAACGATCTGGCATCGTCATAGCTGATGAACTGTCCAGAACTCGCGTCGAACAAAAAAGGTACCCTGGCAGCGTTGTTGAAATGCTGCACGAGAGCTCCGTTGGTCAGGTAGTTTGCCGCGATGTCCTGATAATCGAGCACACCGTCCTCCCACGTGCCCTTCGCCGGGCCGGAGCATTCCTGATATTCGCCGTCGTTTCGCGGGTTGCAACCGCGCCATGTGCGACCGAAGAGAGGAAGTCCGAGGAGCAGCTTCCTTGGCGGCACACCGGACTGGAGATAACGCATAACCGCCGCGGCGACGGTGTTGCGCGCGCCGTCCAGCGAACGGCTCGCCGGATCTGCGTAGAGCGGTGCGTTGTGCCCGCTCGTCTTCGACCACGCGCCGGCGAAGTCGTAACTCATGAGGCCGACCCAGTCGACCGTATGCGCAATCTTCTCGAGTTCGGTGTTCGCGACATACTCCTCCGATGCGGCGGCGGCGATGGTGAGGAGATAGCGCTTTCCATCCGCGTCACCGGCAGCATTCAATGCCACTCTGAGCGCTTCCAGGAGCAGGGTAAAGTTTTCCCGGTCTTCGGGACGGCGAATGTTGTCGTCCCGGCCGCCCGCGACTGGATATTCCCAATCGAGATCGATGCCGTCGAACCCATGGTTACGCACAAAAACGACGGCACTCTCGGCGAACCGTTTCCGACTTTCTTCGGTCGCCCCCGCGTCCGAGAAGTGCTTCGAGCCCGCCCAACCGCCCACCGCGATCAGGATCTTAAGTCGGTCATTTTTTGACTTAAGGCGGCGCAGTTCCGTGAGGTTCCCTGGATCGGCGGCGGCGTCGCCGAGCGTTACCCCCCCTTTGTCGATATTGGCGAAGGCGTAGATGATGTGGGTGAGCTTGGTCGCATCGATATCGCGTGGCGTATAGGCGCGGCCGTAAGCGCCCCACGAAATGTAATAGCCGGCAACCGTGTGGTCTGGCGACTCACCATAAGCATTCAACATATGGGCCCAAGAAATCGCCAGGATGATTACGCTGGCCACAGTGAGGTTCGACAGTCCGTTGGCCACTCTGAGTAGCAACCCTCACCAATTCATTTTCGATTGTCTGAGCTCGTCGAACATGGCTATTGCCCAGGCGCAGTTGAGCAGGAGCCCATGATAGAGGTCGTAAAACGGCACCAGCGATAAAAGAGATAGATCGTCGCGCTGGCTCAGCACGTGATAGGTCGCCGATAGCAGGTTCAGCAGCCAAATGGCCAGCACCCACATCATGAGATCCGCCAGCGTCGCGCTTGTAGCGGCGATAATGGCGACGCAAAGCAGAATAATCACGTTCAAGACGGGAAGGACAAAGAGATCGAGCAGGTAGACCGCTGCGATGATCAGATTAAGTCGGCGCTTTCGCGATCCTGGGACATGCCGCAGACGCCGGAGGTATATCCTTAAGACTTGCAGGGTACCGCGATACCATCGATACCGCTGGCTCAGCAGGGTGTGCGTGAGGTCGGGCGACTTGGTGTAGGAGACGGCGCCGGGCTCGTAGACGATGTGGCCGCCCAGCGCCAGAATGGTCAGTGAGAGCTGAAAATCCTCGGCGAAAGTCTCGTGCGAAAACGGCCCCGGGACCGTCCCTGCACCGCTGGGCGGGCGATGGGCGACCCGTGTATCCTTCTCGAAGACGTCCTGCAGGGCCTTGCGGCGATAGAGGCCGATCGGACCGGGAACGACCAGCACCATTCCAAAGAGGCTTTGTGCCGTTCTCAGTCCACCATTGGCGACCACATACTCGTAGGCCTGCAGGCGTGTTATCATGCATCGCCGATTGCGGACAGTAATTTGCCCGGAGACTCCCGCCACTCCGGGCCTGTCGATGCGCATGATGAGCCGTTTCAGCGCATCCCGGCTAATGCGGGAATCTGCATCGATGCAAAGGATCAGGTCGGCAGTGGCGTGTTCGAATGCAAGGTTGAGCGCGCTCCACTTGCCACCATTCGGTTTCCGGAGGAGTTTGAGGCTGCACCGGTCGTGGCCGCCGACGAATGAAGAGGCCTGCTCGAACGTGTCGTCCGACGAGCCGTCATCGACGACGATAATCTCATAACTCGGATAATCGAGATCGACCAAGGCGCGCAGCGCCGAGGCGATCGTCGTCGCTTCCTGATACGCCGGAACGAGGATCGACACTAAAGGCCAGGTTGCGGGAGGATCCGGCCGATCCCCCTTCAGCTTACAATGTACGATGAATGCCATTGTTTGAATGGTGCACCACCGTAGCAGGACGAATAGGCTGAGCCCTGCCAAAGCGGCGCACCACAGGCTTGGCAGGATCTTTCCGCGTTCCAGTTCCGCTGCAGCTCTGGTGACATAGCCTATCGGCACAAAGGCGGTCAGGAACACCCCGAAAGTTAAAATCAACGCAAAGAGCGGCGCCAAAAGCTCGATAGGAGCCTCGCCTGACGAGGCATTGTATTCGCGGTCAGCTGACGCCATCCCGGCGACCAGCCATCGGCGCACCCCCTCATCTCGGCTGGTCATGGACGTCCCGGCGCGTCGCAAGCGAGAGCAAAGGGAGGCCTTTTCGAGGCATTGGCTTCGATGCGTGTAAACCACTGTCGCGTGAAACCTTAATCCGCTCATGCACCTTTACCGCGAGGCTCGGTTTGCCCCAGTGTGGAACGTACCGCGAGGTCCACCTCATGTTGCGTGCTGCCGCGGCCAAGGAGAGGCCGGCGGCCGCCAGGAGAAGGATGCCGAACTCAAAGCCGGGCTGAAACAGCAGAGACGGACGCCATAATAGCCGTACTCGTAGCGGGTCAGCTGTGTTGCCAAGATCGCCGATAATTTCGGGCGGCAGATTGCAGTCGAGATACGCGATGACGCGTCCCGGTTCGAAAGGGATTGGCTCAGAGCGCACAAACTGCCCCGTGAAAAATTGATTGAGGACCGGGCTATCGAGCGCGAGCTTGACGGGATCGGTCTGCGACGCGAGCTCGTTCAGTTCGCCCCGCGGCAATCGGATAGCTGCGGTGAAGCCGGTTCCAGCGGAAATCGCGAGGATCGGGGAATTCCCTGACGCCAGCCCCGGCGCGGGATGACGATAAACGACCCTACCCGCGAATGGCGCCCTGACCTGACCGATTTCCGTCAACCGGGTCTTTTCGGCAGCAAGGATGGTGATATCGTAGTCCACGGCGTCGACCTCGCTCTGGCGGGAGACGACCGCTCTATCGTGGTCGGCGCGAAGCTCCTGCCGCACCTTGTCGATCGTTCCCTCGAGCACCTCGATCGTCGCCGACATTTGAGTGTGGTCGGCCGATAGCTCCGAAATCTGCTGGACCAGAGAGGTTAGACTGCTCTCGAAGCGGTGGCTCAAGGCCTCGTGCCGCTCTTTCAGCGAGGTAATAGCCTGCTTGCTCTTCTCGACACTGAGCTTGACCGACAGGTCGTCGGAGCTGCGAATGTCGAGCTGCTGGCGGCTGACATTGCCTTGCTTCTGCAATTCTTCTCCGCGCTGCAAGGCGCGTTGAGTGATTTCGCGCCGGCCGAGCGCCGAAGCGAACTCCCGTTCGGCCTCTGCCAGGTCTTCGAGAAGCTTGCTCTCTTCCCGGATCCAAGCGGTCGTTAGCGTCGCCCGCTCGCGTTCGACCTCATAACGCGAATGCTGCAACTGAAACGCAAAGCCCTTATTCTGCAGGAGCTCGGAGCGCAGATGGGTCTGCTCCTGCAGAAGAGCCTCATCGGATTGGAGAACCTTGTTAGCGATCGCTTCCTTCTTCGCCGCCGCCTGAGAAATTTGAAGATCAATCGCAGCGAGCCGGGTTCGGTCAGCGGGTGACAGGAACTCCGCCACGACGTCTCCCTGAGCGACCGTCTCGGCCGATGTGATTTGTTGGGCAAAGCTCTCGCGGCGCGCATTGACCACGAAGACGTCGCTGCCGCCGGCGATGCCGCTGCGTCCCTGAAATTCGTTGAATCCCCAGGAGAGGGCGATCGTCGCGCAGCTCAGGAACGCGAGAATTTGGGCGAGCGTCCTCGCCCGCGACCGTAACCTTCTATTGCTCGAATTCCGTTTGCGCCAGACATAAAAACCGTAGGAGATGCAGAAGCCGGCAAAGCCGATGACGCCGCTAAGGATCGCGACGCGCAGTATTTCGCTGCCTTCCGATGGAAGCATTGCAGTCCCTCCTAGCGCGAAATCAACGTCCCGCGGCCCGTTGTGCTCGTCGGTCCCCCAGGGTCCCCTTTTCCTCGGGAAGGCTCTCAGGCGGCGTCTTCCGCGTCAATATGCTACCTGAGCGGAAGGCTGTGCCTACACGATGGCCTGCTGCTGCCCAAGCCCAACGAAATCTCGCCATCATGTACTCAGACGACGATGCCTCGGGATGACGCGATCCGTTCGGTGCCCTACGGCGCCGTGAGGCGACGGAGAGACGAGAAAATCTACAACCGACACTCGGCTTTTCGCGAGTTCGGCAACGGACCGCAGCGCCGGGATTTTGCTTTTCGGGTTAGCTCCGGCACGGTGACGGCGAAGGAAGTGATCTCGTTGACTACCGCTTCAGTCCGTTGCTGAGCGCAAAGTCTGGCCACTAAAGGATATCACGACCGACGTGTAAATTTGGCGGAGGAAGAGGAGTCTGACTCTTTAAGATCGGATCGGCTCGGATCTGACAGAGGTCGGGCCTTCATAGTAGTCCGCACTACCTCGATACAGTTCTCCCCAGCAGGTCGGTCCAGGCCCGTTTTTGACGACGGTCTCCGGGGCTGAGGCGAAATCCGAGAAGTCCTCGGCAATATCACCGCACGGCTGGACTCGGTCGACCGTGGTGCCACACTAATACCCCTTTGTTCAGTTCGAATCCGTCCGGGTCCAGTCGGTATCATTGAGGGCAGCGCCAATCCTGCCTCTTCTACCCGCTGGCCGCCGCTCTCGCCTCAGATGCCCGTTTGATCGACCGGCTAATATGGGAGTTCGCCAGGATGTGGAACCGTCGGACATGCATAGATCGGACATGCATAGAGTCGAGCGCGGCATTCGGTCGATGGCGTTCAGTTGCAGCGTGCTGACGGCATCTCTCTCCGAATTTCCGCTTCTGGCACCTAACCGGCTGTGTCGACCTGTGGCAAGCATTTCCGCTGTTGGAGGCTGACCGGCAGTGCTGCAGCAGTGTCGATCGTTCTCAATTGAGCCCGATCCTTCGATTTGGCGGGTAGAAGCAAGCGATATCCTGGTGGCGGGTTGATATTGGTTTCGTTGAACTGGGGCATCGTGACGATTCATCAAGCCATCAAGCACGCTTGGGACATCTTCGGCAAGTTTGGCAGCCTGCAATATACGCGCAGCGGTCACGGCGACCTCCCATCCCATGGGAATTTCTTGCCCGTGGCCTTCTGTACTGCTGCCGCAGCGGTGACAAGCTGAAGAAGAATCGCCGATCTGATTTGGAGGGTGACGGCTTGGAGCACGGCGATTTTGCGTCGCCGCTGCACGTCGGGATCAGCTGCATCCACCTGGATGAGTTCCGCTATTTCGTCAGGCCGGCTGGCGACCGCATGAAGCTCGCGAAGCAGATTCAAAATTACATCAGTAAAACCCTCGCAGGTCGTAACTCGATTGGTGTCAAGCCCGCATAGGCGGGAAAGCTCGGCCAACCACGCCACTGGTGCGGAAGAGGGGGCAAATTTCCTCGGCCGACCCGCTCCCAATCGCCGCCCGCCGTGGCCATTTTTCGCCATGGACTTCTCAGTCACTTGATTTTCGAATTTTCCATATGAACCAAAATTTTTTGCGCGTGAGAGCTTGCGCGGTTGGCGCCTCTTATGAACTCAACCATTGCGATACCCCCCCGGTGACCAGGACCTGTCCGGAGTCCATGGGAGGGTCCGCCATTTGGCGGATCCACTTCGGTCATCGCGTCTCGCCTGTGGCGTCTTCAGCATTGCGTTCGATCGTGACGATGAGATCACCGACGATTTTCGCCATCGATGTGACGCGACGACCGATCGTCTCGGCCGGGACGCCGGCAGTCTCTTGCCTTCGGATGAACTCGCTCATCGTATCTTTCCATTCCATGGCCCGCTGTTCTGGACTCAACGGCGCCAATCTTTCGGCGAGCGCATGCAGCTGTGGCGTCCAATTTTCGTTCGCCGGGATGGCGAGTCTCAACCTTTCGCCCAATGAAAATCCTTCGCTCATCTGTCCCCTGCATTCTCCATAATCAATGGGAATGCGCCGGCTGTGGCAACAGACATCGGTCACCGCCGGCACGATCATGCACCACTCCAAGCTGCCGCTGACCACCTGGTTCTGGGCCGCCTATCTGATGGCCACCCATTCCAACGGCATCTCGGCGCTGCAACTGCAACGCCAGCTCGGCTTGGGCTCCTACCGCAGCGCCTGGTTGTTGTGCGGCAAGCTACGCCGCAGCATGGTCGCGCCCGGCCGCAGCGCGCTTGCCGGCTTGGTCGAGATTGACGAGACCGAAATTCCCTGCCGCAGCAAGAACGATCCGCTCACGGGCGGCAGTGACCGCAGCCGCCAGGGCAAGATGCTGATCGTCGGCGCCGTTGAGATCGAGGACGGCGGGGCCGGGCCCGGTCGCATCCGTTTGGCCGAGCTTGGCGGGTACGTCGTCGGGGATGATCGCGTTGCGAATTGCGTTATCGAGATCCGGGTTGCTGCCGCCCCCAAGTCTGCGGAGTGCCGCCGTCGCCGCGGTCATGACTTCATTCACGCGGTAAGCGAGCTCCGGTCACCTTTCGCCTGCGCAAACAATTCCGGCAGCAGCATATCGATCACCTGCCACTCGCGACATCAACGATCACCTGAAGGCGCAGCAGCAGATCGCGCTCGACCGTGACTTTCGGAGGAGGGGCCGACATAGTCCCGCATTGATCTTTTGGCGGTAACCACCGTGCCCCTCGCACAAAGCCTTCGCCTGTTTACTTTGTCAATGGTAGGGCGTTTAAGACAGTGCCGCCGGTAGCTTGTATCTCGGCAGCGCCGCTGACCCGGTCGGGGTTTTGACCTGCAACAACGAGGCGACAGGAATACGCTGTATTCGCAACGGCCGTCGCCGCGAACGCGCAAGTCCCACCGAGCGGCAGATCGGCAGGCGGTGCCGGGCAGTTGTTGAAAGTCTGAGCTACGGTCGCACCGAGAGAGTTATAGATCTCGAGAGTAGGGAGCGTTACAGGGGTAGCACCGAAATTGAAAACTCGGCAAGCGACCACGACGCCATTTGCGGCGAAGACCGGACCGCCGCCATATGTCTCCGCCTGCGCGGCCCCACCAAGGCCTATCAGAGTGGCGAGCGTAGTGAGAGTGAGGCGCTTGTACACCCGAGGCTGTCCCCGCTTTGACATTTTTGACATTATCGTCTCCTCCCAAACGAACATTTCGAGGATTTCCACGATCGCCCGTTTGGACACCTTACGTCAAGGTAAATCGCGCATCGGCTGGGTCGCAGCCCCCTCTCGTACGCGCGCGTACGAGCGCGTACATGGGCTGGACAACTCCCACAACTCCAACGTCTCCCACAGTCACCTGTGCGTCCCGAGGGACCACCGGAGGCCTACTGGCATCAGTGCATGATCTTTCTTTTGGAAGCGGTCAGACAGTGTCGCCCGGACAAGGTACCCGGACACCGGACATCCTTCTAAGGATGATGTCCGTGTCTGTCCGGGTGACGGACACCTCAGGTCGGATAAATGTCCGGGAGCCGGACATTTTCTTATGTCCGGATGTCCGGGCTAGGAAGTGAGCCATATCCAAACATCCCATTGCTTGATAATTTCCTCGGCCTGTAGTCGGGTGGCCGCGCGGGTAAACGCTTTTTGCTTTGCTTCCTGTGTATCCGCGATCCCTGCGGTATAGCAGTATTGGCGCCATAGCTCATAGCGGATAGCCGGGGTGTCCGATGGCATATGGCCGTTACCTGCCGCCGCTGGGATGGCTCCCTCAACGGCAAGGGCGTTCCGTAGCTGAGCCAGGGCGATTTTCGCACTGTCGGGCAGGGCCGATTTCTTCGCTTGTTTGGGTTTCGCCTCCGCGCCTATAGCCGGTTCAACAATGCATGAACTAATCGGCATTCCGGTATCATCGATGCCGACATTGACGGCCCCGAGCCGGCTCACGATTTCGTCGCCTTCCGGGCCATCCTTCATCCATTCAAGTGTTGTAACGATCTGCCCACTGCTGTCGCGTTTTATGGCAAGCTGGGCGTCGACAGCCCCGGTTAATGACGTGTGGCCTCGTGGCCGGCTGTCGTTTATCCCACAATGGTGGATAATGATAACAGCACATTTAAACCTTTCGCGAAGTGCATCTGCCGCCGCGACGTAATGGGACATGTCTTCGTCAGAGGATTCGCTCCCGCGGATGGAGCGGTTGAGTGTATCAAGGACGATAGCGCCAACTGGGGTTGGTGGAATTTGGCTGGCGATGTCAAGGATCAACTGTTCGACCTGACCAGGAAGATCGAGCCGCGTTGTTAGCAAATAAAATGGGGGGTCATCGGATGAGGATAATTTTTCTTGCCAGAAAGCGGCATTACGAGCAGCAAGCCCGCGTTCTCCTTCACAAGCAATATAAATGGCCGTCGCTGGCTCAACATGTCGGTCACGGTATTCCCAGCCGAGAGCGACGTGCATCATCAAATCAAAGGCCCAAAAGCTCTTGCCACACTTGGGTGGCCCCCAAATCAAGACCAGCCCCTCACGGGGAACGAGCCCGTGGACGAGATAGTTAGGGGTTGCGCCCAGTTTGATGTCTTTTGATCGGACGAGGCAAAATCGTGGATCGGAAGCGTGACCGTTTGATTTGGAGGATTCCTCATGCCGCTTGTTAAATTCTTCTCGCTCCCCGTCCTGATTGTTTGCATTGCGGAAGAATTCGGGGTCTTCGAAAGTAGTTGTCATACCCGCATGCGCTCCCTTTTAGAGCGCCAGCCGGAGGCGATGGCCATTTTGATTAGCTTGCCGACGCCGGTACTATCGGGCGGATATTTGAAGAATTCGTGCCACTTCTCAGAGGTATAGTGCGGGTCGTATTTTGATGATTTCGCCGACCATCCATCAAAGGCGATGGCGCCTTCGGAGGAGCCACCCGAGCTTGCGAAGATCGCGAGCCCGACCGCAACCCAATCGTCCCAACTTTCATTAGCGTTTGGAATTGCGGCGACCATGTCGACGAGGTCGACTTCGTTGGCGGTAAGATCCTGGCGTGGTTTGGGGCGCAGCCGCGGCATGTCCGGGCTGGATGATCCAAGCCATCGGTAAGCGCGGCGTCCGAGCGCATGATCCGCTTCCCATAGAAGACCGGGCATATCGCGATCTGGGTGGCGTGCCGCGTGCTCGGATATGTGCCGCATGACGAGACAGGCGGTCGCAAGCCATGCCGCGGCGCGGCGCAAGGGTGCGGCCTCAATCGTGCGTGGTACGATGATTTCACCCTCCCATTCTCGACATTCCCCGTCGGCTATAGAGGGTGGGAATATGGTTTGATGAGCCTTCCCAGCCTGGCCATCGGCGCGCAGCTCGACAAGCATGTCACCGTCGATCGGGTCGGCAAATGTCTCTTTGATAGCGCCGGGTGCAACGTAGAGCCAATGCGAGCATGGTTTGCTCTTTCGGCCGAACTTCGCCTTTGTGACGGGGAGATAAACATCGGCGAGGGCGATCGCCTCAGGGCAATCGAGGTCAATGTCAACAAGCTCCCCTGACGCCGCGCCCAACCGAATCCCAATATTCTGATCGGCGCCGAAATAGCGCGCGAGGTCGTTAAACCCGATGATCAGATCCGGCCATCCGTCGGCAATTGGCCTTTTAAGCGCTGTCGGAATTGGCACTACGCGCCAGCCGCGACGAACATAATCGCGAGCAGCTTCGAGCGTGATCACGATGCGCCGCCATCCTCAAGGTCGCCGGGATGCGCGCCGCGGACGAGCGCGACGATTAGGCTCGAGAATTTCTCTCGGATCACCTTGTCGCGAAATTCGATGAAGTCGCGCCAGGTCGGCTTCCCGCGGGCGTCGAGCCTGGGATTACCGTCGGCATCGAGCACTTTCACAGCTGGCGCGGCAACCCATAGCGCACCCTTCGGGCCGCGCATGATCTTCAAGTCGTTGATGATTAGTCCGGACTGCAACTGGGCCGATACGAAGCCCAGCATCGTGCCTGCCGGATTGCGATAGGGTCTCCAAGAGATGAGCTTGGCCCCACCCGCTGGGCAGGTCGGCGCTTCAGCAGGTCGCGTGCCCCATGTGGCCCGCTCGCCCCGCCGCAGCGCGCCCTGCGATGGCGTTCGAACTGGTGGATGTTGGTTCATAAAGCCTCCCTGTCATCGGAGGCCGGCCTTTGGGCTTGAAATACCGAGCGACTGGTGTTAAATCCCGCAGCCTGATTGCTGCGAAAAATCGTTAACCCTGCCGCGCCGGTCCTTTCCCAAGGGGCCGGCGCTTCAGCTTGCGTCGCTGGTCGAGCGACGCGGCGCAGATAGCCGGGCGCCGGCAGCCGGGGGGTTTCGTTTCGGCGGCCCCACGCCGCGAATCGGCGGCATCAGCCAGCGGCCCGTTTCTTATCTTCGCTCAGCAGCTTTTCAACCGGCCCAGCGAGGATCCGCCAATCCCGGCCGAGCTTGAAGGCGGGGAGCTCGCCGCGCCTCGCGGCTCCCCTGACCGCAGCAGTACTCATCTTCAATCGCTCGGCCGTCTCCTCGATAGTGTACGGCGGCAGGTCGGCGTGTGGCATTGCGGGCAACCTCGATAAAAACAACCGTTAGAAAATAGTTTGGCACCTTTTCGCTTGCAACACGAAAAACGACGGTTATATTACGCGGCGTTAGACGTTGGCGGTTTGGGGCTCTTTCAGGTGGATCAAGTCGACGCAGACGCCGCCGCGCGGGCCGCCGGGGTACCGGTTGGAACCATAAACGTTTGGATTCAGCGCCGGCTGCTCCCAGGCGTCGAGGTAGGGTCAAGGGGTAAGTCGCGCTCCTTCAGCGTCGACGACGTGCTGCATCTCGCTGTCATGGCGGCGCTCGTTCGGATTGGGATTGCGTCCCCGCTCGCGTCGGCGGCAGCAGAGCTGTGTCGGCGAGATAATAACTGGCGCAAGCTCAACGCTGTTCTGACCATCGGGCCCAGCGACGACACCAGGCTAGGCGGGCCTGTGTATGAACAATACGTTGTTTCGGGAGAGGCGCTCAGGCCGGAACAATGGCTCTCCGGCTTTTATAAGCGGCCGGAAGGATATGTGACTGTAGAGCTTTTCCGCCTCGTGAAGCGCGTAGAAGACTTCCTGGCAGCCGAAACCGCTAAGGCCGATGCGCCGCCTACAGCCACCAAAGACAACACTGAAAGATAAGGATCAGAGAAATTTATCCGGCTAGACGGATAAATCCCCCAGCCCGTTGAAAATAAGCACAAAAGGCAGATTACAGTGACCCGATTTAGAGCCACGAACTCAGAGATGGCAACTCGCCGGCGGCGGATCCGCGAAATCGTTGAGCTGGACCAGCCGATGACGGTTAGGCAGGTCTATTACCAGGCGGTCGTGCATAGCATCGTCAGCAAGGCTGAAGCCGATTACGACAAGATCCAGAACATCCTCACCGAGCTACGCCGCGAGGAGCTGATTCCGTATGAATGGATCATTGACGAAGGCCGCTTCGCCCGCCAGCCCTACACCGTCGAGGGCATCCCGCAGGCCCTCAATGACACACGCCGCAACTACCGAAAAGATCCTTGGCAAGATGTCGATGAGTTCGTCCAAATCTGGGTCGAGAAGAACGCCCTTGTCGGCGTGCTAGAGCCGGTCACCCGCGAGTACGACATCGCACTGATGGCGGCCGTCGGGTACTCCTCAATCAGCTTCCTGCACGAAGCTGCGCAGCGACTGAGTTGGGTCGAACACCCAATCTACATCTACCACCTGGGCGACCTTGATCCGAGCGGAGCCCAGGCTGCAGAAGCGATCGAGAAAGATCTGCGCGGCTTTGCATCGGATGCCGACATTCATTTCGAGCGGATCGCAATTACGCCCGACCAGATCGTCGATCTCCGGCTCCAAGCGGCGCTGCGACCGAGCAAAACAAAAGATCCGCGTTACCGCTGGTTCCTCGACAAGTATCGCGACGTTGCTGTTCTCGAAGGCGGGCGCCAATCCTGTGAACTCGACGCGATCCGGCCGACCGACCTGCGCGCGATGGTCCGCGAGGTCATCGAGCGGTACCTGCCACGAAAAGAGCTTGACGCCACCAACGCCCGCGGTGATCAGGAGAAGATCAAGATCGGTCAGATTCTCGACCGCTTCCTCGACGAACAGCATGATCCCGAGCCCATCTCGGTTTGCCACAACCGCGGTCCGGCCAACGGCGAATGGATCACCGCGTGGATCGAGAAGCCCGAACCGGTCATCGAATACGAGACGTTCGACTATGACGCGGCCGAAACGCTAGCGGTCGGTCGAATGCTGCGCAATGACCAGCTCGCCGCGCTCTACGGCGATTTATCCGGCTAGACAGATAAAATGGCGCCGCTCATCGAGCCCCTCTACACCGATGCCCAGGTCGCGCAGATGCTCGATCCGACCGGCGCCCGCATTAAGGCGCGATCAATCCGTTCAGAACGAGAGTCCGGCCGTCTTATCGGGACAAAAATCGCCGGCAAATGGCTCTACCGCGGCAGCGATGTTGCCGCCTTTCTAAATGCCGCAAGGGAGGTTGTATGCCCCGCCCCAATCCCGGCCCTCGGCTCGTTGTCGTCAGAGACAAGCGCTGGGCCGACCACCCGGCCGGTATGTGGATCGTCCGGTGGACCGAGCGCGGCCGAAAACTCGAACGGTCGACGGGTTTCGATGCCGCCGATTCTGAGGCAGCTCAAGCATGGTTCGAAAGCTGGCTCGGAGAACGACGCCGAGCCGCGCGAACCGGCCCCGGTGATCCCGATCAGGTCTATATCGTCGACGCCTTAACCGACTATGCCAATGAGCATGGCGGCACCGTCGCATCCCCTGCGACGCTCGCCGGTTCGATCGAGCCGCTGATTGCGTTCTTTCGGGGCGACACAATCGCGTCCCTAATTCCTGAAAGAGTCAAAGAATATTGGGTTTGGCGCCGCGCGCATTCGGTCCGCGGCCTCGATCGCGAGCGTACCTCTGAAGTCGAGATCATCGAGCGCGGCGCCGGCGACGGCACGATTATCAGGGAACTCGCAGGCGCGCTGCGCCCCGCAATCCGGCATGCCATCGAGCAGCGACGGCTAGTGCCCGGATCCTACTACGTGCCAGTGCCGCAAGCCCCTCCCGGCCGTGATTATTGGATCACGCGATCAGAAGCTGCGCGGCTATTTGGGGAAACCCGCCGCGACAAGCGCGCCCGCCTTCATTTGCCCCTCTATGCGATCATCGCGCTCTACACGGGCGCCCGCCGCGGAGCGATCCTTGAGCTAACCTGGCCGCAGGTCGACCTCTCCGCGGGCGCATCGATTTCAACCCACCAGGACGAGTCCAAACAAAGAAACGGCGCCCTATTATCCCGATACCGCGAAGCCTTTTTGCCGCACTCCGGCGTGCGCAAGCGCGGGCGAGCTGCAATCACGTCATCGCCTATCAGGGCAACCCAGTCGCGAGCGTCAAGACGGGCTTCAACAGCGCCGCCGAGCGTGCCGGGATCCCCGAGTGCACCAGCCACACGTTGAGGCACACGGCCGGGACATGGATGGCACAGCGGGGCGTGCCGATGCACCAAATCGCCGGCTATCTCGGCCACAGCGTCGCACGCACCACCGAACTCTACGCCCATCATCATCCCGACTTCATGCGTGATGCCAAGGCGGCGCTCGAAAGGCGATGATGCGCGCGTGTTTCTTCCGTACTCCCGGAATACTGACGCTACCCCCGGCGATTCCCGGAACGTTCCGTCGACGGCCGACAGCCAACGCCAGCATTTCTAGCCACTTGCGGCTGCTGCCACCCCTTGGTAAGGGGGAGGTCGTAGGTTCGATACCCACCGGCAGCACCATAAAATCAAACACTTACGAGATCGGTATGGGTTACTTGTGTTCAAAAATGAACACGGGGAGCGTCAGGGGCGCGGTTTGCCGAGGGGAGATCAACGGGCCGGCTACGGGTTGGATCGGCCACTTTCTGGCCGAAGGCTGCCGGCGCTCGGAAATAATCTCCCGACGCCACTTTTTGTCCGCTCTCGCTAACCAATCCCCAATGCTTTCCCGGCATGATTGCAATTATGCCGGATGATCGCCAGTTTATGTTGCGCCAGATCGACCAAGCCCGTGGCGACCTGTACGGGATCGCCGAAGAGGTCGAACTCCTGAAGATGCATCTCGCTCAGCTACCGACCCGCGCCTACTTAAGCCGGCTCGCGATGATGGCGACCGGCACGGTGTGGGCGCTGATCGGGTCCGTCGCGCTGATGTTGTCGCGGTGATGATAGTACGTGGCGCCGAGCATTACCGGGAAATCGACGATATGCTTCGCAATGCTGCGCGCGCATGCCAGTTGCCGGAGCCGAAGACAAATCCTGCATCTCGCGGCAAGTCTTGAAAGCCGCGCAGATCATCTCGAGCGGCGCGCACGTTCGATGAACGCCAAGCGCTAGTTCTCGATTTCTGTCACTTATTTGCCTTGCAACGGACGCATGGCGATCGGCGTTGTCGCTCTCATGTGATCAATGACGGGAGATCCCAAATGGCCGACCGCGAATTGATAGCCGCCATCTTGACGGCGGGAATGCTGCCGACCGTGGAAATTCCGCGAAGCCGCGTTGAAGGCAGACGCAGGCCGCTAACTGGCGCCGAGGCCGAGACCGTCCAATGCGCCGTTGACCACGCCTTTGGTCTTTACCGATTGGTTCTGAACGAGCTTGGAATAGATCCATTCTCTGTGGCCGAAACCGCGGGTCAATCGCAATCAGCAGCCGACGTGACGCGCAATTTGGACCAGACAAGCCACTCCCCCGCGGAAAAAGAGCGCGTTTAAGAAAACACCCGACTTTCGGTTAACGGCACAATCTGCTGACGGCACAATCTGCTGACGGCACAATCTGCTGACGGCACAATCTGCTGACGGCACAATCTGCTGACGGCACAATCTGCCTTTTGTGCACCCCGACTTGTCCGATGACGAAACCGCCACCCTTACGCGGCTGCTGCGCAAAGCGATCGACGAGGACCGTTAGCAAAGTCCAGGTGGTTGTGATGGGCCGGGGGCAAAACTCGGCATTTATCGCGAAAAGAGAGCCCCGGCAGCCAGCAACGGGGCTTTGAATCTTGGGGCCGTTCTGCGGGAAGTAGCGGCCACCACACGCGATTGTGACGTTATGCCGTCATTCCCCCGTCCAAAAGCGGAGCAAGCGAGTAAATCCTTGCAGCAAAAGAGCCCCGGCATTTCGCGACGGGGCTCTTTAGAGGCGCTGGGCCTCTAGAGGGGGCCATCCGGAAGACCCTGATCTCTGGCTTAAGATAAACGCGCCGGATGCCTGTGGGGTGTGAGTTACCTCACATGCCCGTCAAAATCGCGACATATTAAGCAAAAAAAGAGCCTGAGCGGTTATGCTGGCGCTCTGAGGTTCGGGGCCGTCAAGGGGGAATTGGCCCATTGTGACCAGCCAGGCACGTGACTGTGTTCTCGTGACGTTCGAGCACAAATCCGCTGTGCCTAATTCCCTGCCCTGCCCTTTTCAGGCTCAGCATTGGCCCCCTTGCTGAGGCAAGTGTGAACTACTTCACACGCCAAACTCGAAATTATGTGGCACCGTTGCTCTCCGCTCAGTCCCGTGCGCAAATGCCTCTCCCGGAGGGTTACATCTCGCGCGCGTCGGGAGCGCCCACGCGGTCTCCTGGAGAGGATGCTCGATGCGGAAGAGTGGCAAGCCGATGCGAGGCAGAATAAGTGACCTCTCCCTACCTAGACCAACCGCTCCTTCCACTCTCGATGGCATTGCCCCGCATGTTGGCCGAAATCGAAGCCGAACTTGTCGCGGCGTTGCCAGCCGAGGAGAGGCCCTTGCGCCAACGCGCAGAATTGCTGCGCCGGCTCATGGTCACCGAGGGGCTCACCTATCCGCTTTGACCTAGAGCAGTCTCCGATTCGGGCCGCGCTCCTCCGACTTGCGGGAGGAGGTGGCATTTGAACGCGCGCGGACACCGTGTCGCACTGCGGTCGGCGCGAGCGGCAGCCGGAAAGACGATATGATGAAGCTACGTCGCGCCGAGTTCACAAAACCGTGCCAACCTGCCTGAGTGGCTTCCGGGTATCTACTCGTGTTGCTGTCGCTCGCCGGAGCTCCTGCCGAGCCGCATGCGACCATACGCCAATTCGCAACCCTCGACCTGTGCCAGCAGGCGGCGGCGCGGGCGGCT
>JBJMQW010000400.1:0-4314 GCA_045802495.1 Allostellaceae bacterium | reverse complement strand
GGGAGGATCGAGGGGCTGCGTTTCGGGCTGATCGAGCACTGGTATGCCCAGGGCGCCCACCCCGACCTTGTGCCGGCGATCTCGGCCGCGGTCGAGGTCTTGCGCGGGCTCGGCGCGGTGGTCGAGCCGGTGCAATTATCCAGCCTGCGCGACTACACCGACTGCAAGACGACGATCTCGATCGCCGAGCTTTACGCGATCCACGAGAAGGACCTGAAGACGCGGCCACAGGATTTCGGCCGGATCCTGCGCAACCGCGTATTGCCGGGTGCCTTGATCCGCGCCGAGGACTATGTGCAAGCGCTGCGCTGGCGCGCCGTATTGGCCCGCGAGCAGGCGCTGACGCTGAAGCGATTCGACGCGCTGCTGACTGCCGGTGCGCTCAATGTCGCCGACCCCGCCGACCCGAACCAGCCGGACCGGCTTGTCAGCTCGCCCAGCATCACAATGCCGTTCAGCGTCGGCGGGTTGCCGGCACTCGCCATCCCGTGCGGGTTCAGCCGCGCCGAAGGGTTGCCGTTGTCATTGCAGATCGCCGCGACGCCGATGGCCGAGCCGACCGTGCTGCGCATCGCCCATGCCTACCAGCAGGCGACCGATTGGCATCGTCGCCATCCCGATCTCCATTGAACCGGGAGGAAATCATGCGCACCGATCTCAGTCATCTGCCGCCCTCCACACCGGACGAGATCCGCGTCATGACGCGCCGCGCCGGGCTCGATCTTCCCGAAGAGCTGATGCAGCAATTCATCGCCGTGTGGCCCGCCTTCGAGGCGATGGTCCGACGCATTCCGCGTGATCTCGGCCGCGCCGCCGAGCCGGCGCACAGCTACCGGCCATTGCGCATCGTACGCGGCTGATCCTTAACTCGACGCAGAGCAGTTAAACGCGGCCACATCGGCGGCCGCGCCCGGACCGGGTCGAGCAGCGACCAGTCCCCATCCTCCAACACATGGCCTCTCGGATAGGGCGGCCGCGGCCCCAATCCGAGAGAACGGACGACGCGATCGTCGCGGTAATAGCATTGCATAACGACGCGGGTCAGCGTCGCGACGGCGGCTCCGCCATTGGCCCGCAATTCCATCGCTACCGCCGCCCGCCGCGCCGGGTCGAGAGCGGCGAGCGGCTGTCCGGCGAGGCACGCGAGCCCGTCGAGTGCCTCCCGCACCGGGCCCGCGTCGCGGCCCAATGTCGCCAAGATGTCGGCCAGGATCGCGGGATCATCGGCGCCAGGCACATCGAATTCCGCGCTCGCCGGGATCATCACACCCGCAATGGCACGCAGATCGTCGCAATGGCAGGGGTGAGGGGGCTATCGGCGGACATGGCTCGCCTCAGAGTCCGAACGAAAATAAATGTCGATTTTTCAGTGCTTATGCTCCATCTCAAGCCGTCATTGCCGGGCTTGACCCGGCAATCCACAGGCCGACGCCACTGCTCTTGCCGGTTTCCGTGGATGCCCGGAACAAGTCCACGGCTGTCCGGTTCCCGTTTCAGTTCCATTGGAGCAGCAATTGAGCGGGATTGGGGACAGCGGCGGGTTCGGGCTCGAGCAGGCGATCGACGGCCCGGCGGTGCATCAGATTGACGCGGACCAGCCTGGCGAAAGCGAGCGGGGTTTGGGTGATCTTCTGCGCGGCTTGCGCGAGGCGCAGCAGCAAGAAGGCGATGAGGGCAATAGCGATCTGGATGCGTACGGCATTCTCGCTGGTGCCGAGAAAGCGGGTGATCCTGAGGGTCTGCTTGACCCAACGAAAGAACAGCTCGATCGCCCAGCGTCGTCTGTAGAGATCGGCAATTTCCTGTGCCGGGGCGTCGAGGTCGTTCGACAGCAGGCGCAGCACCTTGCCGTTCTTGGTGGTGACCCGCACCTCGCGCACCGCGTCCGGCAGCGGATTGCGGCGGCTCTTGGCTTGGCGCGCGGGGAGGAAGCCGATGCGGTCGGAAACAACGTTGCCGCCCTCCGGCACCCGCAGCTCTCCGACCACGGCAAGCGGCGTGTTGGCTTTGAAGCGGGTGATGATTCGGCATTGTGCAGCGTCGAGCCTGGCCCACCAGGCATAATCGTAGTAGCCGAGATCGAAGACATAGGTGGCGCCCGGCTCGATCGGCATCTGCTGAGCCATGGTGATGTCGTTGACCTTAGCCGCGCTCACCGCGGCGTAGATCGGGCGATCAGCATCGGCATCGTAGATGACATGCACCTTGGCACCGCATACGCCGGTCGCGAACCGCGCCCAACCGGCACTGCGCTCATTCAGCCGAACACTCGTGGCGTCAATGAGATAGGTGGTCTCGGCGAGCTTGCGGCGCAGGCCGCGATGGGCTTGCTGCATCAGCCGCGCCAGCAACTCGGCAAACACCGCCACAGGCCGCCGGGTGTTGGCATCCGACAAGGTCGAGCGCCGAACCGAACCCGCACCCAAATGATAGAGCCGCGCCGCATGGCTCTCCAGTCCCGTCACAATCTCGCGCAGGCTCGATGCCCCCGAGAGCTGGCCGTAGAGCAGCGCGACGAACTGGCTTTTCGTCGTCAACCGACGAACCCGCGAATCCGCTCCATGCGCCGCCACCAGCCGGTCAAACTCGCTCCACGGCAAATGCTTCAGTACTCCATGAAAAACGCTATTCTGATGGCGCATGGCATTGACCCCCTGTCTCGTGTCCGGATCGTCGGCGAAACGTCCCGAACCGAGTGGAATCAATGCCATGTCCCTTGTCTAGCAAAACTCAACCGGACAGCCGTGGACTTGATCCGGCCATCCACGAAGGCCAGTCCGCGGTCGGAAGACGTGGATGGCCGTGTCGAGCACGGCCATGACGAGACCTGGTTGGATCTGTGACCAATTTCTCAACCGTCTCATTCCCCGGACAGCCCTGCGCCTGCGGGCCTGCGGAGGAGCGGAGGGTGGGGATCAGGGCAGGGGAGGGCGCCGGTCGCGCTCGGGCGCGATCTCGTCGATTGCATGCGCAAGGCGGATGTCCCGTTCGCTGAGCCCGCCTGCATCATGCGTCGACAGCACGACCTCCACCCGGTTGTAGACGTTGAAGAGCTCGGGATGATGGTCCATTTTTTCGGCGAGGAGCGCCATTCGCGACATGAAGCCCCAGGCCTCGGAGAAGTTTTCGAAATGGTAGCTCTTGCGGATCGCGTCGCGGTCCTCGACTTCGACCCAGCCTTGGAGCTCGTGCAGCGCTGTATGCCGCGCCGCCCCGACCAGCCTCTCGACCATGTCATCCTCCTTCAATCGGTGGGAGTGATACCATGACGCGCTATGTGCCGCCATCGCTCGGCGAAATCGAAGACCTGGCGCAGCGGGCGCTCGGCACCATTCCGCGCCCCTTGAAGCAAGAACTCGGGCATGTCGTGATCCGGGTCGAGGAGTTCCCGGACGAGGAAACCGAGGAGACGATGGGGCTCGACGGCCCCTTCGACATCCTCGGCCTCTACCGCGGCGTCGCGCTGCCGCACAAGAGCGTCAGCGATCCGCGGCCCGATCTCGACATGATCTTTCTCTATCGCCGGCCGATCCTCGATTATTGGTGCGAGACCGGCGAAGATTTGGCGCATCTGGTGCGCCACGTGCTGATCCACGAGATCGGCCACCATTTCGGCTTCAGCGATGAGGATATGGAGCGGATCGAGGCCTCGGAGTGAGCGTGCCGGCGACCCGGGCGCGCAGCTCCGGCAAGATCTCGGCTTCGAACCAGGGGTTGTCGCGCTGCCAGCGCATCGTTCGCCAACTCGGATGCGGCAGTGCGAAAAAATCCGGCAGATAATCGCGCCAGCGCGCGATTATCCCGGCCATCGACCTGGTGTCCGCCGGACGCGGCAGATAATAAGCGATCGCGTAGCTGCCGACGAGCAAGGTCAGCTCGATCGCCGGCAACAGCGCCCGCAAGCGTGCATGCCATAGCGGCGCGCATTCGCCGCGTGGCGGCAGGTCGCCGCCCCTCGCGTCACGACCGGGATAGCAAAACCCGATCGGCATGATGGCGACCCGGGCCTCATCGTAGAAACTGTCGCGATCGAGGTCGAGCCACGTGCGCAATCGATCGCCGCTGCGGTCGTTGAACGACAGGCCGGTTTCATGCACCCGTGTCCCCGGAGCCTGGCTGATGATGAGCAGCCGCGCCGAGGGGCGACCGCGCAGAACGGGGCGAGGTCCGAGCGGCAGGTGAGGAGCGCAGACCGCACAGGCGCGGATTTCACTCACCAGCCGGTCGTAATTTTCGTCTTCGGTCGCATCAAGCGCTTTCATCATGCCGGACCGGGCGGAGTATCTTTCGCGTCAGAACGAGATGATTGCGGTC
>JBJMQW010000399.1:0-7639 GCA_045802495.1 Allostellaceae bacterium | reverse complement strand
GGCCCGATATAGCCGTTAGCCGAAGCAACCGCCGGGTCCTTTGTCACCACCTCCAGAACAGCTTGCGTGCGCTCCTTCATCGCCTGCGGCGAGATGTTCTGCGCGCCCTCGGTGATGCCGACGATCAGGCCGGTGTCCTGCTGCGGGAAGAACCCTTTTGGGATTTCTACGAACAGGACGAGGGTCGCAGCGACGGTCGAGATCATCACCATCAGCGTGATCAGGCGATGGCGCAGCGCCACGATCAACGCCCGATCGTAGATGGCGACCAACCCGCCAAAGAAGCGCTCGAGAGTGCGCGAGACCAGTCCAGGACGCCTGTCGCCCTCGGCCGTCAAAAGACGGGCGCACATCATCGGCGTCAGAGTCAGCGAGACGATCACGGAGATGACGATCGCGATGGCGACGGTGACGGCGAACTCCTGGAACAGCAGACCGACGATGCCGCCCATCAGGAACAGCGGAATGAACACCGCGATCAGCGATATCGAGATCGAGAGGATCGTAAAGCCGATCTCGCCCGCCCCCTGCAAGGCAGCCTCCATCGGCGTCTTCCCCTCCTCGATGTGCCGGACGATGTTCTCGATCATGACGATCGCATCGTCGACGACAAACCCGACGGCGATCGTCAGCGCCATCAGCGAGAGATTGTCGAGGCTGTAGCCGAGCACATACATCACCGCGAAGGTGCCGATCAGAGACATCGGCACCGATACTCCGGGGATCACGGTCGCCCATAGTTTGTGCAGGAACAGGAAGATCACGCCGACGACGAGCGCGATCGTCAACAGCAGAGTATTCTGAACGTCGGCCACACTGGCCCGGATGGTCGTGGTGCGGTCAGAGACGATATGGATTTTGATCGACGGCGGCAGCGAGGCTTCCAGTTGAGGCAACGTTTTCTTGATCTGATCAACCGTCGCAATCACATTCGCGCCGGGTTGGCGCTGAACCGCCAACAGGATCGCTGGCCGGGTGTTGAACCAGCCTGCCAATGTCACGTCTTGCGGCGCGACAATCGCCCGGCCGACATCGCGGACGCGCACCGGCCCGCTATGGCCCAAAGTGTCGGTGCGATAGGCAAGGATGTAGTCGTTGAACCCCTGCGCCATCATCAGCTGGTCGTTGGTCTGCAGCGCAAAGGCCTGATTGGCGCCGTACAATGTGCCCTTCGGCTGGTCGACCGTGGCAGTGGCCAGCGCCGTTCGCACCGCCTCCAGATCGAGTCCCACCCCAGCGAGCTGCGCCGGGTTGACCTGGACCCGGATCGCCGGGTTCTGCTGGCCGCCGATTGTAACGAGGCCAACGCCGGGCATCTGCGATATCTTCTGCGCCAGGATGCTGTTCGCGTAATCGCTGACCACGGTGAGCGGAAGCGTCTCGGATGTCAGGGCGAGCATCAGCACCGGCGTGTCGGCCGGGTTGGTCTTCCGGTAGATCGGCGGATTTGGCATCGTCGGCGGCAGCTGGCCGGAGGCCGCATTGATCGCCGCCTGCACGTCCTGCGCCGCCGAATCCACGGTGCGGCTGCGGCTGAATTGCAATGTGACCTGCGCATATTCGGTGGCGCTGCTCGACGTCATTTGCGTGAGGCCGGGGATCTGGCCGAACTGTCGTTCGAGCGGCGTCGTGACAGTGCCGGCGACCGTCTGCGCATCGGCGCCGGGCAGTTGTGCGGTGACCTGGATCGTCGGCGAGTCGATGTTCGGCAGAGCCGCCACCGGCAACAGCTCGTAACCGATCAATCCGAGCAGCAGGATCGCCACCATCAGCATCGAGGTGGCGATCGGTTTTCTGATGAACGTCGCCGAGATGTTCATGGCAAGAGGCCCGCGCTCGCCGTGGTGGGGTTCGGCACCGCAGCCGGATTGTTCGGGTTCGCCAGCGACACCACGGTGCCCGGCGTCAGCCGATACTGACCCCGCACGACGACGGTTTCTCCGGCGCTCAACCCGTTGTCGATCAGAGCCTCGCCATTGAGTGTCTCGCTCACCGAGACGGGCTGCATCGACACTGTGTGATCGGCGCCGACGACAAAGACGTACTGCCCCTGCGGTCCCTGCTGGACGGCCTCGAGCGGGACGGTCAGGCCGTTGTCTTGTATCCCGGTCACGACCCGAACGTTGACAAACATGCCGGGCCACAACCGACGATTTGGATTGGGGAAAATCGCCTTGAGGCTGATGGTGCCGGAGGTGGTGCTCGCCTGATTGTCGATCGCGGCAAGCGTGCCGGTATCGAGCTCAGTTTTGCCGTCGGCGCTAAGTGCAATGACCTTGACGGAGCCCTTTGCGAGAGCGTCCTGCACCTTTGGAATGTCGGCCGCAGCCAACGTAACCATCACGCTGATCGGCTGCACCTGGTTGACGACGACCAGAGCATTTGGCTCACCTGGAAAACTCCGCGACGTGCTCGCATGGATGATGTTCCCAATGTCGAGTAGGCGAATTCCCGCGACCCCGTCGAATGGCGCGACCAGCTTGGTGTAGCTCAGCTGCGTCTTGGCATATTCAATCGCTGCCTGATCACCCTTTATCGTGGCCTGCTGCTGGGCGATCATCGCCTGCTGAGTGGCCACTTGTTGCTCCGGTGCAAACCCTTGTTTTTGCAGCGGGATATACCGGCTCAGATTGATTTGCGCATTTTGAAGATGGGCCTGGTCGCGAGCGAGATTGGCCTTCGCCTGGTCGAGCTGCGCCTGAAACGTGCTCGGATCGAGTTGGGCCAAGAGCTCGCCTTTCTTGACGAACTGGCCATCCTTGAAGTCGATGCTGACGATCTGCTCGGTGACCATGCTGCGCACCGTCGCCGTGTTGAGCGCCGCGACGCTCCCAATGGCGGTCAACACGATCGGGAAGTCGCGCTGCTGGACTGCCGCTGCGATGACGGGAACGGCTGGAGCGGGCTCCGACATCGTCGGGGGGTGAGGGCCGTGCGCCACCTGCTGCCGCCCCATGTACCCACCCGCGCCGGCAATGAGCAGACCGAGGCCGGCGAGCAGATACCGGCGCCGGCGGTGCCTCGCGGCGGGTTTATCGGACGTCGCGGAAGAAATCGCCATCGGCCCGATAGGGGTTAGAGATTCTGCGCGTCATTAATTCCCGCAATTCCCGCCAAAATCGGTCGCCCGCGGCCGGTCGCGGAGAAGGACACGGCTGCGGGCGAGTTTCGGTTCGGGGGAGGGCCATCGCACGCGCTGATATCGTCTGCCGTTAGGAGTGCAAGTGGGATTCGACAAGCCAGAGTTGGTAATCGACGCCGCGCGAGATTTCGGTAAAGACGTCCGACGTGTCCGCGTCGCCCAATGCCGCCGCCTCGTCGATCGCCTTGCGGGCGGCCTCCCCAAAGGTGGCGAGCGCTGCCGCCACGGCGGCGATGTGCGCCTTCTCGTCGGCGATCCCGAGCTTGTATTGCTCGAGGAACGACTGTTTGACGGCAACTTGAATGGTCCCTTCAGCAGTGCCGCCGAGGGCCGCCGCGCGCTCGGCGATGGTATCCGAATATCCCTCCACCGCGTCCGCGACCTTGTCAAAGAGTTCATGGATCGCGATGAACGCGGGCCCGCGCACGTTCCAGTGCGCCTGCTTGACCTGCGCGTGCAGATCGATGGCGGCCGCCAAGTGCCGGTTCAGCAACTCGGCGGATTTGGAACGAATATTCTCGGAAAGTGTGTTCAGGGTGCGATACATTTTGTGTGCTCCTCGATCGTGTTGGATAGGAGTTATGACTTGCTGCAAGCCGGATCGAGTGAACTCCGGTAAACCTCGGTAAATTCTGGTGAGGCGCACCGCCCAAGCGTGAGGTCTACTGGCGAGCAGCGCAGACCGGCACCGTTGCAGCCTGCGCCACCGCCCGTTTCGCCGGCGGCGAATTCCCGGTTATTCCCGTGGAACCGGGAATTTTTCTCGATTGTTCGCGATAAGTGCCGGTTCGGCTGAAAACGGCGAGCCCAATTTATTCGGGCCTAATCGGGAATTAAATCCACCGAACCGGGGATCATCCCGAAGCACGTCTCGCCCGACAGCCGCGCACCAAAACAGAACCAGAAAGAGGCCCAATGCTCCGTCCCGTCGTAATGCGATAAAACATTGATCCAGCTGACGGGGCAATCGTACCCCAAAACTTGGCCTTTTGTGGGACGGGCTGGAGAGAGGCCGAGAATAAGTCACTGGCCTCCTCCACGGAATGGACGGACCTCTGGACAGGGGCCTGCGGGGGGCAGGCGATATCACCCGTTCGAGCAGGTCAGGAGCATCAGCACCAAACCGGCGATGATCACGCCTGCGTTAGTCGCCTCATTCGCCATACCGGCAGTATTGTGCTCGCTTGGCGGTATTTCCGCAGGCTACGGCGTTGCTGCCGGCGACTCGGGAATGATCTGGACTTTGTTACCGTCGGCGAGGTTGACCGGCGGTTGCAGGACGACCTTATCGCCGTCTTTGACGCCTTCGCTGACCTGGACCTCGGTGCCGTAATCGGTGGTGATCGCGATTTTGCGAAGATGGGCGATGCCGCTCTCGACGACCGCGACCTGCATGCCGTTCTGGTTGAAGATGATCGCCGAGGCGGGCACGATCAGCGCCGGCGATTTGCGCGGGATCTTCAGCTCGACGGTGCAATAGACCCCCGGCTGCAAGGCGCCCTCCGGATTGGGTACGTCGACCTCGGTCAGCAAGGTCCGCGTTCCCGGTTGCAGGGCATCGGCGATCCGCGTCACCTTGCCGTGGAAGGTGAGGTTGGGCATCGTCGGTACGCGGATGACGGCCTCGACGCCCGGGCTCACTCCAAAGGCGTCGTCCTGCGGCACGTAGACCCAAACCCGGATCACGTTGCTGTGGACCATCGAAAACATCGAGGTGCCGCTCGTCGCGTCGGCCGTGATCAAGCTGCCGACGTCGATGTTTCGCTGCGTAACGACACCGTCAAAGGGAGCGACGACCTGCTGATAGACCTTCTGCTGGTTTGTAGCTTCCAGCTGTGCCTTCGTCGCCGCGGCGTTGTACCCGGCCGCCTGCGTCGCATGCTGCTGGGCCTGATAACTATATCGATCGGTGTCGCCCTGCTGCTGCGTTACCCAGCCTTGCTTGACGAGTACCGAGTCGCGTCCCAAGGTGACCTGGGCCAGCGAGCGGTTGGCTGCATTTTGCTGCGTTGTCTGCTCGAACTGCTGCACGCTGTTCTGATATTGGGCGATCTGGTGATCGACTTCGGGTGCGGTGATCTCCGCGAGGAGCTGCCCGGCCTTGACGTGATCGCCGATATCGACATAGCGCTTCAGGACGTACCCGCTGGCGCGGGCATAAATGTTTGCCTGCTCAAAGGCGAGCGTCGTACCGGGCAAACTCACATGCACTCGGCCCTGACGCTGCGCCACCTCCTCCACTCGGACATTCGGGACGAAGTTGGCCTGCTGCTCGGCAGTGTCGCCAACCTGGCGGTGCTGTTCGTAGTGCTGCCACACCCCGAAAGCAAGCGCGCCGATAAACAGCATGAGCACGCCGAGCCCGAGCAACAATCGCCCGGAACCGCCCCGTCTCGCAGGTGCGCTCGGCGGGGGCTCGGGGGTATCGCGATCGGGTGGCGGAAGCAGCGGCCGCGGCGGCGGTCCCTTTAGTGCCGGCGGTGCGTCGAGCTCGTTCATTCGGCAACCTCCTCGAATACCCCGTGAGCCGCTTTGCCGTCATTGCCCGTGCGCAGCATCGCGAACAGGTACGGCACGACGAGGAGGGTGGTCGGGGTCGCGAACAACAGGCCGCCGATAACGGCACGCGCGAGCGCGGCATTCTGTTCCTCGCCCGGGCCGCCGATCGCCATCGGGATCATGCCGACGATCATTGCGGCCGCGGTCATCAGGACCGGCCGGATGCGGGTGTGTCCGGCCGAGATCGCGGCATCAAAGGCCTTCATTCCGGCGAGCTGCTGCTCGCGCGCGAAAGTGACGAGCAGGATCGAATTGGCCGAGGCGACCCCGACCGCCATAATCGCGCCCATCAAGGACGGGACGCTCAAGGTCGTATTTGTGATGTAGAGCATCGTGACGATGCCGCAGAAAGTCGCCGGCAACGCCAGGATGACCACGAAAGGGTCGCCAAAATTCTGGTAGTTCACAACCATTAGCAGGTAGACGAAGACGGCGGCGAACAACAGCCCGATCGTCATGTCACGAAAGGCCTGGTTCATGCTTTGAATCTGGCCGGTCACCTGGATCGTGTTGCCGGGCGAAAGCTGTTTCTGCAGGTCGGTTGTAATCTGGTTGATCTGGGTGGCGATGCTACCTAGATCGCGCCCTTGAGTACTGGCGTAGACCTCGTAGAGCGGCTGGATGTTGGCCTGGTTCGCACTGCCCGGCACCGAGTCGCGCGTGAACGTTGCGACATTGCTGAGCTCGCCCGGTACAGGCTCGGTCGTCGGTGGGGCGGTTCCCGTACTGACCGGTGTATTGCCGAGGTCGCCCAGCGAGCTGACTTGGTATTCCGGCGTCTGTACCGCGATGTAATAGGGGATCCCATTTGTCGGGTCGGTCCAGAAGTTGGGCGACACCTGCTCGGACGAGCTCAGGCTCGTGTTGAGATTGTTGCCGATGTCGCTCGCGGTGATGCCGAACTGCAGGGCCCGCGCGCGATCGATCTGGACATAAAAATCCGGGGCGGCGACCTCCTGCTGCAGATGGGCGTCGGCGATGCCTGGGATGGCCGTTATGCGGCGGCGCAACTCTTCGGCAATGCGCAGGTTCTTGACCCGATCATATCCGACGGTGCGGACGTCGATCTGCGCCGTGAGGCCGAAATTTAGGATCTGGGTAGCCATATCGGCGGGCTGGAAGTAGAACAGATCCGCTGGGAACGCCGCCGGCAGAACTTCTCGCAGCTTGCGGATGTAATCGGCTGTCGGCGCGTGGCCTTCCTTGAGCGCCACCATGATCACGCCGTCATTGATCGCGATCGAAGTACCGTCGGCGAACGCCCAATTATAGGAGCGCGCCGGCACGCCGATGTTGTCGACGATCAGATCCAAATCTTTCTTCGGGATGACCTCGCGGATCTTGTCTTCAACCGCCTGGAAATTCTGCTCGGTCACCTCGATGCGGGTGCCCGGCGGGGCGCGGAGGTGGAGCTGGATCATGCCGCCATCGACGGGCGGATAGAAATCGCGGCCGACAAAGACGAACATCGTGGCGCCGAGGGCGAGCACGATGGCTGCGAGGATCGGGACGATGATCCGGCGGGTCAGCAGCATCGTGAGCAGCCCGACATAACCTTCGCGCAAGTGCTCGAACCCGCGCTCGAACGAGGCATGAAAGCGGGCGAACCCGTTACCGGAAGTTCCGGCGGACCCGCTGTGCTGCTGGCCCTTCAGCAACTGACCGATGGTGATCGGCGTCAGCGTACGCGACAGACCGTAGGAAGCCAGCATGGCGAACACGACGGCGAGACCGAGCGGTGTGAACAGGTATTTCGCCGGCCCCTCGAGACAGATCACCGACGTGAAGACGCAGCTGATTGCGAGGGTCGAGACCAGTGTCGGCATGGCGATTTCGGCAGCGCCATGAAGGGTCGCCGCTGGCAGCGGCATCTTCTCCTCGTCGAGCAGGCGGTAGGTGTTCTCGATCGTCACCGTCGAATCGTCGACGAGAATGCCG
>JBJMQW010000398.1:0-10462 GCA_045802495.1 Allostellaceae bacterium | reverse complement strand
GTGGGTGCCGAGCACACCGGCGACTATCGGCCCTCCGGTGTGGATCCCGATGCGCAGCTGCAGCTTCTTATCGATACCGCGACTGGCAGCGCTGGTGGCGTCGAGCATGGACAGCGCCATTTCCGCGACCGCGACGGCGCGTTCCGGCGACTCCCCACCGGTTACCATATAGCCGTCGCCGATTGTCTTGATGGTTTCGAGTCCGTGGCGGATTGCGAGATTGTCGAACTGGGAGAATAAAACACCGAGGAGCTTCACGGTTTCCTCGGGCGCGAAACTCGCCGAAACCGAAGTGAAATCGACGAGATCGGCAAAGAGAACCGTCGCCTCGGCAATCCGGTCAGCAATTACCACCTCCCCCCGCCGCATGCGCTCGACGACCGAACGCGGCAATATATTGAGGAGCAATGCCTCCGATCGCTCTTTTTCGATGCGCAATTCGTCGAGCAGCCGCTTCTTCTCGAGCGAGGCACCGACGCGCGCCCGCAATACTACCGGATTGAAGGGCTTCGGCAGATAATCCTCGGCTCCGGCAGCAATGCAACGCACCGTGCTGTCGAGCTCGTCGAGCGCCGAGATCATGATGATGGGAAGATGGCGCGTGCACGTGTCGGCTTTTAGCCGGCACAGCACCTCGAAACCGCTCAGTCCCGGCATCATCATATCGAGCAATACGAGATCGAAGCTGTCGGCTGCAGTAATTGCGAGCGCCGCCTCGCCACTTTCGACCGCGGTCACCCGGTATCCTTCGCGCACCAGCCGTCGAGACAGCAGATCACGGTTCGACACATTGTCATCGACAACGAGAATATGGCTCGACGCGGCACTCGCATCAGTAATATCGGCCTCGTCGAGCGGCTTGATGGTTTGCAACACACTGCCGATGATATCGAGCGGCGGCGCGGCCGCAGTTTCGACGATGCGGTCGATCTCCCCCAGCAGGCGATCGGCGAGGTCGAGGACCTTGCCGAGATCGGTCAGTAGGGTCTTTGATCCGCCTTCTCCGATCTCTTCGACGAGCAGTTCGCCATAGCCTTTGATGGCGTTGAGCGGCGTGCGGAATTCGTGGCGAAGCCGGGCGGTCGCATCCGCGTCGCGCGGCGAGGAGTCAACGGCTTGTGCAATTAACGCGGAAAGCTGCGCTCCGGCCGCGCGCATCCGCTCGAGATCCGGAACGAAATCTGCGGGACCCTGTTCACCCGCGTCTTCGATTAAAAAATCGAGAAAGCCGAGGATCGCGGCGACCGACGAGCCAAATTCCTCCTGGACGAAAGCGACGGCCGCGCGTTCGAGCCTCCTGCTCACGGCTTTTTATCGGCGTGCAGAAGCGCCTCGATCTTTTGCAACAACCGAGTCAATTCGACCGGCTTTGTGTCGTAATCGTCGCAACCAGCGTCGATGACTTTTTCCCGGTCGCCCCCCATCGCATGTGCAGTAAGGCCGATGACCGGGATTCCCTGAGTCTGGGGTTCTGCCTTAAGCCGGCGCGTTGCCTCCCATCCATCGATGACCGGCAGGCTCATATCCATCAGAATGAGATCGGGGCATTCGGATTTCGCTGCGGTGACACCCTCTTCGCCGTCGACCGCCATGACGACCTCATAGCCCCGGCGGATAAGCCGGCGCGACAGCATGTCCCGGTTCATCTCGTTGTCCTCGACGATCAGGATCTTGGCCATCCGACGCCCCCTCAGCCCACGGCGGCGACTTCCGCCGCCTTCGGCAGCCCCGCCAATACCCGCCGCAGCACCCGGCCGATATCATCGGCACCCTTGGCGATGACTTCGCGCGTGCGGCCCGCCAACAATTCGCGTTCGGTAACGCCAAGCGGCATTGCCGTCAGGATCACGATCGGGATTTCGCGCCATTCCGGGTGTTTGGCGATCTCTTCGAGAAAGGCGAAGCCGTTCATGCCGGGCATCACCAGGTCGAGGAGGATCATCGCCGGCCGCGGGTTCTGCGACAGCCATGCGAGGGCGCCAGTCCCGTCCCCTGCCTCGGCAACGTCCCAGCCGAGCCTGTCGAGGTGACGCCGTGCGAGGTCTCGGCTCTCGTTCTCGTCATCGACTACAAGAACGACGCCGCTGCCGTAGACATACTGCCGGAGCGTCGCGGCGAGGCGGGCGCGGTCGACGGGCTTGGTCAGGAACTCGGCGGCGCCGAGCGAGACGGCAATGCCGCGATCGGCGAGCACCGTGACGATGATGACCGGGATTTCCGCGAGTTCGACATCGGATTTGAGCGCGGTGAGCACCGCCCAGCCATCCATGCGTGGCATCAGCACGTCGAGCGTGACGGCATCGGGCCGCCACTCGCGCGCCAGCGCCAGCGCGGTCTCACCGTCCGTCGCTTCGATGACGCGATAACCTTCGCGACGCACTGCCGCGGCCAAGAGATCGCGAGCGTTCGGATCATCGTCGACTACCATGACCAGAGGCGCATTCTCGGCTCCCTCGGGGATCACCGCCGCAGTGGTTACGGCCTGGCCCCGGTTGGGCAAGGTGATCGTAAAGGCCGATCCCTGTCCGCGAGCACTTTCGACGGTGATATTGCCGCCGAGCATCTCGCAGAAATGCTTGGTGATCGCCAGACCGAGCCCCGTGCCGCCATATTGCCTAGTCGTCGACAATTCGGCCTGGCTGAAGGCCTGGAACAGACGGCCCTGCTGCTCCTCGGTCATGCCGATGCCGGTATCGCTGACAATGAAGGAGACCTCGCCGCCGCCGGGTCGAACCTCGAGCTTGACCTGCCCCTCTTGGGTGAATTTGCCGGCGTTGCTCAACAGGTTTAACAGGCTCTGCTTTAGCTTGGTTCGGTCGGTGTAAAATGTGCGGACCGCCGCCGGGCAAACAATTTCGAGACGGTTCGCGTTGGCCACCGCCAACGGCTCGACAATCGAGCGCACCTCCGCGACGAGACCTGCGAGATCCACCTCTTCGAGGTAAAGCTCCATCTTGCCCGCCTCGATCTTCGACAGATCGAGGATGTCGTTGATCAGGCCGAGAAGGTGCCGCCCGGCGTCGCGTATTTTGGCGAGGTCGGGGAGAAACTCGCCCTGTCCCTCGTCCTGCGCGGTCTCGTACAGCATCTCGCTGTAGCCGATGATCGCATTCAATGGCGTTCTCAGCTCGTGGCTCATGCTGGCGAGGAAGGCCGATTTGTGTTCGCTCGCCATTTCGAGCTGCCGGTAGAGATCGCCGAGTTGCTCCGATGTCCGGTTGACGTTGGCGGCCAGTACGCCCAATTCGTCGCGATTGCCGACCCTGACGCGCTGGGTAAAGTCACCCGAGGCGATCTCGTCCAGCCTCGTGCCGATCTCGCGGATCGGCCCGATCAGCGACAGCGAGATCGTTCGACCGAGAATCAGGGCGAGCACAATGGCGCCGAGCGCGAAAGCGACAACGATCGTCTGCGAGGTGTGATAGGCTTGGGCGCTGGCCTCGATGCCCGCCACCACATCGGCTTCGGCCTTGTTGACCAGCTCGTTGGTCAACCGCTCGAGCCGGTTCGCCAACGGCCTTGCCTCCTTCAGCTGCGCTTCTCGCGCTTCATCGACATGCCCACCGCGGATCAGTTCGACGACCCGGGTCACGACGCCAATAAACCGGTCGTATTCCTGCCGGACCTTGCCGAGTAGTTTAATCTCGTCCTTGGCGACGAATTGCAGCCGCTCGAGGTCGTAGCCGAACTGGTTGAGCTGGCGCAATGCGCTGTCCAAGGTGCGCTCGTCAGAGACCAGCAGCGCCGAAGAAATGCTGTAGAGCTGGCTCGTCGTGTCGTGCTGGACCTGGCGGTAGGCGGCGATCTTTCGTTCGCTCCTGATTAGCTCTTCGGTGCGTTGGTTGACGGCGCTCAACTCGTAGCGCCCGATGGCGCCGAGTGCGATCAGCAGCGCCACGATCGCGAGAAACGCAGCCAGCAGCTTTGTCTGGACGCGCCACGGCAGGCGCGCGACCGGGCCGACGAGGAGGTTGTTGAGCGACATCATTCCTTCTCGACCAGGCTCATGAGGTCCCGCCGGAACTCTTCGGGATCAAAGCGTGCGCCGAGATACTGGACGCGCATCTGGCCATCGGCATCGACGAGCGTTGTGAGCTGCGAATGCTCGACCGAACCATCCTCCTTCTTCGCAAAGAATACCCCATACCGGTGCGTCACGTCACGGACTGCCTCGAGCGAGCCGGTCAGGAAGCTCCACCCCTCGGGCTTGGCGCCCCAGAATTGCGCATAGTCCTTCAGCACCTCCGGCGTGTCGCGTTCCGGGTCGAGACTGATCGAAAAAAACGCGACTTTTGCGCCGAAAACCGTCCCCAGCTCGTCCTGAATGTCGACCATCTTCTGGGTCAGCAGTGGGCAGATATCGGGGCAGCCGGTATAAATGAAGGTTACCGCCACCACCTTACCGCGCATATCGGCTAGCGCCACCGGATTGCCGTTCTGCGAGGTTAGCGTGAAGGGCAGCGCCGGCCCGATTACCGGCAGCCGCTTGTCGTCACCGGCTTCATGCGCCAGCAGCAACGCCGGGAACGCCAGCGTTACCAACGCGACCAGAAACGCCGCGCGCCCGTTCATGTCTTCAGCTCGCGTTTGAGCTCGTTGAGGAACCGCCAATCTGTGCCGTCGGCGATGATCTTTTGTGGGCTCGACTTGATCATGCCGGCTTCATGCAGGCGCAGCGCGTAGAACCTGAGCGTGTCCTCGTGATCGTATTCGCGCCATTTGTCGTAGGGCAGCTCACTCAGCGTCTGCAGGGCATAATCATACCGAGGCGTGAAACCGCCATCGACAAGCCGTTGCGCCACCCGGGGCGGGTCGCTGACGCATAGATCGGCAGCCTTCAGTACCGCCCGCACGACGCGCTTGGTCGCGAGCGGATGCTTCTGGACCCAGTCCCGGTTGCCCGCAAGCATGCAGCAAAAATACTGTAACCATGGGCGGTCCATCGCGCTGTTGACGACGACTTGGCCAATCCGCCGGGCGCGGAGATCCTGGGCTACCGGGGGTAATCCAAGGCACGCGTCGATTTTGCCGTCCGCGAACAGTGCGTCCGGTGTTGGAGATTGGCTGGCGATCCAGTGGATGTCTTTGGCCGGGTCGAGACCGATGTTGGCGGCCATGACGGACACGAACATATGATCGCTCGATCCCAGCCCCGTCACCCCGACGGTCTTACCTTTAAGGTCGGTGATCCTCCGGACGCGTTCATTCCCGAACAATTCAAAGCAGCCGACATGCACGCCCGCGAGAACCGAGATGGCGTCACCGCCGTCGACCGCCGAAACCCATTGTGGTGCGAAATGCGCATCGAAATCCGCCCGACCATGCGCGACCGCGTCATTGACCTCCGCGCTCGACGCGATTTTCGTGTAGCTGATATCGGTAAAGCCTTCCGCCCGCAGCAGCGCCTCGGCGACGTATTGCGGGGCGCCGCAGATCGTCGGCTTGTGCAGCAGGCGCACGGTGGTCGTCTCCAGCCGTTCCTCAGCGGCACGCGCCGGCGGCACGCGCGCCAGAGCGGCGGCGCTGGCCAATGTCAGCGTGCTCAGAAAGCGGCGTCGCGTCTGCGCCATACGCATTGGAAACCTCCCCTTCCTTTGGCGCTCAGGCCTTCAGCTCGCGTTTGAGCTGGTCGAAGAACCGAAAATCGGTTCCCTCGGCTAGGATGCGCTTAGGACTGCTCTTGATCATCCCGAGCTCGTGCATCCGCAGCGCGTAAAACCGCACGCTGTCCTCGGCGTCGTATTCCCGCCATTGGCCATAGGGGTTCTCGTTCAACGTTTGTAGCGCATAATCGTAGCGCTCGGTGAAGCCGCCATCGACGATGCGCCGCGCCGCCTCTTCGGGTGCACTGGCGCACAAATCGGCCGCCTTGAGTATGGCGCGGACCACGCGCTTCGTAGCCGCCGGGTAGCGAGCGACGAATTCCTTGTTGCCGGCCAGCGTGCAGCAGAAATATTGCGACCAAGGACGATCCACGGCAGTCCTGAGGATCACATGCCCGACCTTGCGCGCGTGCAGTTCCTGCGGCGCCGGCGGAAACGCCAGATACGCGTCGAGTTTGCCTTCGACAAACATGTCGAAAGGCTTGGCGGCGGGATCGTTGACCATCGTCAGGTCCTTTGTCGGGTTTAGCCCGACATAAGCCGCCAATGTCGCGACCAGCGAGGTGGTCCCGAGCATGCCGATGCTTTTTCCCTTCAGGTCCGCAATGCTGCGGATCTCGCCATGGGCGAACAGCTCGTAGCAACCGGCATGTACCCCGGTAAGAATGGTTATCGGTACGCCGGCATCGATCACGGTGATCGAATCGAGGGACAAGTTCGAATGGAAATCGAATCTGCCGCGCCCAAGCTCTTCAGACATCATTGCCGGTGTGGTGTCCACGTAGCGGACATCGGTAAATCCTTCGGCGCGCAGCAGCGCCTCGCAAACATACTGGGGGGCAAAGCAGATGACCGGGATTTTTGCCAGCCGGACGGTGGTGGTCTCCAGCGCCGGCTCAGCCGCCCACGCGCGCCGCCGCGGCAGGAGACCGGCGGCGCCGGCCAGGGCCGCCATAGTTAGAAAGCGCCGTCGTGTCTGCGCGATTGACACTTGATGCCTCCCATTCCTTCGTTCACGCCTTCAGCTCGCGTTTGAGTTCGTTGAAGAAGCGCCAATCGGTGTGTTCGGCGAGGATCTTGTTCGGGCTGGACTTGATCAGACCCGCTTCGTAAAGGCGCAGGGAATAAAACCGGATCGTGTCCTCGGCGTCGTAGTCCCGCCATTGGTAGTAAGGCAGCTCGCTCAAGGCCTGACGTTGGTAATCATATTGCCCGGTGAGGCCCCGATGCACAATGTTTTGCGCAACCCGCGCCGGCTCGTGGGCGCAGAGGTCCGTGGCCTTTAGGATGGCGCGCGCCACCCGCCTAGTCGCGACCGGGTGCCTCTTGACGTAATCCCGGTTCCCGCCCAGCATGCAGCAGAAATACTGCGACCACGGGCGAGCCACCGTCGTGTCCAGAATTACATGACCGGCATGACGGGCCCGCAGCTCCTGAGGCTCGGGCGGGAACCCGAGGAACGCGTCGATCTTGCCCTCCGCGAACAGGTCGAGCGGCTTGACCTTGGGATCGGTCACCCACTGAAAGTCCTTTTCGGGGTCGAGCCCCACCTGAACTGCCATCAACTTCAGTAGTGCGGGGGAGCCTGCCTGCAGCCCCACTTGCTTGCCCTTCAGTTGGGTGATGCTGTCGAGGCCTTCGCGGGCGAACAGCTCGTAGCAGCCGGAATGCACGCCGGCGAGGATCGTGATCGGCGCCCCCTGATCGATCGCCTGGATATGATTGACGGCGAAGGTGACCGTGAAATCGACCCTGCCATCGGCGAACGCCTGCGGAAATTGCTGTCGCGCGGCTTCTACATACTCGATTTCCTTGAAGCCCTCGGCGCGCAGCAGCTCCTCGGCGGCATATTGCGGCGCGGCAGAGCAGATGAGAGAACTCTTGAACAAGCGCACGGAAGTTGTTTCGAGATGCCCTTCCGAGGCAAGCACTCGCGGCGCGCGGAACAGGCCCAAAACGCCGGCCCCTGATAGGGCGGTCAGAAAACGCCGTCGGGTCTGCCTCAGTGGCATTGGAATCTCCCTTTATTCCATCACGCCTTCAGCTCGCGCTTGAGCTCGTTGAGGAATCGCCAATCCGTGCCGTCCGCGATGATCTTCTGCGGGCTCGACTTGACGAACCCCATTTCGTGCAACCGAAGTGCATAATACCGGAATGAGTCCTCAGCGTCGTATTCGTGCCATTTATCGTAGGGAAGCTCGCTCAGCGACTGCAGCGCATAGTCATAGCGTGCGGTGAAACCACCATCGACGAGCCGCCTCGCGACACTTGCCGGTTCAGTGGCGCAGAGATCGGTGGCTTTGAGGATGGCTCGCAATACGCGTTTGGTCGCGACTGGATACCTCCGCACGTATTCGCTATTGCCGGCCAGCACACAGCAGAAATATTGCGACCAGGGGGGATCCACGGTGGTGTCAACGACCACGCGGCCGATATGGCGGGCGCGGAGATCCTGCGGCTCCGGCGGAAAGCCGAGCACCGCGTCGATCTTTCCGTCCGCGAAGAGCTCAATCGGCGGGGGCGAAGCGCTCGTGACCCAACGGATGTCGTTGACGGGGTCGAGCCCGATGTGAGCGGCCATGAGGGACACAAACATATGCTGGCTGGACTCCAGGCCCGGCACGCCAACTTTTTTGCCCTTCAAGTCCGCGATGCTGCGGATGCCTTCGTTCCCGAACAATTTATAGCAACCGACGTGCACTCCGGCCAAAACGGTGATCGGTTCGCCCGAAGCCACGGCCGCGACTAGAGGCGCCACAAAATTTGCACTGAAATCCGCCTCGCCGCCTGCGATTGCCTTTATTCTGGTAGTACTCTCTGGCACGAAGACGTAGCGGATATCGGTAAACCCCTCGGCGCGGAGCAGTTCGTCGGCGATATATTGAGGGGCGATGCAGATGCCTTCATTCTTGGCAAGGCGGACAGTGGTTGTTTCGAGAGATCCCTCGGCGGCCGGGGATGGCGGAGCGCGCACCAGGCTCGCGGCGCCGGCCAATGACAGCGTCGTTAGAAACTGCCGTCGGTTCTGGATGATGGGCATCGGAACTCCTCCCCATTGATGTTTATGCCTTCAGCTCGCGTTTGAGTTCGTTGAACTGCCGCAGATCGGCGCCTTCAGCGATGATCCGCTGCGGCGTCTTTTTGATGATGCCGAGCTCGTGCAGGCGCAGCGCATAGAACCGGATCGTGTCCTCGGCGTCATAGTCGCGCCATTGGCCGTAGGGATTATCCTTCAGCGTCTGCAGCGCATATTCGTATTCTTTTGTGAAGCCGCCATCGACCAGCCGCCGCGCCGATTGTTCCGGCGCGCTGGCGCACAGATCGGCGGCCTTCAGCATCGCGCGGATGACGCGCTTGGTGGCAACCGGGTGCTTGGTGACATAATCGCGGTGGCCGGCCAGGGTACAGCAGAAATACTCCGACCACGGCCGGTCGACGGCGGTTCGCACGATGACGTCGCCGAAGCCGCGCGCGTGCAGCAGTTGCGGTTCTGGCGGCAGCGCCATGTAGGCGTCAAGCTTACCCTGCATGTACTCATCGAGCGGCTTGGCATCAGGATCGCTGATGATCGTCAGGTCCTTCTTCGGGTCGAGCCCGACATAAGCCGCCATCATCTCGATCAGATCGATCGCGGCCGTCGTGCCGATCCGCTTGCCTTTGAGATCCCGGACGTTGCGGATTCCCTCGCTGGCGAACAACTCGTAACACCCAGCGTGCACGCCGGCGACGATCGTTACCGGTACGCCCGCATCGACAAACGAGACGTTGGCGGCGGTAACGTGCGTCGCGAAATCGAACTTGTTCTCGGTGAAGCCCTTCGCGTACGCCGCGGATGCGGGCGCGGTATCGATATATTGGATGTCGGTAAACCCCTCCGCGCGCAGCAGTTCCTGACAGACATATTGCGGGGCAAAACAGATCACCGGGATTTTGAGCAACCGGACGCTGGAGGTTTCGAGCCGCTCCTCCGCCGCAAGTGCGCCGGCCACCGGCATGAACGGCACCGCACCGCCCAGTGCCATCGCGGTCAGAAAATCGCGTCGGTAATAGAGCATCGGCTTTTCTCCCCAGCGGCATGCATATTTTTGGACTTGCCCCACCTAAGCCTTCAACTCGCGTTTTAGCTCGTCCAAGAAGCGCCAATTCGTGCCGTCGGCAATGATCTTCTGCGGGCTCGACTTGATGAAGCCCGTCTCGTGCATGCGCAGCGCGTAGAAGCGCATCGTGTCCGCAGCGTCATAGTCTCGCCATCTGTCGTAAGGGACCTCGTGAAGCGCCTGGAGGGCGTAGTCGTATCGCGGGGCGAAGCCGCCGTCGACGATCTGCCGCGCGACCCGCGTCGGCTCGGTGGCGCAGAGATCCGTCGCCTTGAGGATGGCGCGCAGCACGCGCTTGGTCGCGACCGGGTATTTTTGCACATAGTCCCGGTTGCCTGCCGCCATGCAGCAGAAATATTGCGACCACGGGCGGTCCACCGTACTGTTGACGATCACGTGGCCGATCTGCCGCGCGCGCAGATCCTGAGGCTGAGGCGGAAAGCCCATAAAGGCATCGATGTTTCCTTCGATGAACTGCTCGATCGGTTTGACGGAAGAGTCGGTGACCCAGCGGATATCCTCGGCGGGGTCCAACCCGACATGCGCCGCCATCAGGGCCACCAGCACGTGCGCGGTTGACCCCCAGTCTTGCACGCCGACGCTCCTGCCTTTGAGGTCCGCGACGTTACGGATGCCGTCCTTCGCGAACAATTCGAAGCAGCCGACATGCACGCCCGCCAATACCGAGATCGGGCCGCCACCGTCGATTGCCGACACCCATTGTGGCGCGAAATGCGCATCGAAGTCCGCCTGGCCGCGGAT
>JBJMQW010000397.1:0-5850 GCA_045802495.1 Allostellaceae bacterium | reverse complement strand
GAGCACGATGCGCCCGTTCTCCATCACATAGCCGTGGTCGGCGATGTCGAGCGCCAACGCCGCGTTCTGCTCGACCAGCAGCACGGTCAGGCTGCGCTCGTCGCGCAGCTGCCGGACGATCCCGAAGATCTCTTCGACGAGCAGCGGCGCTAGGCCCAGCGAAGGTTCGTCGAGCAGGATCACCTTGGGGTCGGACATCAGCGCCCGGCCGATCACCAGCATCTGCTGCTCACCGCCCGAAAGGTAGCCCGACTGGTTGTGTCGGCGCTCCCTGAGCGCCGGAAAGGCCTGGTAGACCCGGTCGATGCCATCGCGGACCTTGGCGGAATCATGACGGGTATGCGCGCCGGCGATCAGGTTCTCCTCCACGGTCAGATTCTCGAAGACCCGTCTGCCTTCGAAGACCTGGGTGACGCCCCGCTTTACGACATCGGGTGCGGGGAGCCGGTCGAGCCGCTCGCCGTTGAGCTCGACCGTGCCCTTGGTCACCTGCCCTCGCTCGCTGTGCAGCAGGCCCGAGATCGCCTTCAACGTCGTCGTCTTGCCGGCTCCGTTGGCGCCTAGCAGGGTTGTGATGCATCCCTCCTCGGCGAACAACGACACACCTTTCAGCACCAGTATCACGCCGTCATAGACGACCTCGATGTTGTTCAGTGCCAGCATGGCGTCAGCGCTTCATCCGTCGCCCCTGCGATGATCGTGGGGCTACTCCGCGGTCTTCAGAGCGTGCTCGACGACATCGCGATAGGCGCGGAACCAGTCGGTTTCCTTGACGAACTTGCCGCCTTTGACCTGGAAGACCTGCACCCAGCCGCCGCCCTCATGGTCGGTCGGGGTGATTTCGAGCGGCGGAACGAGACCGCCGAGCGTGAAGTCGCGGATCTGCTCGAGGCCCTTCTTGATGTCGGTGCCGGTCGGTGGCTTGCCCCCCGTCGCTTTTAGCGCGTTACGGATCGCCTCCACATGGATCGCCGCCTGGAGCAAGCCGCGGTTGTAATAGACCGTGTTCTTGTCCATCAGGTCGAGCGGCGCCTTTCCCTCTTTCTTGTACATTGCCTTGATTTGTTGGCGGACAGAGTAGTCATCGCCGGCGCCGGCGAATTGCATTGCGTGATACCCTTCGGCGACGCCGAAACCACCCGCAGCGTCGATGTCCGACTCCGAGGAGGCCCAGACGAGGCCGACAACCTTCGACAACGGATATCCGTTTGACTTGAAGGCCTTGATGGCTGCCGCCGGGGCCCGGCCAAAGAGATGCGCAATGACAAAGTCGGGCCTGAAACGTTGCGTGATGTCGAGCACCTGCGCGCCCACCTCGACACCCGGCGGCGGCACGGCAAACGTCCGCAGCTCGAAGCCCTCGCGCTTCTGCAGCTCCTCGACGATCGGCAGCGGTTCCTTGCCGGCCGGGTTATCGTAGTAGACGTAGGCGATCTTCTTGCTCTTCAGATTTCCTCCCAGCTTGTCCTTGACGAATTGAACGGCGGCGGCGCCTTGCGACCAATAGGTCGCGGCAATCGGGAACAGGTAGGGATAGCGAGCCCCATCGGCGGCAGCAGAAATGCCGAAGCCGGGCGAGGTTGTCGCAATCTTGTCTTCTTCGAGTCGTTGATTGAGCGCGACGGTCATCGGCGTGCCGTAGAGCGTCATCAGCACGGCGCCTTCCTGCTTGTGGCGCTGATACGCCTCGACCGCCTGGGGGACCTTGTATTCGTTGTCGATCTCCTCGGCCTTGATCGTGTAGCCCTCGACCCCGCCCGCGGCATTGACCAGATTGTAGTAATCGTGCATCGCCGGACACAGCACGACACCGGTGATCTGCGTCGCACCGGTGCGATCGCATTGCATGCCGATCAGCACTTCCTTCTGCTGCGCAGCTGCTGCGCCCGCCAACCCCATGCCGATTGCCAGAGCTAGAGTCGTGACCTTCGCACTGTTATTCATTGTTACTCCTTCTAATGGCTGGGGCTGGCCGGGAGCCCCTCTTATTCGGCCTTCTTGACCGCGGCGGCAACCACCTCCGGATAAGCTCGGAACCAGTCGGTCACTTTGACGAATTTGCCGCCCTTTGCCTGGAACACCTGCACCCAGCCGCCGCCTTCGTGGTCGCCCGCCGTGACCTCGAGCGGCGGAACCAGACCGCCGAGAGTGAAATCGCGGATCGACTCGAAGCCCTTTTTGATATCCTCCCCCGTCGGCTGCTTGCCGCCGGTCGCCTTGAGGGCGTTGCGCGTTGCCTCCACGTGGAGCGCGGCCCACAGGATGCCGCGGTTGTACATCACCGTGTCATCCATGGCGCTCGGCAGCTCCCTGCCCTGCGCCTTGTACATCGCCTTGATTTCCTGGCGAACGGGGTAGTCGTCGCCGATGCCCGCGAAAGTAAGAGTGTAATAGCCTTCCGCCACCGGCCAGCCGCCCGCCGCCATGATGTCGTGCTCGGCAGACGCCCAGACGAGGCCCATCACCTTGGACAATGGGAACCCGGTACGTTTGAATTCCTTGATCGCAAGGGAAGGTGATCGGCCGAACAGATGGGCGATCACGAAATCAGGGCGATAGCGTTGCGTGATATCGAGCGCCTGCGCGCCCATTTCGACCCCCGGCGGCGGCACGGCGAACGTCCGCAGCTCGAATTTCTCGAGCTGCTGCAGATCCTCGATGACCGGCAGCGGCTCTCGGCCCGCGGGGTTGTCGTAGAAGAGGTACGCGATCTTCTTGCCTTGGAGATTACCGCCGAGTTTCTCCTTGACGAAGTGGATCGCCGCGGCGCCCTGCGACCAATAGGTCGCCGCGACCGGGAACAAATAGGGATAACGCTTGCCGTCCGCCGAGGCGGCAATCCCGAAGCCGGGCGAGGTGCCCGGGATCTTGTCCTCAGTCAGCTTCTGATTGAGCGCTTGAACCTGGGGCGTGCCATAGACCAACACCGAGACTGCGCCGTCCCGCTTTTCGCGCTCATACGCCTCGACTCCCTGCGGAACCTTGTATTCGTGATCGATCTCCATGTATTTGATTCGGTAGCCCTCAACGCCGCCCTTCGCATTGATCAAGTCGAAGTAGTCCTGAATCCCCGGACATATTCCAACGCCATTGATCTGTGTCGGGCCGGTGCGATCGCAGGTCCCGCCGATCACCACTTCCTTCTGCTGCGCCACTACGCTGCCGGCGATGCCCAGCCCGGCTGCTGCGCCGGCCACGACAGCCAAGGCCCTTGATAGTCTCCTCATCATTTCTCTCCCTAGTTTGAAGCCACTCCTGTTCAAAAGGTGCTGCGACGAGGCTATTCCGCCTTCTTGACAGCGGCTGCGACCACCTCCGGGTAGGCCCGGAACCAATCGGTCTCGGGCACGAATTTTCCGCCCTTCACCTGAAAGACCTTCACCCAACCGCCGCCCTCATGATCCTCGGAAGTGATCTTGAGCGGCGGAACGAGGCCGCCGAGCGTGAAATCCTGAATCTGTTCAAACCCTTTCTTCACATCCTCCCCAGCCAGTTTCTTGCCGCCCGTCAATTCGAGGGCGTGGCGCACCGCCTCTGTGTGCAGCGCCGCATTGAGAAGACCGCGATTGTAGACCACCGTGTCATCCATCTGCTTTGGCGGTTCTTTGCCTTCCTTCTTGTACATCTCTCGGATTTGGTGACGCACCGGGTAGTCGTCGCCGGCGCCAGCAAATTGCAGCGTGTTGTAGCCCTCGGCAACCTGCCAGCCGCCCGCCGCCTGGATGTCCGCCTCCGCAGAAGCCCAAACCAGACCGATCACCTTGGATAACGGATAGCCGGAGCGCTTAAACTCCTTGATTGCTACCGAGGGCGAACGGCCAAACAGATGAGCGATGACGAAATCAGGCCGGTAGCGCTGGGAGATGTCCAGTACTTGGGCCCCCATTTCTACGCCCGGCGGGGGAACGGCGAAGCTCCGCAGCTCATAGCCCTCTATCTTCTGCAAATCCTCGAGGATTGGCAGCGGTTCGTGACCGGCCGGGTTATCATAGTAAACATAGGCGAGCTTTTTGCCCTTCAGGCTCCCACCTAACTTGTCCTTGACGAACTTGACCGCTGCAGCTCCTTGCGACCAATAGGTCGCGGCGACGGGGAAGAGATACTGGAAGCGCTTGCCATCCGCAGAGGCCGAGATCCCAAAGCCAGGCGAAGTGCCGGGAATCCGGTCGGCTTCCAGCCGTTGATTGAGGGCCTGGGCTTGCGGAGTGCCGTAGATCATCATCGAGACCGCGCCTTCCTGTTTCTGGCGCTGGTACTCCTCCACCGCAGGCGGCACCTTGTATTCATTGTCGAGTTCGAGATACCGCAGCGTGTAGCCGTTCACCCCTCCTTTGGAATTCACCAGGCTGAAGTAATCCGATTGCGCAGGGCAGATGACGACGCCGACAATCTGCGTCGGGCCCGTACGGTCGCATTGCGCGCCGATCACGATCTCTTTTTGCTGTGCAGTGGCGTCGCCTGCGACGAACAAACCTGCCGTGATTGCCGTGGCGATCCCCACTCCCATTATGGAAAACCTCCTCATTATTGATTCCTCCCTAGCTTTCGTTGGTTCAGTAAGAAAATGGCCACACCCGGAAGTAGTTTCGAATGTTGCGCCACAGCCGGTTCAGACCCTCCGGTTCGACGACCAGAAAAAAGATGATCAGGCCGCCGAACAGGATTAGCCGCAAATTCGGAATAATATTGGCTAGGTCCGCCTGCGAAAAGATTAGGCCGCCGAACGATTCGAGAAACCACCGCGTCACGATCGGCAGCAAGGTCACAAAGGCCGCCCCTAATATGGAACCGAGGATCGAACCGAGCCCGCCGATAATGATCATTGCCAAATAATCGATAGACACGTTTATTTGGAATTGTTCGTAATTGGCGATGCCAAGATAATAAGTATAGAGAACGCCGGTGACGCCGGCATAGAACGACGAGATTGCGAACGCCCAGAGCTTGTAGCGGAAAGTATTTATGCCGATGATCTCGGCGGCGATGTCCTGGTCGCGCACCGCGACGAACGCCCGCCCGATACGGCTGCGCACGAGGTTCGAAGTGCCGACAATTGCCAAGACGGCAAACGACATCAAAAAGAGGTAGAGCTGCGTCTGGGTCTTGAGCTGGACCCCGAACAGGGTCGGGCGCGGCACCTGGATCGAGGCCTGCACGCCGCCCGAAATCGCCGGCACGTGGTTGATCGTCCACTCGATGATCAGCTGGGCGGCGAGCGTGGCGATCGCGAGATAGATGCCTTTTATGCGCAGCGACGGGATGCCGACGACGGCGCCGATCAGCGCCGCCATCAGCCCGCCGGCCGGGATCGTCACCCAGAACGGAGCATCGAGGTGGACGACGAGATTGGCTGCGGTGTAAGCGCCGACCGACATGAAGGCGCCATGCCCGATCGAGATCTGCCCGGTATAGCCGACGAGGATGTTGAGGCCGAGCGCACCTACGACGGCAATCAGGATCAGATCGAGAATGGAGACATAATATTCGCTCAGGGTCAACGGGACGACGACAATAAACAGCCCGGCAAAAGCCGCCACCGCCCATTTGGCAATCGGCAGCGGGTAAAGCGCCATGTCGGCGGCATAGCTGGTCTTGAAGACGCCGGATTCGCGGTGGAACATTGCGCCCTCACCCGCCTCTCCCCGGACCACGGTCCGGGGGTCGGCACCCTCTCCCGCATTGCGGGAGAGGGGCTACACGACGAACGAACTCGCGGCTCCTCTCTCGCATAGCGGGAGAGGGGGGACCCAGCCCGCCAGGGGGTGGGTGAGGGTGCCACACGCGCGCTGTGCTCATCACACGCGCTCGATCCGGCGGCGGCCGAAAATGCCCTCGGGGCGCAGCATCAGT
>JBJMQW010000396.1:0-8147 GCA_045802495.1 Allostellaceae bacterium | reverse complement strand
CGGGCTCATTTCAAGCGGGAACTGAGAAATTGGTTGAATGAAATTCAGAGGATTCGCCTGAAGCCGACGACGAGAACCGGATCGTTCAGGTTCTACTTCGATCCGCTGTTCGATTACCCGTTCGGCGGTATCGAGGTGCCAAATATGCATGCGCTCGTAGAGTTCATCTCCAGCGAGTACGATGGGATCAGACCGACAAAGTCTCCGGAGGAGCTGGTCGAGTGGCTGCGCGGATTTCATACCGAACTGGCGCAACGTCTTCATAACGGAGAAGCGGTGCTCGATCTGATACCGGACTAAGCTCAGCTCCGGCGAGGTTACCCTATGTCCAAAGGCGCGCGCCGAGCTACCATAGGTTCGGAGGATCTTGTCCCCTTCGGCTTGGTCGAGCCTGAACGACTCGACGAAATCCGCCGGATCGCCGGACAATTTACTGTCGCTATCACCGAGGAGATGGCCGAACTGATCGATCCCGCCGACGATCGGGATCCGATCGCGGCGCAATTCGTGCCGAGTATCGCGGAGCTCACGGTTGCGCCCGAGGAACGCGCCGACCCGATCGGGGACGAGCGCTGGTCGCCGGTGCCCGGGATCGTTCATCGCTATCCCGACCGCGTTCTCTTGAAGCCGCTATTGTTGTGCCCGGTCTATTGCCGCTTTTGCTTCCGGCGAGAGGTGGTCGGGAAAAAAGCGGCGATGCTGGACTCCGCCTCGCTCGAACGCGCCTTTGACTATATCCGCGGGCGCCCGCAGATCTGGGAGGTGATCGTCACCGGCGGCGACCCGTTCCTGCTGGCGCCTCGGCGCGTCGCCGAAATCGTACGCACCCTCGATCGGATTCCCCATCTCGGCGTCATCCGCTTTCATACCCGCGTACCGGTCGTCGATCCGGGTCGGGTAAACGCAAAGCTCGTCGAGGCGCTCGGCGCCGAAAAGGCAGTCTACATCGTAATCCATGCGAACCACCCCCGCGAGCTGGCGCCGCGTGCGCGCGAGGCCGTCCTGCGGCTGAACCGGGCGGGCATCCCGCTGCTTTCGCAGACCGTCCTGCTGCGCGGCGTCAATGATGACGCGGCGGTGCTCGAGGCGTTGTTCCGCGGCCTGGTCGCGATGCGGGTCAAGCCCTATTACCTCCACCATCCGGATCTGGCGCGCGGCACGGCGCATTTCCGCACCGGCATCGCCGATGGCCAGCGGCTGGTGCGCGCGCTGCGAGGCCCGGTATCGGGGCTATGCCAGCCCACCTATGTCCTCGATATTCCCGGCGGGCACGGCAAGGTGCCGATCGCGCCCTGCGCCGCCGCTCCGGCCGGCTCGGCGGGCGGCTGGGTCATCGAGGACCCAGCGGGCAATCGCCACGCTTACCCTCCCGACCGGGAGGAGTGAGGGAGCGACCGCGACCGAGCCGAACGATCCGGTCATGATCGTTCTCGGCGGCGGCGCTAAATGCTGATCAATATTGCACAGATAATCCACAAATTGCCCCATTGGCGTTGCATAGTGCGTGTGAAAACAAGTCACCGAGCATCAAGCCGTTACAACCTCAAAGGGCAAATTCGCTGCAGACCCGCTGCAGATGCAGCGGCGAGCCTTTTACGGTGCAAGCTTTGGTTGTATCTCGCTTGTGCCGAACGGACGACGGCCGCCGCCGCTATACTGCGAGCTCGCACCAGATTGGCGTGTGATCGGAAGACCGCTCCTTGGCACGCGGCTTTTTGTCGATGTCGCAGGAGGCGATCCGGTCGGCCGCATGCGGCGACAGCAGTAGATGGTCGATCCGCAATCCCTCGTCGCGGTGCCAGCGTCCCGCCTGATAATCCCAGAACGTGTAGCGATGCGCCTCGGGGTGGAAGACGCGGTAGGCGTCGGTCAGGCCGAGATAGACGAGCGCACGAAAACGCGAGCGCGCTTCGTGCCGGCACAAGGCGTCATCGCGAAAGGCCACCGGATCGTAAACGTCATCGTCGGTTGGGCAGATGTTGTAATCGCCGGCCAGAACAAACGGAATCTCGCGGCGCAGCAATTCGCGCGTGTGGTCGATCAGCCGCTCCATCCAGGCGAGCTTATAGGTGAACTTGTCGGTCCCGACGGGGTTGCCGTTCGGCAGATAAACCGAGGCGATGCGGACATTGCCAAAAGTCGCCTCGATATAGCGAGGCTGACCGTCCTCGGCGTTGCCGAGGAGCTCGCTGACGAGATCCTCCGCAGGTTGCTGCGACAGCAGGGCGACGCCGTTATAGGCGCGCTGTCCGATCGTTTCGACGTGGTACCCGAGAGCCTTCACCTCGAGCATCGGGAAATCGGCAGCCAGGCACTTGGTTTCCTGAAGGCAAAGGACATCGGGCCGGGCGTCCTCGAGAAAGCTCAGAAGATGCGGCAGCCTTGCCTTGACCGAATTGACGTTCCAGCTCGCAATCTTCACGACAGCAGGTGCCGGGATCAGCCGATCGAGAAGGAATTGCCGCAGCCGCAGGACGAGGCGGCGTTCGGGTTGCGGATCTGGAACGAGGCGCCCATCAGATCCTCGACAAAATCCACTTCCGCGCCGTTCAGCAGGTCTAAAGAAACCTCGTCGACAACGACCCCCACGCCGTCGCGTTCGAACACGGCATCGTCCTCGTTGCGCTGGTCGTCGAAGGAGAGCCCGTATTGAAACCCGGAGCACCCGCCCCCCGACACCGCAATTCGCAGAAACGAATCGCCGGCGCTTTCCTGCTCTTTCAACATCGCTATCCGGCGAGCGGCATTCTCGGTCACCACGATGCCGCGCGGTTCGACCTCGCTCGTGCTCTCCGCCATGTCAACATTCTCCCACACTCGCCGGACCGCCGGCCTTGAGCCAATTTATTTAGGCGCGGCTGGGCTCCGGGTCAAACTATCGCCGATCCACATATATCGGCTAAGCTCGCCGCGGAAGCAGGAGTTCAACGATGCTGCAAGCCCTGGAAACAGGGGTGGGTTCCGTGCAACAGGCGGCGCCGCAGGACAAAATCGCCTTGTTGACGGCGCTCGAGCGCAAGGTGCTGTGGCTCTCGACCTGGATGATTCACAACGCCAACCACCTCCGCCCGAATCGCGACGGGCTGAAGGTCGGCGGCCATCAAGCCTCGAGCGCCTCCGTCGCGACCCTTATGACGGCGCTCTATTTCGACGTGCTGCGCCCGCAAGACCGGGTCGCAGTCAAGCCTCACGCCTCGCCGGTCTTCCACGCGATCCAGTACCTGCTGGGGCACCAGACGCGCGCGAAACTGGAGCGCTTCCGCGCATTTGGCGGCGCACAATCCTATCCGTCCCGGACTAAGGATGGCGAAACCGTCGACTTTTCGACCGGGTCCGTCGGGCTCGGGGTCGGCATAACGTTGTTCGCTTCGATCGCGCAGGATTATCTCCGGCTGAAGAAACTGATGCCGACCGATAACCCGCCCGGCCGGATGGTCGCGCTCGCCGGCGACGCCGAGCTCGATGAAGGCAATATCTTCGAGGCGCTGCTCGAAGGCTGGAAGCACGATGTCCGCAATCTCTGGTGGATCATCGACTACAACCGCCAGAGCCTCGACGCCGTCGTTTCGGACCGGCTGTTCGGACGCATCGACGCGATGTTCGAGATGATGGGCTGGCGCGTCCTGACCTTGAAATATGGACGCCTGCTGGAAGCCGCCTTTGCCAGACCGGACGGGCACCATCTGCGCGAGTGGATCGATGCCTGCCCCAACTCGCTCTATTCGGCTCTCGTCTATAAGGGCGGCGAGGGGTGGCGCGAGCATCTGCACCGCGACCTCAATCGTTATCCCGGAATCCGCGCAATCCTCGACGACCACGATGACTCGGCACTGCAGCGCCTGATGACCAATTTGGCCGGGCACGACATGGAGTCGGTTCTCGACGCCTTCCATTCCGTCGAGGACGATCGGCCGACCTGCTTCATCGCCTATACGATAAAGGGTTACGGGCTCCCCTTCGCCGGCCACAAGGATAACCATGCCGGATTGATGAACCGCGAACAGATGGCATCTTTTCAGCGCATGATGCGGGTGGCCGAGGGTTCCGAGTGGGAGCTGTTTACGGGGCTAGATCTGCCGGAGGAGCAGCTTACGGATTTCCTGAAACAGGTGCCGCTCGCCGGATCTGAAACACGCCGGCAGGAGGCGTCTTCGGTCGAAGTGCCGCCCAACTTGCCAACCCCTAGAGGGACAAAGCTGTCGACGCAGGAAGCGTTCGGCAGGATTTTGGGCGACATTGCCGCTGGCGACACCGTGCTGGCGAAACGGATCGTGACGACCTCGCCCGATGTCACCGTGTCCACGAATCTCGGACCTTGGGTCAATCGCCGCGGCATTTTCGACCGGGCCGAGCGCGCCGACACCTTTCGCGAGGAAAAGGTCGTCTCGGCGCAACGCTGGGCGATGTCCCCGCAGGGCCAGCACATCGAGCTCGGCATCGCCGAGAACAACCTGTTTCTGCAGCTCGCCGCGCTGGGACTTGCAGGACCATTGTTCGGCACGCGCCTGCTGCCGATCGGCACGCTCTATGACCCGTTCATCAAGCGCGGCCTCGATGTGCTGAATTACGCCTGCTATCAGGATGCCCGCTTCATCCTTGTGGCGACGCCTTCGGGGATCACTCTGGCGCCCGAGGGAGGCGCCCACCAATCGATCGGCGAGCCGTTGATCGGTCTCGCCCAGCCCGGGCTCGTCAGCTTCGAGCCGGCCTATGCCGACGAGCTGGCGATCCTGCTGCGCTGGGCATTCGAGGAAATCCAGCGACAGAGCGGAGAATCGGTCTATTTCCGGCTTTCGACGCGTCCAATCGAACAGCCGAGCCGGACGATCCCGGCCGACCTTGAGAAGGCAATCATAGCTGGAGCGTATTGGTTGGGCGAACCGGCAGAAGGGACGGATCTGGCGATTGCCTATTGCGGTTCAGTTGCACCTGAAGCGATCGCCGCCTACCAAGAGCTGTCGGATGACGCTCGTGGAGCCGGCTTGCTCGCGATCACCTCACCAAGTCGCCTCCATCGAGACTGGCGCGCGGCCCGGAACCGCGGCGAGACCGGTGTTGCGGAACGGCTGTTGGCGCGGCTGCGCCCCGGCGCTGCGCTGGTCACCGTCGGCGATTTCCATCCCGGGACGCTGTCCTGGCTCGGCGCGGTGGCCGGCAATGTCATCGTCCCGCTCGGCGTCGACCATTTCGGGCAATCGGGCGACATACCGGACCTTTACAAGGACTACGGCATCGACGCCGAAGCGATCCTCGACGCTGCCGCTCGTGCCTGCCTGCTCGCGCTGCGAACCAACCCGGCCTCGCCGCTCAATGGCGGTCGGCGGTGATGGCGCTGCGCGGGTTCTTGACGAGTGGCATCATAAAGAGGGCGGCGACAAACACCCCGCCGATCAGCATGACGGCGTCGTTGTAGGTCATCACCAGCGCCTCGCGCTGCACCAAATTGGCGAGAAGCCTGACCGCCGCTCGGCTCGTGTCGCCCGGGACGAGCGCATCGAGGCGGCCCGCCTGCGTATCGAGGAAGTGCTGCACCGCCCCGCGCGCCGGGCTGATGTCCTCGATCAGCCGGTTCCAATGAAAATGCAGCCGGTCGTTCATCAATGTGCCGATTGTCGCCAGAGCAATAGCGCCGCCGAGATCGCGCGTCAGATTGTAGAGCCCGGCGGAGTTTTTCAGCTTGTCCTGCGGCACGCTGCTGAGCGCTATTATGTTTGCCGGGATATAGCACATCATCAGTGCCACCCCGCGCACGACCTGCGGCACGAACAACTCGGCAAAGCCCGTCTGGTTGGTGAGGTTTGCCGTCAGGTACATCGACACGGCAAAAAGCCCGATGCCGATGCCCAACATCAGCCTGAGGTCCATTTTGCGCGCCAGGAAGGGGGAGATCGGCGACATCGCCAATTGCGCCAGCCCAGTGACGACGACCGTCTCGCCGATCTGCAAGCTGCTGAAACCGCGGACCTGCGCAAGAAAGAGCGGGACCAGGTAGGTCGTGCCATACATGCCGGTGCCGACCACGAAGGTATAGAACGCGCCGAGGGTGAAATTGCGGTTGGTAAAGGCGCGCAGATCGACGATCGGCTGACGGTAGGTCAGCACCCGCCAGAAGAAGAACGCCGCCGCGATGCTCGACACGATGACGGCGGAGCGGATCGTGTCGTCGGAAAGCCAATCCCAGCGCGGGCCTTCCTGGAGGGCGTATTGGAGGCAGCCGAGAAACACCGCCATCAGCAGGAGCCCGGTCAGATCGAAGTGGCGCAACAGCGACAGCTCGGGTTTGTCGACGTCGATCAAGGACCACACGGCAATGGCGACGATCGTGCCGGGCACAATGTTGACCAGGAACAGCCAATGCCAGGAAAAGGTATCGGTCAAGTAACCGCCAATCGTCGGGCCCAAGGTCGAGGAAAGGTTCAGGATAAGACCGATCAACACCAGGATCGACGCCAGCTGCGGCATTCGGAATTTCGTGTAGATGACCGGAAACACCAAGGGCATCATGGCGCCGCCGCTAAACCCCTGCATCGCGCGATAGACGATCATCTGGTCGAGGCTGGTGGCGGTCGCACATAACGCGCTCGCTCCGGTGAAGCCGAGTGCTGCGGTCACGAACAGCACGCGGGTCGACAGCAGCCGCGACAGGGTTCCGGACAATGGTACCATCACGACGTCCGCGATCAGATAGGAGGTCTGCACCCAGGCGATCTCGTCGGGGCTGGCAGACAGTCCTCCCTGGATCTGGGTCAGCGAGCTCGTTACGATCTGGACGTCCATGATCGCCATGAACAGGCCGACCACCATCGCGAGGACGCCGAGCCAGTCGCGCAGGTTTGGTAGCGACTGAGACGGCGCAGCGGGCGCGGGCGGTGGCGGGCCCGCCGGTTTCGCGGTCGGTCGGGGTGCGCGTAGGGAGCGGCTTTGGCGGGCGACGCGCACCCGCCGCAGCGGTGTCGCCAGCGACCAAGTCACCTTGCCTCAGCCGCGCTTGGAGTTTCTGTCTGGTGGGCTTGCGCCGAGGCCAGGCCGCCATCTCCCTCACGGGTATCGACGGTAACCGTGACCGAAAGACCCGGACGCAGCAATCCGGCGAGCGGACCGGCGGGCGGCAGCGCGATCCGCACCGGCACCCGCTGAACGATCTTGGTGAAGTTTCCGGTCGCGTTATCCGGCGGCAACAGGCTGAACTGGGCGCCGCTGGCGGGGGCAAAGCTTTCGATGCGCCCCTGAAGCGGCACATCCGGGTATGCGTCGACCGAGACTTCGGCAAGTTGGCCGGGGCGCATCCGCGTCAGCTGGGTTTCCTTGAAATTTGCCGTGACGTAAACCTGCGGCAGGGGCACGAGGGAGAGCAACTGCGTGCCGGGCTTGACATATTGGCCAACCTGGCCTGCGCGATTGCCGGCGATGCCCGATACCGGGGCGCGGATCACAGTATTATCGAGATCATTATGCGCCAGTTGAAGATTGGCGCGGGCTTGCTGCACCCGCGCCTCGTCCTCGCGCTGCTGCGACTGCAGCACAGCGAGTTGGTTCTGCTCGGCGGCGAATGCAGCGCGACTCTTCGCCACTGTCGCCTCCGCTTTGCGGGCATCGGCTTGCGCCTGCTCAAAGCGCTGCCGGCTGGCAAAGTCGCTGGTCATCAAGGTGCTGTACCGCTTGTAATCCTGTTGTGCGCGGGAGAGATCGGCCTCGGCGGATTTCAACACCGCGGCGGCCTGGTCAATCATCGCTTGCTGCAGCTGCAGCCGGCTATCATAGGTTGCGATCGTCGCTTCCGCGGTCGCAACCGCCGCCTCGGCCTGGGCGACCTTTGCCTTGAAGTCGCGGTCGTCGATGACGAAGAGGATTGCCCCCTCGGCCACAGTCTGGTTGTCCGCGACCTTTACCTTCTTGATATACCCCTCGACTTTCGGGCTGATCACCGAAACGTCGCTTTGAATGTAGGCGTCGTCCGTTGATTGCCGGAACCGCAACACATCCCACCAATACCAGCCGCCGATGCCCCCGGCCGCGAGCACCAGCAGCGCCACGGCGATCAAAACCTTGCTGCGCACCTAAACTAAACCGTTCAGTTCAGCCTTGCCTGAAATTGAAATACCGGATAGACGGTGTCAAGCAGTGTCGTCAGGCAGCATGGCAGGCAT
>JBJMQW010000395.1:0-34277 GCA_045802495.1 Allostellaceae bacterium | reverse complement strand
CTGCTGTCGGGAATAAGGCTAGGAGATCTGCGGCGCGCCTTATCCTCTCGTGCGAGCGTGTGAAGAAGCCGGTACAAACGCTCGGATGCATCCCCGAAATGATCCACGGCCTGACTTCGGAAATTATTCTAAAATTTCTCATAATAAAAGGATCATCGACATTGACAGACGAACTGTTATCTTCATATTTCCTCAGAGGAACACTCTACCTTATGCTTCAACGTTACTTCAATCCTCTGATGGAGTCAGGCCATGGCGTTCCCAACCGCTGTCAACGACCAGTTTACGGACGTGGTTGAATTGTCGGAGGGCCTCGGCCCTGTGGTGGCAAAGGCAATCATCGACGAACGCGACAAGAACGGCCCGTTCAGGAACGCTGCCGATCTGGCGGCTCGCATGGGGTTCAGCCCGAAACTGGTCTCGGAGCTGGAGGCGCAAGGCCTAATTATTGGTCCTGTTCCCGCGTAGCCTGCGCCCTCGAGACGACGCCGCAACCCGTTACGGCTAAATTTTTCGGGCCGACTGTTATCGCACGCTAGGCGCCAGAACGTGCGTGTGCCCGTCGCGCATATCCGGCGTACAGGTCTTCGATCACGCGCGCTAGCTGTAACGCTGGCTCGGTCATACCGACTGGCCGTTACGCTTCGGACCCTGTCGCTCCTCGCGCTTGACCTCTCGCCATAACGCTTCCAGCGCGTCGAGATTGGTGTTGGTCGCGGTCTCGACGGCAAGGGCTTCGACACGCCGAAACCGGCGCTCGAACTTTGCCGTGGCCCGCCACAGCGCCGCCTCGGGATTGATCTCAAGCTTTCGCGCGAGGTTGGCGACAGCGAAGAGAACATCCCCCATCTCGTCCTCCAGGCTCGCACCATCCGCGTCGCCGTCGAGTTCGCCTCGCAGCTCCTCGATCTCCTCGGCGATCTTGTCGAAGACCGCCCGTGCATTGGGCCAGTCAAAACCGATCCGTGCGGCGCGTCGCTGGATCTTGACTGCACGTAACAGCGCCGGCAGTGCTAAAGCGATGCCGTCGAGGACGCTTTGCTCGGTTCCTGCCTGCTGTGCGCGCGCTCGGCGCTCGGCTGCCTTGTGCTCCTCCCATGCCGTGTTCTGCGCGGCAACCGACGCGACGTCGGTGGTGCCGAACACGTGCGGGTGGCGCCGCACCATCTTGTCCACAACCCCTTCGGCGACCTCTTCGAAACCGAAGAGACCAGCCTCCTCTGCCATGCGGGCGTGGAACACGACTTGGAAGAGAAGGTCTCCGAGCTCATCCCTGAGCCCGGACATGTCGCCGCGCGCGATCGCATCAGCCACCTCATACGCTTCCTCGATCGTATAGGGCGCGATCGTCGAAAAATTCTGCTCACGATCCCACGGACAGCCACGCTGCGGGTCGCGCAGCCGCGCCATGATGGCGAGCAGACGGTCGAGTGAGCTGATCATTGCTGCCATCGTCCATTCACCGAGAGCACGATTTCAGGGGGATAGGGATTGCCGGAGGGACCGGCATCTTGATCGAGCGCCTACGGATAAATGTCGCATAATATATATTATGGAAAATCAAATCAGGGGTCCGGCAGCTCGATCACAAGCCCGTCGCGTCCCGGCTCGACGCCGCTCGGCAATTCGGCGCTGAGTTCTCGATAGTCGAGGCTCTGGTCCATATGCGTCAGTATTGCGCGGCGCGGCCGTACGCGTGCGACCCAGCCCAAAGTCTTTGCCACATGCGAATGAGTTGGGTGAGGTTCACGACGCAGGCAGTCGACAACCCATAATTCGATCCCCTCGATCGCGGCGAAGGCAGCATCGTCAAGCTCGACGACATCCGTCGAATAGGCAAACCCTCCGATCCGCAGGCCCAGCGTTGCGCTGAAACCATGGTCCTGAATGAATGGCACGATCGGGATCCCAGCGATTTCGAACGGGCCAACGATCTCGTGCGGCACCAGGGTCGGCTTGTAGTACGGGCCCGGTTCCTGAACCGGATCCAAGACATAGCCGAACCGACGACGAATCTCAGCCAGAGTCTTTTCATCGGCGTAAAGCGGTATAGCCCGACGCATCAACCGATTGACCGAGCGCAAATCATCAATACCGTGGAGATGGTCGGCGTGGGCGTGGGTCACCACCACAGCGTCGATCCGCGCGACGCCGGCATCCAACAGCTGCTCGCGCAAATCGGGCGAGGTATCGATCAGTATCGAGACCGGGCCAATCTCGACGAGAGCCGAGACGCGGCGACGCCGGTTGCGTGGATCGGCCGGATCGCACCGACCCCAGTTGGGACCAATCGCCGGCACACCCGTCGAAGCGCCGCAGCCGAGGACGGTCACCCTCATAAAGCCGAGACGGCAGCCTTGGCAAACAGGCGGAAGAAATTGGCTCGTGTCGTCGAGGCCAGCTGATCGAATTCGATACCCTTGAGCTTCGCCACCGCCGCGGCGGTGGCGGCGACGAAGGCTGGCTCGTTGCGCTTTCCGCGATATGGCACGGGTGCGAGGTAAGGCGCGTCAGTCTCGACCAACAACCGGTCGAGCGGCAGGTCTCGCACGATCGCGCGCAGCTCGTCGGCATTGCGGAAGGTCACGATCCCGGAGATCGAGATGTAAAATCCGAGTTCGAGGGCCGTCTTCGCGAGCGCACGGCCGCTGCTAAAGCAGTGCAATACCCCGGGAGGCGGCTGTTCCTCCCGGAGAATGCGCGCGATCTCGCAATCTGCCTCGCGGGCGTGGATGATCAGCGGCAGACCGCTCGCGCGCGATGCGGCGATATGCGCCCGAAAGACTCGGTCCTGGGTCTCGGGCGGACTTAAATTGTAATGGAAGTCGAGGCCAGTCTCGCCAATGCCAATGACTTTGGGATGCTTCGCCAGTGCGAGCAGTTCCTCGGTCGCAAGCGCGGCATGATCCGCGGCCTCGTGCGGATGCGCACCAACCGAGCACCAAATCCCGTTATACGCCTCGGCGATCCCAAGCACTCCGTCAAATTGGTCGAGGCGCGTGCCAATCGTCAGCATCGTGTCGATGCCGGCGGCGCAGGCGCGAGCGACCACAGCGTCGCGCTCGCTCGCGAAATCCGGAAAGTCGAGATGGCAATGACTGTCGACCAGTGGTGTCGGCCCGCCCTCGCCGGTCACTAGGCAGTCTCCTCGACAAAGCGCGGAAATATGCCCTCCGGCCTGGGCAGTTTCGTTCCGGCCGCGAGCGGTGCAGTGGCGAGAGACGCGAAGGATCGGCGATCCTCGGGGACGGCCAGCTGATCGAGGAGCTTTGCGGCGGTACCTGGCACAAAGGGCTGCACGAGGATCGCGAGATGCCTCAGCGTCTCGGCAAGGGTGTAAAGAACCGTGCGCATGCGCGCCGGATCGCTGCGGCTCAATGCCCAGGGGGCCTGCTCGTCGACATAACGGTTGGCCTCGCCGACCACCCGCCAGATCGCCTCGAGTGCCAAATGAAACGCCTGGTCTGAGACGTGCGCACGCACTGCTCCGAGAAGAGCGCGCGCGACACCAAGCAGCGCCGTGTCGGCAACCTCGAAAGCGTCGGGCTCAGGAACGCAGCCGCCGCAATTGCGGTTGATCATCACCATCACGCGCTGCGCTAGATTCCCGAAGTCATTGGCCAGGTCGCCATTGAGCCGGCCGACCACCGCCCGATGCGAAAAGTCACCGTCGCTGCCGAAGGGCAGCTCCCGCAGCAGGAAATAGCGGGCTGGATCAGCGCCGTATTTGCCGACGAGATAGTCGGGCGGAATGCCGTTGCCGAGCGATTTCGACATCTTCTGTCCTTCAACGGTCCACCAGCCGTGGGCAAAAACGCGGCGCGGCGGCGCGAGGCCGGCAGCCATCAGGAAGGCTGGCCAGTAGACCGTATGAAAGCGGATGATGTCCTTGCCGACGATGTGAATGTCAGCGGGCCAAAATATCGAATATTCGCCGCTTTCACTCGTCGGATAGCCGAGCGCGGTGATGTAGTTGATCAGCGCGTCGAGCCAGACATAGACGACGTGGCCGGGATGTCCCGGCACCGGAATGCCCCAAGTGAAGCTCGTGCGTGAGATCGACAGATCCTTCAATCCCGACCTGACGAAACTCAGTACCTCGTTGCGCCGGCTGCGCGGCGCGACCGCTTCGGGGTTGGCCTCGTACCAGGCCAGCAGCCGGTCCTGCCACGCGGAGAGGCGGAAGAAGTAGTTGTCTTCCTCGTACCATTCGACATCGGCCCCGGTTGGCGCCTTGCCGTCGACGAGCTCGCTCTCGTCGTAGAAGGCCTCGTCGCGCACCGCGTACCAGCCGGCGAAACGGCCGAGATAGATCTCGCCACGACGCTCGAGTTCGCCCCAGAGTGCCTGCACGCCGCGGATATGCCGCTCTTCAGTAGTGCGGATGTAATCGTCGTTGCTGATGTCGAGCAGCCGGTCCATCTCGCGGAATGCCGCGGAGTTGCGATCGGCAAACTCTTGCGGAGAAACGCCGGCAGCACGCGCCGACTGCTCGACCTTCTGGCCATGTTCGTCGGTGCCGGTCAGAAATTTGACGCGACGCCCGTCCAGCCGCATGAAGCGCGCCAGTGCATCCGCAGCCACGGTGGGATAGGCATGGCCGAGGTGCGGCTGATCATTGACGTAATAGATCGGGGTCGTGACGAAGAAGGGCCGGTCGGTGGTCATTACTGTCTCCAAACCGCAGATATGGGCCGCGACTCATCGCGATCCAATTGCCGGCGACGGGCTCTTCTAGCGTGCCGCTTCCTCGATCGCAAAAAACGCGTTCATAAGCGCCTGTTTGCGATCGAGATTTAGCTGATCGGTCTCGTCAAATCTCAGCTCCAGCTCCTCGCGCAAAGCGGCCCATCGCCCCGGATCGGCGCGCTGCCAGAGTCGCTGCATCGCCTCTTGCTTCCCGGCGAGCAAGTCTTCATCCGCAAGCTGACCGCGCGCCGCGCGCGTGATCATGCGGACAAGAAATGTCGATAGCAGCTCCTGGATTGCCCTGTAAGCTTCATCTGCATCGGGGCGGGCGAATTTGTCGGCCAAGGAGTGAAGCGCGGCGACATCGAGGCGCGGCGTATGTGAGAGCAGTTCGAGAACGGAGCGGTAGAGCTCGAGACCACCGGCGTCGGCGAGGCCGATTGCGCGGCCGATGCTGCCACCGGAGAGCTCAGCGAGCGCATCCGCTTCCGCACCCGCGAGCTCGGGGCGATATTGCTCGACGAGCCGTACGACCGCCGCGCGTGCCAATGCCGTAAGCGGAAGCCGACGGCAGCGCGAACGGATCGTCGGCAGCAAGCGGCCCGGGTTGTGGCTGACGAGCAGCAACAGCGCCCGCCGCGGTGGCTCTTCGAGAATTTTCAGCAGCGCATTGGCGGCGTTACGGTTCATATCCTCGGCGCCGTCGACGATGACGATACGCCATCCCTCTTCGGCGGCGGTCAGGCGAAAGAAACCGGCGATCTCGCGAGCATCCTCGACGATGATTTCGCTGCGCAACCGACGGCGCCTTGGATCATAAGCACGCTCGACGGTTAGGAGGTCGGCGTGACCGCCGGACGCGACACGGTGAAACACCCCGCTGTGCGGATCGACCGCAAGCCCCTCAGCCTCCGCACCGCCGAACATGTCGGCCGGTTTGCTGTCCGCTTTCGCCAGCAGAAACCGCGCGAGCCGAAAGGCGAGCGTCGCCTTTCCAATGCCGCGTGGCCCGCTCAGCAAGATCGCGTGCGGCAGCCGGCCCAGGCTATGAAGACGGAGCAATTCCCGTTCTGCACTCTCGTGTCCAAAGAGCTCGGGGTTTGCGCGCGGCGCCGGCGCGCTGGCCACCGTCACCTCGGCCATCTGCCCGCCTCGCCTATTACTGCCCCTCCTCCGATAGACAAGGAAACTGGACGCCCAGGCGTTCCCGAACCGCCGCTAGCACCGCAGAGTGTACCGCTTGCAGATCGCCTGACGCATCGATCAATACGCAGCGAGTCAGGTTGCTGCTCGCAATTTCGCGAAACCCGCGCCGCAGCCTCTGATGAAACTCGTGGTCGAGGCGTTCGAACCTGTCGGCTGTCGATCGTATAGCCGCTCGCGCGAGACCAATTTCGGCAGGCAAATCGAGAATCAGCGTCAGATCCGGCGCAAAATCGTCCAACGCAAAGCGGTGGAACGCGGCCAACTGGTCGAGCGGGATCCCTTTGCCATACCCTTGGTAAGCGAGCGTCGAATCGGCGAAGCGATCGGAAACGACCCATGTTGCTTCCGCAAGGGCGGGCGCGATGACCCGTCTCACATGGACGCGTCGCGCGGCGACAAGCAGCAACGCTTCGCTGATCGCATCCCAGCGCTCGCCCTCGCCTTCGAGGAGCAGGCGCCGGATCGCCTCCCCGCCAGGCGAGCCGCCGGGCTCGCGCGTCACCCGGACGGGGATCCCAGCCCGGCCGAGAGCCTCGGCCAACAATCTGACCTGCGTCGACTTGCCGGCGCCTTCCCCGCCCTCGATCGTGATGAATTTCCCGGCGCGGCTCGTCACGTCAGCGTCGGCCGCCCCACATCAGATAGCCCGCCAGGGTGGCTATGCGGCCGATCGTGTCCATGCGCTCGACATTGGCAGCGGCGACGAGCGGTACTTCGGCCGGCGGCAAGTCGGGCGCGGTGACGACCACCTTCCCGACCGTCTGACCCTGGCTGATCGGGGCCGGTATGGGGCGGTCGTATTCGACGGTCACCTTCATATCCTTGCGTGCCTTGCGGGGCAGGGTCACGATCAGGTCCCGGCCGACAGTCAGCGGCACCTTTGGCTCAGCGCCCAGCCAAGCCTCGGCATCCTCGACCCTATCCCCGACCGCAAACAGTTTGTAATTGTTGAATTCGCGAAATGCCCATTCGATCAGCCTCTCGCTTTCCTGCGCTCGTGCCTTCATTGTCGGCAGGCCGCCCAAAACCAGGACGATCCGTCGGTCGTCGCGTTTCACCGACGCCGTCAGGCTGTATCCCGCCTCTTCGGTATGGCCGGTCTTTAACCCGTCGGCGCCGCCCCCCTTATAAAGCAGGGGATTGCGATTGCCTTGTTTTATATTGTTAAACTCGTATTCCATTTGGCTATAGTAGTGGTAATACTCGGGAAAGTCTTTGATCGTACGGATCGAAAGAGTGGCGAGGTCGCGCGCTGTCATCCAATGGTCCGGGTTGGGCAGGCCGTCGACATTGGCAAAATGACTGTCCTGGAGCCCGATGTCTTTTGCCTTCTGGTTCATCAACGCAACAAAAGCCTCCTCGCTCCCCGCGAGGCCCTCGGCAAGGACGAGGCAGGCGTCGTTGCCGGATTGGATGATTACCCCCTTCAGAAGATCGTCGATCTTTATGCGGCCGCCGATGGGCACGAACATTTTCGACCCTTGCAGCCGCCATGCTCGCTCGCTGACTGGAAGCTCGTCCTCCAATGAGGCACGCCCCTGTTTCAGCATATCGAAGACTATGTAAGCGGTCATGATCTTGCTCATGGACGCCGGCGGCATGTGCGCATCCGACAGCTTGTCGAGCAACACCGTACCGGTCTCGACCTCGATGATCAGCGCGTGCCTTGCCTGCGTCTCGATCCCGGCGTTCGGGTTTGCCGGTGAGGGGGCTGCCGCCGGGTTGGGCTTGGGGTGACCCCGTGCCGCCATAGCGGGCGGGTTCGCCAAGGTCGACGCAAGCATTGCCGCCGCGACCACGACCCCCGCCGAAAACGGCCAACCACCGACCCTCACTCTTAGCTCGCTCATGTCGTCCGGCTCGCTGCTCAGTCAACCACGATCCGCGCCTCGGGGTAACCGCTGCCGATAACGCGTACGAGCAGCCGATCGGCTTGCTCGACATTGGACAACGGCCCGAGCCGCACACGATATAATTCGGCGCCGTGGATAGAGGTGGCGGTCACCTCGGCGCTGCCCAGCGGCGCAATCCGCGACTGGAGCCGCCGAGCGTTTTCTCGGACCGAGAACGCCCCGGCTTGCACGAAGATCCGACCCGACGCTTTAACCGGCACTACCTGCACCTTTTCGGGCAAGGGCGGCAATGCCGTCACGGCGATTGGTGACCCTACGGCATTGATCGGAGCCGCCGCGGGCAGCTGCGACACGGAAGGCTTCGCCGGTTCGACCCTGGCCGCGGCTTCCACCGACCCGACGCTCGGCGCCTCGGCGACCAGCACCATGGCATCGCCGCCGTTTCGCTTTGCCAGCTCGGCGACGCGAACGCTCTCGTCCTTTATGATCTTCACCCGGACGAGCGCCGTGCCGTCGGTCTCAAAGCCGAGCAGTTGCGACGCCCGACGGGATACATCAAGAACCCGTCCGCGCGCGAACGGCCCGCGATCATTGACCCTTAGCCGCATCGAGCGGCCGTTCCCCAGATTGGTCACCTGCACGATGCTCGGCATCGGCAAGGTGCGATGCGCCGCGGTCAGCTGGTTCAAATCGAAGATTTCGCCATTGGCCGTGTATTGCTGGTCAAAAGCCGCGCCGTACCAAGAGGCAACGCCCGTCTCGTCGTAATTGTAGTCGACGGCCGGGTAATACCAGACACCGCCGATTTGATAGGGTGCGCCGACTTTATACATGGGCCGCGGCGCCCGCTTCCCCAGCTCGGCGCGCTGCTGGGAGCAGGCCGCCAGCAAGACCCCGATCGCGATTATTGCCAGCAGCGGACCGGGGCTATGGGCGGCACGAATGCCCATGGGTTGCAGCAGCGCCTTGTTGCGGCGGTCAACCCCGGCCCACGCCGTCCGCGAGATAGCCGACAGCGGCAGCGAAATAGGTCGATTTGTTCCACTTCATGATGGTTCGGAAATTGTCATAGACGAGAAAGGCTGGCCCGCTTTTGCCGTCCGGCATCACCAGAGAGGCCTCGCTCTCACGGCCTGCTAGGGGGCCGGCATCGACGCTGCGAACGCCGAGGCGGCTCCATTCGCCGGTCGGCCGTTTCACTTCCAGCCCGGTGAACCGGGCGTCGAACTCGGCGGGCAGCATGACTTCCCGCCCCCACCCCTCGCCGCCGCGCCAGCCCAGTCGCGCGATGAAATTGGCGATCGAGGCCAGCGCGTCGGCCCGGTCGTTCCAGATGTCGCGACGGCCGTCACCATCGTAATCGACCGCGTAGCCCAAAAAGGTCGAGGGCATGAACTGGCATTGCCCCATGGCACCCGCCCACGACCCGGTCATATTGTCGGCCCGGATATGCCCCTGATCGATGATGCGCAGCGCCGATATCAGCTCGCCGCGGAAATAGGAGCTGCGTCGCCCGTCATATGCCAGGGTGGCCAGAGCCGACACCACCGAGTAGTTGCCCATGATTTTGCCGAAATCGCTCTCGATGCCCCACAGAGCGACGACAAAGCGCGGCTCGACATTGAAGCGCCGCCATATCCCGTCGAGCAGCGTTCGATTTTCGGTCAGCTGTTGCCGGCCGTTGTCCATGCGCTGCGAGGTGACGACCTTTTCGAGATACTCGCTGAACGTCAGCGCCCGTTCGGGCTGTTTGTGGTCGAGCTCGATGACCCGCGGCAGGAACTGGGCATTGCGCAGAGCTGCCTCTATGGTCGATGCTCGAACCCCTTGTGCCGCCGCGTCGTGGCGCACCCTGGCGATAAAGCCGGAAAAATCGCCCTCTATGGCTCCCGCCGCACCACGAGCAGCTGCCGACACCGCCAAAAGGGGAACCGTAAAGACCAGCCGACGGCTCAACCGCAGCGTCGTCATCAATACACTCGCTTGCCCGATGCTTGCACCTTTTTTGACTCTTGCCATGAGTAAGAACGCCCTTGCAACGGCCGCAGCCTGCCGCGAGGGATTCCGCCCTCGGCTCTCTGAGGAACCCACGGTTTAACAGCAATCGCCGCCGAATCGCTGCTTCTTGCGGGTCGCGTGCTTGTTCTCGGCGTAACCAAGGCTTATCCTGTGTTTTACGGTATTGAGGGAGGATGGAATGGGACAGGTATTGGGCCTCGGCGTCACTCACTTTCCACCGCTTTCAGGCACCGACGAAAACCTCGGCCGCATTCTAAAGCGTGCGCTCGACGATCCCGCGGTACCCGAACGGCTCCGACACCCGGATGGCTGGCCGGCGGCGATGCGCGAGGAATACGGCGCCGATGCCGGGCTGACGGCCGCCGGACACCACCGGGAAGCGCTGGTCGCCGGGTTTCGCAACACCCGGCGGGCATTGGACGAGTTCGCCCCCGACTTTGTCGTGATCTGGGGTGACGACCAGTATGAAAACTTCAAGGAAGACGTTATCCCGCCATTTTGCGTGCTGGCGTATGAATCTCTCAAGACGACGCCGTGGCAATACTACCGCGGCGCCAACAACTGGAACGAGCCGGCGGACAAGACCTTTACTTACAAGGGCTATCCCGCGGCCGGTAAGTTCATCGCCAGCGGCATGTTGGAAGCCGGCTTCGACGTCTCCTACGCCTATAAGCCGCTGCACCACGATCTCGGCCACGCATTTCTGAACACGCTGTTGTTCCTCGATTATGACCGCCAGGGCTTTCCCTATCCGGTCGTGCCGTTCCAGGTGAATTGCTATGGGCGGCGTGTGGTTGCGCAGCAGGCCGGGTCGCGCGGGCTGAGCGAGTTCCCTTCCGGTGATCAGCTCGACCCCCCCTCCCCCGCTCCCTGGCGCTGCTTCGATCTCGGAGCCGCGTGCGCTCGGGTTGTCGAGAAGAGCCCGTGGCGGGTGGCGCTGATCGCGTCATCCAGCTGGTCGCACGCCTTTCTGACCCCCAAAAATTACCTGCTCTACCCGGATGTCGACGCCGACCGAGCCCTCTATGAGGCATTGCAGCGGGCAGATTACGCGACCTGGCGGCAGCGTCCGTTGAGCGCGATCGAGGACAGCGGCCAACAGGAGGTGCTGAACTGGATGTGCCTCGTCGGCGCGATGAACGAGCTGGGGCGGCGGCCGACGGAGACGTCCTACGTGCAGAGCTACATCTTCAACTCGAATAAATGCTTCGCCGTGTTCGAGCCGTAATGTCTCGAAGCGAAATCTCTCGGACAAGGCCACTGCTGCTGGGTCCGGGTGCATTTTACTCGTCTTGCCCGGACTTGTTCCGGGCATCCACGGGAAACCGGTAAGGCATGTGCCGCAGCTCGTGGATGGCCGGGAAGCCGGCCATGACGGGATAGGCAGTGTCGTAGAGAGGCGACGGGTCATGCCCGATCTACCGGGGAGAGAACTCGCTCGGGAACTGATAGAGAAAAGCGAAAACGAACGCCGCGCAACACCCGTGGAGGACGTCGCCCAGGCCATCCGCCGCGATGGCCTGGGTCACGACATGGCGCACCGCCTGGTGGGTCGGCTGTGGACCCTCGAGCGGATGTTTTATTACATCTATGGCGGCTGGGGTCAGGGTCTCGAGATCAACGACTTCCCGCCATCGGTCAAATACTTGTTCTCGAAGCAGATCGTCGACGAATCGACGCACGAGATGCTCTATCTCGACGCTCTGCTGCGTAAAGGTTATGTCGCCACACAGAAGGACGCGTTTCGGCATCCGAGCGGCGAGTTTGTCCTGGATTCGGCGCTCGCGTATTACGTCTTCTCGTTGCGCAACCTGGCAACCTACCCGCATCCGATCCGGATCGCCGCCTTGAATCTCGGGCCTAAGGTCCTGGAGCTCGGCTGGATGGAGGGGTTGGTGGCAGCGATGCCCGACCCTGACCTCAAAGGCGTGTTCGAGAGCCAGTTTGTCGAAAACCGCAGTCACATCAATATGGGCCGCCGCATTGTCGAAGAGTTTGTCGAGAAGCCGGTCGAAGCAGAGCTCTGCCGTTGGGCCTGCGCTGTCGCCAAGCGCGACTACAACCGCTTTTTGGGAGAGCTCAGCGCCTTTGCGCTCGGGCGCGAGGCGCCAATCCCGCCGGCACCCCGCCGGCAGGTGACCGATTGAGGCAAGCGCACATGCCCAGTCTCAAAATCGATCATGAGCGCTGCACCGAATGCCGGATGTGCTACATCGTCTGCCGCGAGATCGACCTCAACGCCGTCTATGTGGCGCTGGAGCCATTGCACCGCATCGAGATCGATCTGCAGAAATGCACTTATCCCGGCTGCACTGCGTGTCTGATGTATTGCCCGGCGGCAGGCTCGATCATCGAGGTCGAGACCGGCCGCTCGATGGTGCCGCCGCCGCTCGAAGCCTGGCAGGAGGCTTGAACCATGCACCCGATCCTCGAAGAGTTTTTGGACAAATGGGTCTGGCCGACAATGCCCGGCGCGCCGAGTGCCGAGTTCCGATTGCAGCTGACCCGCGAGAAATGCGTCAAAGGATGGGAGATCTCGCTGCAGCGCACGCTCGGCGAGATCGAAGAGGAGCTGCGCCAGCAGGACGAGGCGTGGAAGAAGGAGCGCGCCTTGCGCGGCTATGCCGCCGAAGGCGTGCATATGTCGATCAAGCAGATGTCGGGGCAATTGCTGTCGGTCGATATCGCCGACCAGGAGCGCTACATCGACCTGCAGCGGATGCGCGCCCGCCAGATCTGGGATGAATGCAAGCACAGCAAACTGCACGCCGACGTCCTGCTCGGCAAAGGCTGGATCAAGGACGAGCGTGAATTGATGGAGATCGCGCAGGCCAATACCCAGCCGCTCCCCGCCTATTTCGGCATGTCGATGATGTTCCCGCACATCCACCCGCTGGCGCGCGCCGCGCAGAATTATTACCAGGAGGCCAATGCGTGCATCGGCATCATGGCCTATCTCGACCGGGTCGATGACCCGCTGGTCAGGCACGAGCATTTGAGCCAGCGCGATGAAGAGCTGATGCACTTCATGGAAGGCAAGTTCCAGATCGATTTTCTGTGCGGTACCGCGGCGACGCAAAAGCCGGTCGAGGACGCGCTGGGCTATCTGCTGCACCAGGTCGGCGGTATCAGATGAAGGTGCGGCGCCAATCATTGCCTCCTCGCCCCCGCGAAAGCGGGGTCGCAGGGCAGGCGATCGAAAGGTCGCTCTGGATTCCCGCTTGCGCGGGAATGACGAGATAAAGGCGGCAATGAAGGTCAGGATCGAGTCTCCGCCATGCAATTCCTGCGGCCTCTGCCGCGAGGTCTGCCCGGAATCGGCGATCCGCCCGACATTGCTGGAGCCGCGTCACCTCTACGAGGTGCAGGAATTGAAATGCACCGGCTGCGGCGAGTGCCTGGAATATTGCCCGGCGCCCGGCGCATTGGAGCAATATGAGACGGTCTGACGATGCTGTCATTGCGAGGAGCGCAGCGACGAAGCAATCTCGATGAACTTGGCGATCTCCGGCGCGAGATTGCTGCGCTCGCAATGACAAAACCAAGCGGAAGGAGAAGGCGATGGCGCGCGAATACAAACTGATGTCGGCCGATGGGCATCTCGAGGTGCCGCCCGAGCGGTGGGTGCACCGGGTGCCGGAGAAATATCGCGACCGCGCGCCGCACACGGTTCACCTCCCGGATGGCGGCGATGCGCTGATGATCGAGGGGCAGCCGCTGTTGGAGGCCAATTTTCTTGATCTGCGCGCCGGCCGCGCGGAAGGGACATGGCAGCCCTTTGGTCTCAAGGTCGCCGACGCCGCCGGCACCGGCTCGCCCGAGCAGCGGGTCAAGGAACAGGATGAGGACGGCATGGACGCCGAAGTCCTGTTCGCGGCAATGGTCGCGGGCCCCGTCTTCTGGCGCAACATCGCGCATGACGAAGTCTACAAGGCGGTGATCCGCGGCTATAATGACTGGCTCGCCGAGGAATACTGCGCCGTCGCACCCGATCGTCTCATTGGCATGGGCGTCATCCCGATCACCAATGTCGAGGACGCGATCGCCGAGATGGCGCATTGCAAGAAGCTCGGCCTCAAAGGCGTGCTATTGGGCGCTTTGCCCAATGCGAAGGGCTACCCCACTCCCGAGGACGACAAATTCTGGGCGGCGGCGATCGATATGGACATGCCGGTGACGGCGCATGTGCAGTTCTACCGCACGGGAGCCAGGGCGAGCCAGCCGACCTTCCGCTACCCGAAGGAAGACCCGGAAATCATGCAAAGATTGCGGCGGCCATTCCTCGAATGGCTGTGCAATTTCGGACTGGCGCCGTCGGTGAGCATTGCGCAGCTGGTGCTGGCCGGCGTGTTCGAGCGCCATCCAAAGTTGAAGATCTTCTTTGCCGAGACCCGGCTCGGCTGGGTCCCGTTCTGGCTCGAACACATGGATTTGTGGTACCAGCGCCATCTCGGCTGGGCGCAGGAATATCTCGGCTTCAAGCCATTGAAGGAACTGCCGAGCCACTACGTGCGCGAGCATGTCTATTTCAGCGTGCAGTATGAGAGGGTGGCGATAGAGGAACGCCAGCATGTCGGCGTCGACCGCATCATGTTCGCGACCGACTTCCCGCACATCGAGAATGAATGGCCGAATTCGCGGCCGATCATCGACAAGATCTACGCCGACATCCCGGAGGCCGACAAACGCAAGATCTGGGCCGGCAACGCCGTCGAATTCTTTCACCTTAACAACTGAATGCACCTCTCGCCGGCCCTCACCCCGCGCGAGAAAGGGCCATTGCCGGTCAGTTGACAAACTTTTCGGTCAGGAGGCTTCTGCGAAGTAAATAGACCCGCTTCTCCGGGTATGACAACGGCGGTCTCTGGCGCGGCTGCGGCCGCCGGAATCGGGCGGCCTCTTGAATTATCAGCGCCCTTTCCTTACCTCTCGGCTAACGATTGATCCGGGCCCCTCTGGCGAGGACCCCGGCGTAGGGTCGGGCAACCTCGCGATGTCGGATCACCGTGTCCATGCGCCGATGTGCGGTTGGACCGGTCGATGTCGCGGGCCTGGCTATCGAATAGAAATTCCCCGACATTGACCTCCGGCTCCCTCGGCGCGGCACGGCGCGAACGAGAGGAGCATGCTATGCAAACGTATCAAACCTCGCCTCCGCTTCGGGGCGAGGCCGGCGAGGACCAAACACCTTCGCCGCCCTATGAGCGGCGGATCGAACGGTTGGTCGACCGACTGCCGGAGGGGCTGCAAACAACCATCCGCTGGCTCCGCCGGCCCGCGCTCCGGTGGGTCCGGGTTCCTGCCGGAGTGCTATTCATCGCGGGCTCCTTCCTCAGCATCCTCCCGCTCTTCGGGGTCTGGATGCTGCCGCTCGGGCTGATGCTGCTTGCGGAGGATATCCCGCCGTTGCGGCGGGTGCGCGATCGGTTCCTGGATTGGGCCGAGCGGCATCGGCCGCATTGGTTTGCCGGCGTCCATGACGGCAGCAGGACACGGGCTAAGGCGCCGTGTCCGGCATCTATCGCTGGCGGGGATCGTTCCGCCGCCACTCGTTAGTGGGAGGCAATCATGTCATACAATTCACCCTCCGATCAGGGTTCCCGGTCGCGTCTCGCCTATGGTGCGCATGTCCCAAGCATCGATGTCGATCTCGGCCTGCGGCGGTACATGCTGCAGGTCTACAACTTCATGGCAGCCGGGCTCGGCCTGACCGGGCTCGTCGCCTATGCCGCCGTCGCGACCGGTTTTTATCAGCAGATTGCGGGTACGCCCCTGATCTGGCTGGTCATGCTGGCGCCGCTCGGCGCGGTGCTGTTCCTGAGCTTCCGCATCGAGCGGATGAGCGCCGGCGTCGCGCAGGCGACCTTCTGGACTTACGCCGCGTTGATGGGGCTGTCGCTCGCCGGTATTTTTCTGCTCTACACCGGCGCGAGCATTGCGCGCGTTTTCTTCATTACTGCCGGTACCTTCGCCGCGATGAGCCTCTACGGCTACACGACGCAGCGCGACCTGTCTCAGTTCGGCTCGTTTCTGTTCATGGGTCTCATCGGCATTGTGCTGGCGAGCCTTGTCAACATCTTCATCGCTTCCAGCGCGCTGCAATTTGCCATCTCGGTCATCGGCGTCATCGTGTTCACAGGCCTGACCGCTTGGGACACACAACGCATCAAAGAGGTCTATCTGGAAAGCGATCCGCGTGACGTAATGAGCAAAAAGGCGCTGATGGGGGCGCTGTCGCTTTACCTGGATTTCATCAACCTGTTCGTGATGCTGCTGCAGCTCGCGGGGCAGCGCCGCGAATAGAGCATGCCAAGACGGCCCACAACAAAGAGGAGGGGGTATTATGAAGAGCCTGTCAGACCGCGAGAAAGGGTTCGAAGCCGAATTCAAGCGCAACCAGGAACTGATGTTCCGGGTCACGGCCCGCCGTAACCGGCTGTTCGGCTTGTGGGCGGCCGCGCAGCTGGGCCTGCCTCTCGGTGAGGAGGCGGAGGCCTATGCCAAAACCGTCGTCGCGGCCGATTTTGAGGCACCGGGCGATGGCGACATCATCGAGAAAGTGCGGACGGATCTCGAGCAGAAGGGTATCGCCGTGACTGAGACAGCGCTGCGCACAGAACTCGAGCGCGCCGCCGCCGAAGCCCGTCGCCAGCTAGCGCAATCCTAAAGCTCAGAGAACTGTCTACGATCTCGATGCACAGGATCGAGAGTGAGCGGGTATGGATTGGATAATCGATCCCGAAATCTGGGCGAGCCTTCTGACACTGACCGCCCTCGAGATCGTGCTCGGCATCGACAACATCGTTTTTATCGCGATCCTCGCGGGGCGGTTGCCGGTAGAACAACAGAGCCGGGCGCGCCAGATTGGACTGGCACTGGCGTTGATTTCCCGCCTCGCGCTGCTTGCCTCGATTGCCTGGATCATCAGCCTCACCCAGCCTTTGTTCGAATTGTTCGGGCATACCGTTTCGTGGCGGGATATCGTTCTGATGGCGGGTGGCCTGTTCCTTCTCTACAAGGGGACGCGAGAGATTCATCATGCCCTGGAAGACGATGAGCCGGAAGGCGAGGAGGAGCACCGAAGCAGGCGGGTAGGCTTTGCCGGTGTCGTTACGCAAATCATGTTGCTCGATATCGTGTTCTCGCTCGATAGCGTGATCACGGCAGTGGGCATGGCCAACACGCTATGGGTGATGGCGGCGGCCATAATCATTGCGGTGATCATTATGCTCGTCGCCTCGGGGCCGCTTGCGGATTTTGTGCAACGTTACCCAACGGTGAAGATGCTGGCCTTGAGCTTTCTCATGCTGATCGGCATGACGCTGATCGCCGACGGAGCCGGGTTCCACGTCCCCAAGGGGTATATCTATGCCGCGATCGGCTTCTCGGTCGGTGTCGAGGCGTTGAACCAACTCGCCGCGCGTCGACGCAGGCCGCGCGGCGGTTTCGCGGATTAGGGATCCGCGGAGGCGCAGCCATGCGCTGGCCAAAAGCCTCCGGGGGATAGAGTCTCCCGCAGTGGGTCAGTTTGCCAGAAAGGCCTTGGCTTCGGCGAGTTCCGGGCGACTGGTGTCCGCGCTCACCAATGTAACGAGCTTGCCGTAGGCTTCGCGAGCTTTTGCCGAATCCCCGGTCTGCTTCGCAGATCGCGCGATGCCCACGAGGCTACGGAAGCGGTTCCGTTCGGCGCTCACGGATCGCTCGTATTCCGTCAGCGCCGCGGCGGGGTCATTGAGTTCGAGCAGCAGATCGGCGAGCAGTTCGCGCGCAGGCAGCACTTCGGCCGGGGTGGCCGGGTGTTTATCCATCGAGGCGTCGAGATCGGCGGCTGCACGCACCAGCTCGACGGCATCCTTGTCGTTACCCTGGGCGTGCGCGAGAATCCCGGCAGCGCCCAGCCGCTGGACCTCGACCTGCTTTGCCCAATAGTCATCCTTGGCCTGTGCGAGCTTTTCCTTCAACGACTGCAGCTTAGCGATTTCCTTCTCAGCGCCGGAAACGTCGCCGGTACGAGCCGCGCCGAGTGCCCGCGTAAAGGAGATCATTGCCTCGGCCCAGGGAAAGCGTTCCCATGGAAAGGGCATCGGCGGCGGCGCGAGGGCCGCAGCCTCCGACCAGTTCCGGCGTTCGACCGCGTAGCGCGCCGGCATCGCCGCAATGGCATAGGCCATCGGCAGGTTCGGCACATTGGGCCGCCTGAAAGTCAGCAGCTCGTCGACGACCCGCTTTGCCTCGCGGTCCTGACCCATCTGCAAATAGGCGTATTCCATGTAGTCCATCGAGTGGACGGCCTCGCCATTGAAGGCGTCGGGGCCGAGCTCCTCACGGACATAGGCGAGCCCTGCAGCTGTCGCGGCTCGGTTGGCGTCGACTGATTGCCGCCACATTCCCAGCCGCGTGAAGATGTGCGACGGCATATGGAGGGCATGCGGCACCGCGGGCGCGATGTCGGCATAGCAAAGCGCCGCCGTCAGCCCGTCCTCGGCCATTTCTGCCGAGTCATTGCTGTGGATCAGGTAATGCGCGACCCCCGGATGATTGGGAAGTTCTGCCCGCACCCTTTCCAGAATCGCCGCCGCCTTCTTCTGATTGGCGTAGGTCTTGTCCGTCGGTGGTGCGGTCGCAACCAGGGCGAGGGAATAGAACACACCGCCCTCCCGATCGTCGGGATAGCGCTGGTGTACCTGCTCCATCGCCTTTTCATAGGCGACCGCGCGGGTACGATGATCGACCTTGTCGTTGTCCCGGTAGAAGGCCGCAATCGCCGCGATGTAATCACTCTCGCGACCGGTCTTCTGCTTGGCGGCCGCCGCCTTCGCGACCGCCTCCGACCCCGCTTTCAACGAGGCCGGGTTGGGCGGGTACCAAAGCGGGTACCAATGGCTCATCGCCGCACCCCAATAGCCCATCGCGCAATCGGGGTCGGCCTCGGTCACCGCAGTGAACGCCTTTACGGCCTCGTCGTACCAGAAGGAGTGCAAGATCCAGACGGCATGATTGAACTTTTTCTGCGCCGCCGCGCCGCAGGAGATCGGGAAATCGACCTCGCTGGGCTTGGCCTCCGCAGCGGGTTTGTTCGCGCCCTCCGCGCTCACAACAGGCAAATGGGAAAGTCCGAGGAGCGCCGCTGTGACGAAAATGAGGGGGAGGCGATTTCGTTTCATCGGGACCTCCTTCGATGCCGGGAAGCACCCGGCACTCGGATCGGGGGAACCATCTTAATCATCATCCCGAGCCGGGGTGAGTGTGACCTAGCTCACACTTGTTGCCGCGTGAATGATAAAAATTTTTGCCGTGGCAGGAATGCGGCAGACATAGGCCATCATCGCCGCCGCCCGCGCCTTTGGATGCCGCGAACTCTATTCCGAAGACATGAGCCACGGCCACGAAATCGAAAGAGTGGTCATCGTCAACCCCTTTCGATGACGCGAGGCGGCTCAAGCTTGCCCCTGCCGCAAGCCGCATCGGCCGGGTATTGTCAGCGGTAGCCAGAAGCCAGCCGGTTGGAGGTAATAGATGGGCGAATTCGCGTTGGGGCAGTCGGTGCCGCGGTTCGAGGATCCGCGGCTGTTGCGCGGCGGCGGCCGCTATGTCGACGACATGGTGCTGCCGCGGATGGCGTTTGGCCATGTGCTGCGCTCGCCCCACGCGCATGCCCGGATCCGCTCGATCGAAACGACCGCCGCAAACGCCGCGCCGGGAGTGCTGGCGGTGCTGACCGGCGCGGATTGGGAGGAATCGGGTTGGGGCGACCTGCCCTCGGCTACCGGGAATAAGCGGCGGGACGGCTCGCCCGCCTTTCGACCGCGCTATCCGGCTTTGGTCAAGGACCGGGTGCGTTGGGTTGGCGACTACGTCGCCTTTGTCGTCGCGGAGACCCGCCATCAAGCGGCGGACGCCGCGGAGCTGATCGAGGTCGAGTACGAGCCGTTGCCGGCGGTCGTCTCGACCGAGGACGCGGCAAAGCCGGGCATGCCGCCGGTGTGGGACGAGTGCCCCGACAACATCAGCTTCGTCTATCTCGAAGGCGACAAGGCAGCAACCGACGCCGCCCTCGCCGGCGCTGCGCATGTCGTGCGACACAGCTTCGTCATCAACCGGGTGACTGCTGCGACGATGGAACCGCGGGGCTGTATCGGCGACTACAACGCCGCTGCCGACCACTACACGATCTACACGACCCTGCAGCGCACCCACGCCTATCGCTCGGAATTGGCGCGGCAGATCCTCAAGGTTCCGGAAAGCAAGGTGCGCGTCGTCGCCGGCGACATCGGCGGCAGCTTTGGCATGAAATCGGCGATCTACAACGAGGTGGCGCTGGTGCTGCTCGCCTCGAAGCTGACGGGCCGCCCGGTCAAATGGACGAGCACGCGCAGCGAGGCCTTTCTCGGCGACGCGCAAGCCCGCGACAATGTCACCGAGGCCGAGCTGGCGCTCGATGCCGACGGCCGTTTTCTTGGCCTGCGCGTCCGCACAACCGCGGCGGTCGGCGCCTACCCGCAGGCCGGCTCCAATGCCTTTGTCGCCAATCTCGGAACCTTGGCCGGGGTCTACCGCACGCCGGCAGTGTACGCCGACGTGACCGCCGTCTACACGAACACCAACCCGATGCGGGCCTATCGCGGCAATGGCCGGCCCGAGGCGGCCTACGTCATCGAGCGGATGGTCGACCTCGCCGCCGCCGAACTCGGCATCGACCCGATCGAGTTGCGCCGGCGCAACGTGATCCCGCCCGAAGCGATGCCGTTCAAATCGGGCCTGACCTTCACCTACGATTGCGGCGAGTTCGAAAAGAGCCTCGACATGGCGCTCGACCTCGCCGATTTCGCCGGGTTCGGGCTGCGCCGCGCGGAAGCGCGCAGACGCGGCAAATTACGCGGCTTTGGCATCTCGAACACGATCGAGCGCGCCGCGGCCGGCGGCTTTGAAGCCGCGGAAATCCGCTTCGACCGCAGCGGGACGGTCACCTTGCTGTCGGGCTCGATTACACAGGGGCAGGGACACGAAACAGTCTACAAGCAATTGCTTTGCGACCGGTTGGGGATCCATCCGAGCCAGGTGAATTACGTGCAGGGCGACACCGACAAGGTCGCGATTGGCGAGGGTACGGGCGGCTCGCGTTCGGCGGCGCTCGGCGGGTCGGCGGTTATGCTCGCGACCGAGAGGATTGTCGCGAAGGGCAAGACCGTCGCCGCTTCTGTTCTTGGCGCGGATGCCGAAGAGGTCGAATTTGACGATGGCCTCTTCTCGGCACCGCGCTCAAACCGCAGGCTGACGATCGGCGAAATCGCGACCGAATCGCTAAATCCGCAGAATTTACCGGAGGGTATGGACCTGGGCCTGATTGCCGGCGCCACGTTCAGCTGCAAGGAGCAGAACTTTCCGAATGGCTGCCACATCTGCGAGCTGGAGATCGACGAGCAGACCGGCGAGGTCGAAATCCTGCGCTACAGCGTCGTCGACGATGTCGGCACGGTCATGAACCCGCTATTGCTCGAGGGTCAGATCTGCGGCGGCATCGCGCAGGGTGTCGGCCAGGTGCTGATGGAGGACATCCGGTTCGATCCCGCCTCGGGCCAGCTCCTGACCGGCTCGTTCATGGACTACGCGATGCCGCGCGCGGGCGATCTCTCGGCGATCCATTGCGACAGCAACCCGGTGCCGACCGAGACCAACCCCTTGGGGGTCAAGGGTGCGGGCGAAGCCGGCAATGTCGGCGCCCTGCCCGCCGTCGCCAATGCGCTCGTAGACGCGCTCTCGCCGCTCGGCATCCGCCACATCGAAATGCCCGCCACCCCCGAGCGCCTCTGGCGCGCGATTCGGGGTAATCAGCATTCCCACTAATTTCGTTATTGCCCCGCCGCCAAAAGATGATCGGGGAGCTTTTCGAGCACGCGGCGCGCTTTCGGGATCAACGTATTCAAACGATTAAACTTCGCAATCCTGTGGGATGGGTCGAGCGAAAAGCGAAACCCATCGCCTGCACGCGTTGCGATGGGTTTCGCGATTGCTCAACCCATCCTACGGTTAATCGCTGGTGGACTATGTGATTGTCTGAACACTAATCTTCAGAGTCATTCACACGATTCACCAAGCAACCAAGCACCTCGTTCAATCCCGCTTCACCGGCGAAAGTCGGTGCCCACGGCGGAAGTGGATCCCGGCTTTCGCCGCGACAGCGAGAAGGGGACGTCTGCTGAATCGTCTGAATGGTTCTGAACACTAGCACTACCCGAGCGGCCTGCTACTCTGCTGACAAGGTCGGGATCGCGTCGATTTCCCGGCGCTTGGTTTCCCTCAGCCGTTCGAGATCGTAGCGGGCTTGCAGTGCAACCCAGAGCTCCGGACCGTTGCCGCACAGCTTGCCCAAGCGGAGCGCCATCTCTGGCGTCACGGGCGCGCGCTCTGTCAGGATCGCATGCAAGGTTTGGCGGGAGACGCCGAGCAGACGGGCGATCTCGGCGCGTGTCCGGCCGAGTGCCGGAAGGACATCTTCACGCAGCAGTTCGCCGGGGTGCATCGCCGGCAACCCATTAGTGGCTGGTTCGTGGTCCATCAATGGTAGTCCTCCAAATCGACCTCAACCGCGTCGGTGCCGTCCCATCCGAAAGTAATGCGCCAATTTCCGGTAACACGGATCGACCAACGGGGCGCACCTCGCAGCGCATGGAAGCGGTAGCCCGGCAGGTTTACATGCTCAGGCCGGGAAGCGGCATCCAGTGCACGCAGCATGCGTCCGATTCTACCGATGTTCTGTACGCTTAGTCCGCGTGCATCCCCGGTCTCGAAATAGCGACGGAGCGCCCTGTTGCGGAAGGTGCGTATCACCCACGTGAAGATGGCCAGTTGACGGAAAACCGTCAAGTGTGGCTTTACGTAAGGCCGGGTCGGTCTACTTGACGTGATTGCCGCCCGAGGCCAGGCTGGCGTTTCGCATCTCCGGTCGCGCGAGGTTGGAGGAAGAGCCATGAAGCTGCTGTGGTTTCATCTGATGCCCTACACCGAATTGCCCGAAGATTTCCGCGACAAGCATCCCTCGGTATGGGTCGACATCCATTCTTCGCTGTTCGACCCGCGACGGGCGCATCACATGTACAATGACTTCATGGACGAGCTCGAATTCGCCGCCGAATGCGGGTTCGACGCGGTGTGCGTCAACGAGCACCACTCGAACGGCTACGGGCTGATGCCGTCGCCCAATCTCGTCGCATCGGCGCTCGCCCGCCGCACCTCGGACACGGGGCTGTGCGTGCTCGGCAATTCGCTCGCGCTGTACAATCCGCCGACCCGGGTCGCCGAAGAATTCGCGATGATCGACTGCATCTCGGGCGGGCGGCTGATCGCCGGCTTCCCGGTCGGCTCGCCAATGGACACTTGCTACGCCTATGGCCAAAACCCGAGCCTGCTGCGGGAGCGCTATCACGAGGCACACGACCTGATCCTGCGGGCATGGACGGAAACCGACACGTTCGCCTTCAACGGCCGGTTCAATCAGCAGCGCTACGTCAACATCTGGCCGCGCCCGGTTCAGAAACCGCATCCGCCGATCTGGATTCCCGGCGGCGGCTCGGTCGAGACCTGGCAGTGGTGCGCCGAGATGGACTATGTCTACTGCTATCTGTCGTATTACGGCTACAAAGCCGGCCAATCGACGATGCAGGGGTTCTGGGACGAGATGGCGCGGCTCGGCAAAGACCGAAACCCCTACCGGGCTGGCTTTCTGCAATTCGTCGGCGTCGCCGAGAGCCGCGAAGAGGCCTATAGTCTCTACCGCGAACCGGCGGAGTATTTCTACGGCCGCTGCCTGCATATCGACCCGCGCTTCGCCGGCCCGCCGGGCTATACCACCGAAGCCACGCAGCGCCGTGGCGCGCAGAGCCAGGTGGCGCAAGCCGCGCAACTCTCCCGCTATGAGTCGAAGTTCCAGATGCTGGCGCGCGAGATGGACGCGATCGTCGACAAGGGCTACGTCATCATCGGCTCCCCGGACGAGGTCGCCGCGCAGCTGAAAGAGGTAGCGACCAACCTCAATGTCGGTCACCTGATGCTGTTGCTGCAGTTCGGCAACATGAACAAGGATCTGGTCAGGTACAACACTCAACTGTTCGCCGAGCGGGTAAAGCCGCAGATGCGAGAGGTCTTCCAGGAATGGGAAGACCGCTGGTGGCCCCAACCGATGGACCGGTTAGCCCGGGCGCCGCTGTCCCCGTTTCAGCCAGCGGCGCTCGCCGCCGAATAGCGCACCGGCTGCCGCGTCCTCCGGAAAGCCTTGTTGAGCGCGGGCGTATCGGAAACCAAATTCGCTAGGTGACGCGGTGGCGGCGCGTCGGCGCAGCCTGATAGCGGCAAGCCTCGGCGCCGTCATCGTCGTTGTATTCGCGGCTGTGGCCGCCGCTGTTGCGCCTTACGTTCTCCCCGATACCACCGTCGATACGGATATCGCCGGGATCGCGGCCGCAGGTATTTTTGCCGGCAGCTATCTCGCACTGGCGGTCGGCAGGGTGCCGGGTCTCGGCATCGACCGAGCCGGCATCGCTCTGGTCGGCGCCTGCCTGATGGTTGCGGCCGGCATCCTCACTCCCGAGGAGGCGTATCACGCGGTCAATCTCGATACACTCACCTTGTTATTGGGTGTCATGATCGTGGCCGCCAATTTGCGGCTGTCGGGATTCTTCACGCTGACGAACGCCTGGCTCATCCGAGTCGCGCGCCGGCCCGTCGCGTTGCTGGCCGCCGTCGTGGCAATCTCGGGCGTGTTTTCCGCGTTTCTGGTCAATGATGCGATCTGTCTGATCCTATCGCCGCTGGTATTGGAGATGACGCTCGCCCTCGGGCGGAAGCCGACACCCTATCTTCTTGCCGTGGCAATGGCGTCGAATGTCGGCTCAACCGCAACGATCACCGGCAACCCGCAGAATATCCTGATCGGCACTTTTTCCGGCCTGCCTTATTTGAGTTTCGTATTGGCGCTTGCCCCGGTCGCAGTCGCCGGACTGCTGCTGACCTTTGGGTTGATTACTGTCGTCTATCGGCAAGAATTCATGACCACCGGGCGCGTCCCCTCTGTCAGGCCGCAACTCCGCATTTACCCGGCATTGATCATCCGCGCGCTGCTGGCCACGGCGATCATGATCCTGCTGTTCTTTCTCGGACAACCGCCGGCCAAGGCGGCGATCGTGGTCGGCGGCTTATTGCTGCTGACCCGGCGCCTCAGAAGCGAGCGGGTCTATGCCGAGATCGATTGGTCCCTGCTGCTGATGTTTGCCGGACTCTTTATCATCGTGGCAGGTGCGCAGCAGGCCCTGCTGACGCCCGACATGACCGCGGCGGCGGGTCGAATGCACCTCGACCGTCTCCCGGTGCTCAGCGCTGTGGCGGCGGTGCTGTCCAACATTGTCAGCAATGTCCCGGCAGTGCTCGTGCTGAAGCCGTTCGTCGAGGCTCTGCCGAACCCTGACAGCGCTTGGCTGACGTTGGCGATGGCGTCGACATTGGCCGGAAATTTCACGGTACTGGGCTCGATCGCCAATCTGATCGTGGTGCACAACGCAGCAGCGCGAGGCGTCAGGATCGGCTTTTGGGAGTACTTTGCCGTGGGCGCTCCTCTGACCGTGCTGACTATTCTCGCCGGTACGTTCTGGTTATCATTTACGCTGAGCTGACCGAGCCGGGCGAGGAAACAAATAATGCCGTCGATGTTCAATGCACGTGATGCCGGCAATTACGAAAAGCTGATGGGACGCTGGAGCCGGCGCCTGGCCCCGCTTTTTATCGACCATGCCGGGATCGCGAATGGCGAGGAGGTGCTGGAGATCGGCTGCGGCACCGGCAGCCTGACCTTCGCATTGGCCGAGGCCGCTGCGCTGAAAAGCCTGACCGCAATCGACCATTCCGAAATCTATCTCGCCGCCGCTCAGGCCAAGGACAGTGGCAGACGGATTCGCTTCGAACATGGCGACGGCTGCTCGTTGCGCTTTGCCGATGCGAGCTTCGACCGGACGGTCTCAATGCTGGTATTGCCCTCGGTCCTGCCGCAACCGGAGCTGATGGTCGCGGAAATGCGCCGCGTCACCCGTCCGGGCGGCGTCGTTGCCGCCGCCTTCTGGGACTCGCCCGGCGGCGCGCCCAGTCAGCGCGTGGTGTGGGACACGGCCGCGGCGCTCGACGAGGCGGCAGTCGAGGCGCGCGATCGAACGATGTCGCGACCGATTTATGCTCCCGGCGCGCTGCCGCGCCTGTGGGCGGAGGCTGGGCTCAATGAGATCGATCAGCAATCACTGATGATCCGCATGGACTTTGTCGATTTTGCCGATTACTGGGAGCCGTTTGCGAGCGGCGAAGGCGCGCTCGGGGCCTATGTCGCGGCCCTCGACGGCACGCAGCGGGCGCGGCTGGAGCGCCATCTGCGCTCCGCCTACATGACCGGCCGCCCTGATGGGGAGCGCTCCTTTGTCGCCGTCGCCGTGTCCTGCCGCGGCATCGTCCAGTCAGCCTAACGGGGAGCGAGGCTATTCTGCCGGCGCCAGCACAGTTGTCGCTTCGTCGCTTCGGCGGCCGATAAACAAGACCATCAAAGCGGCGACCAGGCACAGCAAGCCCGAGAGCATGAAGGCTTCGAGGTAGGTGCCGAGATTGGCTCTCAGCGCACCCGCCGTGAAGGCGGCGAGCGCGGCGCCCAGTTGATGCGCGGCGGCAATCCAGCCGAACATGATCGGGCCGCGCTCGGTCCCAAAGGCTTTTGTCGTGAGCCGGACTGTCGGCGGCACGGTCGCGATCCAGTCCAATCCATAGAAAATCGCGAACAGGGGCAAACCGTAGAACGTAATATCAAAGGCGAAGGGCAAGTAGATCAGCGATAATCCGCGTAGCCCGTAGTACCAAGCGAGCAGCCCGCGGTTGCTCCAGCGGTCGCTGAGCCAGCCCGACAGCGTCGTCCCGACCAAATCGAAAACACCCATTGCGGCGAGCAGGCTCGCGCCGGCCACTTGTGGAATGCCGTGATCGAGGCAGGCGGGGATGAGATGCGTGCCGATCAGCCCGTTGGTCGAGGCTCCGCAAATAAAGAAACTTCCCGCGAGCAGCCAGAAATCACGCGAGCGCAGGCCGTCCCGCAGCGCCAGAAGTGCCCTCGCAGCCGGGTTACCGCGCACCGGGACGGCTGTCCCCTGCTCTTTGACGGCGCCAAAGGGCGCTAGGCCGATATCCTGCGGCCGGTCGCTCATCAGCAGCGCCACGACCGGGATCAAACCCAATGCGGCTGCCGCGACCGCCAGCGCCACCATGCGCCAGCCGAAACTCTCGGCAAGGCTTGCGAGCAGCGGCAGAAAGATCAGTTGGCCGGTGGCCGTGCTCGCGGTCAGCACACCCATCACAAGCCCGCGACGCGAGGCGAACCAGCGTGCGACGACGGTTGCGCCCAGCACCAGCGCTGTAGCGCCGCTGCCGGTGCCGACGACCGCGCCCCATAACAGCACCAGCTGCCATGGCCGCGTCATCAGGGGCGTCAACGCGACCCCGGCGGCGATCAGCGCGAGCGCGCCAAGCATCGTACGACGCAGACCAAACCGGTCCATCACCGCCGCAGCGAATGGTCCGATGAGGCCGTACAACAGGATATTCACCCCGATTGCGAAGGAAATGGTGGCGCGCGACCAGCCGAACTCGGTTTCGAGCGGCACGATCAACACGCCCGGCGTAGCGCGGAGCCCGGCGGCGATCAGCAACGTCAGGAAGGTGACGCCGGCCACGACCCAGGCGTAATGCAACTTCCTGCTACTTGCCACCGGCGCTACCCTTCCCCATCTGCGACGACGATAAAGTGAGAGACAGGTCTGTCTCTTGTCAAGATGCGAGATGCAGGAGAGGAAATGTCGAATGAGCGGGACCGAGGAGAAGAAATCGGCACGGCAGCGCATACTCGAGACCGCGTCCGAGATGTTTTATAGCGACGGCGTTCGGGCGGTGGGGATCGACGCGATCATCGCCCGCTCCGGCGTCGCAAAGATGAGCCTCTACCGTAACTTCCAGTCAAAGGACGAGCTCGTCACAGCGTGGCTCGAGGAACGCAATCGCTTGTTCTGGCAGCGCTGGGACAAGGCCGAAGCTTCCTGCTCCGGTGAGCCACGGGCCCGGCTCGAGGCGGTCCTCGACATGGTGTCGGCGACCACCTCGCACCCAAAATGGCGTGGCTGCCCGTTTCTCAACACCACCACCGAATTCCCCGAGCCCGCTCACCCCGCACGCCGCGTCATCCTTGCCCATAAATACGCCGTCCGCCAACGCTTGCGGGACCTGGCCGTGGCAGCCGGCGCCCGCGACCCCAATCTCCTCGCCCAGCAGCTGCAGCTATTGATCGACGGCGCCTACGCCATCGGCCAATCGCTCGGCCCGCACGGACCGGCGAGCGCCGTCGCCAGCGCCGGCCGCGCGCTGATCGCCGCGCAGCTCGGTCGATAGTCCGGTCGTCTACGGCCAACTGCAGCGTCCCCTCACCCGCTTTGCTGCGCTCGGCACCCTCTCCCGCGATCCGGGAGAGGGGAACACAGCCCCACGGGTCCGCGCGGATCGCGGCCCGAGGACGGGCTCCGGGCTGGGTGGGTGAGGGCAAGCTTGGTATCCTGGCCAGCACGGTTGTGGGACTTTGATGGAGGGCCTCCGATATGCCGCAAATCCGCCTCGATGAGGGCCTTTCGCTCCATTGCGCCGTCGACGATTACCTGTGGCCGTGGGAGGTGCCGACACCCGTCCTGATGATGCACGGCTTCGCCCGGAACGCGACATTCTGGAACCGCTGGGTTCCGCTGATTGCGGAAAGCCGGCGCATCTATCGTCCCGACCTGTTGGGGTGCGGCGCCTCCGATGTTCCCGCTTCCGGCTATCATGTCACGCCCGAGCAAATCGCCGCTCAGCTTCTTGCGGTCTTTGACGCCCTATCCTTGTCGCAGGTCCATTGGGTCGGCGAGTCTTCGGGCGGGATCATCGGGTTGCTGCTGGCGGCGGCGCATCCCGAACGCCTCGCGAGCCTCATCCTGTGCAACACGCCCACTCGGATCCCGGATGAGATCAGAGGGATCTACGCTCTCGGTCAGCAGGACACTGCGGCGGCTATCCGGACGCACGGGGTCGGCGAATGGTGTCGCCACACGCTCGGCTACCGGCTCGACCTGGAGCATGCTGGCGCGCCGTTGCGCGAATGGGTGATCGCCGAAATGAACAAAACTCGCCCGGACATTGCGGCCGCTCTGCATGAGTGTTTTGAATCCGTCGATGTCAGGCCCCTGCTCGCAGAGATCAAAGTTCCGGTGCTGCTGTTGAGCGGCGACAAAAGCCAGATCGCTTCCGAGCAGCAGAAAATTCTCGCTGACACCCTGCCGCATGGCCGCCTCGAACTGTTTGCCGGGTATGGGCATGGCGTCAATCTACTGCAGCCGGAACGTTGTGCCCGGACCGCCCTCGATTTTTGGCGCGCCGTAGAAAGCGCATAGCGATGAAGCTCGGGGTCTTGCAATTTTTCAGCTGGCCGGAGCGCCGCGTCGATCTGGCGACGGTCTATGCCCGCGCGTTGGAGCGGATCGAGATCATGGACCGCTCCGGCTATGACGCGGTCTGGCTCGCCGAGCATCACTTCAGCAGTTTTAGCGTGTGTCCTTCGGTACACATGGTCGGCACCTTGGCTGCAGCGTGCACAAAGCGGTTGCGCATCGGGACGGCGGTGTCGCTCGCCCCGTTCTACCACCCGCTGCGCCTCGCCGAGGAAGTCGCGATGCTCGACGTCCTGTCCGGCGGTCGGGTCAATTGGGGCGCCGGGCGGGGTTTCGCGCGCGTCGAATTCACCGCGTTTGGGGTCCCGCCCGAGGAAAGCGCGTCGCGGTTTCGCGAGACCGTGGAAATCGTGCTGCGCGCCTGGACCGACGAACGCCTTAACTTCGCCGGCCAGTACTTCCGCTTCGAGGATTTGGAGATATTGCCGAAGCCGACGCAGTTGCCGCATCCGCCAGTGTGGATGGCGGCGAGTTCAGAAGGGGCGATCGACTGGGCGGCCGGCCGTGGCTTCTCGATCCTGATGGACCCGCACTCGTCGGCTCCCGAGATTGCCGCCAAGCGTCGGCATTACGCCGAGAAACTTACCGCCGCCGGTTTCTCAGAAGCAGGTCGGGACATCCCGATCGCGCGGCTGGTCGCGATCGCCGGCAGTGCCAGCGAAGCCGCATCGGTCGCCCGCAGCGGCGCCGAATGGATCCTCAGCTCCTATCTCGGCGCGCAGCATCGGCCGGTCATGCAGGGATCCTTCACGCCGGCTGGGGTCGATCCGCTTCAGCGCTACCTCGACGAGGTGATCCTGCACGGCACTCCCGACAAAGTCGGCGACGATATCCTCCGGCTGCGCGAGCAGGTCGGTCTCGACTACCTCCTGTGCGCACCGCTCAGCCATCAATCCTTCATGCTGCTGACCGAGAAGGTGCTGCCCCGGCTGCTGTGAATGCCGCAGCGTCCTCGCGGATCATTGCGGCGCCCTTCTCGCCGATCATGATGGTCGGCGCGTTGGTGTTGCCGGTCGTCACGGTCGGCATCACCGAGGCATCGATGACGCGCAGCCCGGCAATGCCTCGGACGCGAAGCAGGGAATCGACAACCGCCATCGGGTCCTCGCCCATGCGGCAGGTGCCGACCGGGTGATGAAGGTTCATACCACTCCGGTGCATGAAATTGATCAAGGCCTCGTCCGACTCTCTATCGGGACCCGGCATTGTCTCGGCGGCGCTGTGCCGGGCGAGCGGGGACGCGGCGAAAATCCGGCGGGCATGCCGGGTCCCTGACAACAAGACCTGCTCGTCGCTGGCGGCCGAAAGGTAATTCGGCCGGATCGCCGGCGGCGCCAAGGGATCGGCTGATCGCGCCATGATCGTGCCGCGGCTGTCCGGCCGCACCGCGCATACGACGATCGTCATGCCGGGTTCCTGCTCAAGGCGGCCGATGCCGTTCGGGTCGTAGCTGCCGGGCGTGAACAGCAATTGCAAATCCGGGCTCGCCAGTCCCTCCCGGCTGCGGCAGAACACCATCGCGGTCGTAACGCCAAAGGTCAGCGCGCCGCGGCCGGTCGCCGCATAGCGCCCGATCTCACGCACGAGCTGCAACCCTCGCGCCATCTGGTTGATCGAGACCTCGTCCTTGACCCGGTGCGTCACCCGCACCGCGAAATGATCGGAGAGATTGGCGCCGACACCCGGCAATTCGTGCACCAATTCGACGCCGATCGACTTCAGATGACCGGCCGGCCCGACACCCGAGATTTGCAGCAGATGGGGCGAGTTTACGGTGCCGCCCGAGACAACGACCTCGCGCGAAGCGATTACGCGGCGATCGTCACCGCCCTGGCGAAAGGCGACCCCGGTGCAGCGCTTACCGTCGAACAGCAGCCTCGTGACGACTGCCTTGGTCTCTACGCGCAAATTCGTCCGCCGCCGCGCTTCCGCCAGAAAGGTGCGCGCGGTCGATCCACGGAAGCGGCCCCTGCGGGTCATTTGCGAATAGCCGACCCCCTCCTGCTGCGCCCCGTTGTAGTCCGAGGTGAATGAAAACCCGGCCTGCTGCGCGGCTTCGACAAAGCGATAGGTCAGCGGCAGGATCGTCCGATAATCCTCCACCAACAGCGGACCGTCCTTGCCGCGATACTCCGAGCTGCCCGAAACGTAATGCTCGGATTTCCTAAAATAGGGGAGAACATCCGAATAGCTCCAGCCGCGGCAGCCCATCTGCGCCCAGCCGTCGTAATCGGCCGGATTGCCGCGCACATAAAGCATGCCGTTGATCGAGCTCGTGCCGCCGATCACCCTGCCGCGCGGCCAATGCAATGACCGGTTGGCGACACTCTCCTCCGCATCCGTATAGTAATTCCAGTTGACCAGCGGATTGGCCCGCAAATGCAATGCCCCCGCCGGAATATGGATCATCGGGTGCCAATCGGTGGGCCCGGCTTCGAGCAGAACGACGCGCGCGCCATCCTCGCTCAGCCGGTCGGCGAGCACGCATCCTGCAGACCCGGCGCCGACGATCACATAATCCGCTTGCAGATCAGTCATTGTGGAAGCTCAAACACGTGGCTGCATTAGGCGCAACCGACGGCAGGCATGACCTCTTCGGACAAGATCTGCATCTGCTCTAGCGCCAGGCTGTTGGGCATCCCAGGCCAATGGACCGAGGCGACCAGATGATTGACCCCGAAGCGCCTTTGCAAATCAATCAGCCGTTCGGAAATTTCGGTCGGGGAGCCGATCAGGAAGCGATCCTCGAGCAATTCGTCGAACCCATGGTCGAAACCGTCGCCTGCCGGCATGACCTTGTCCTGGCCCCATTCCCGATAGGTCTTGTATTTGACTTCGAGATAGGGCTGCGCCAGCCGGATCGCCTCGTCGCGAGTGCCGGCGACAAAAACCTCGCGCCGCATCGGCAATTCGGCCGGGAAAGGCTTGCCGTATTCGTCGAGCGCGCGCCGATAGATATCCATCTGCCGCGCCAGAGTGGTCAACGTGCTGTGCGGATTGATGTACCAGCAATCGCCGAGGCGGGCCGCCCGCCTGATCGCGACATCGGCATTGGCGCCTATCCAGACCGGCGGCATTGGCTTTTGCAACGGCTTGATCGTGCTGTTCGCGTGATCGAGCACGAAGTGCGAGCCCGTCATGTCGACGAACTCTTCGGTCCACAGCCGCTTGACGGCGAGCAGGCACTCCTCGAAGCGCCGCGCCGCCTCTTTCCGCATCAGGCCAAAGGCGTGGAATTCGACGTCGCGGTAGCCGATGCCGCAGCCGAACACCAATTTGCCGCCGCACATGATATCCAATGTCGCGAGCTGCTCGGCGATATCGAGCGGCTTGTGCAATGGCAGCAGCACGAGCCCGCAAACAAGGCGCAGGCTCGGCGCCAAGACCGCCGCCTGGGCCAGAAACGGGATCTGCTGCAGAGATTGCAGCGGGTGCGCGCTGTAATGCGAGCCCTTGACCACAGCATTGAAACCGAGCTGCTCTGCCCGCATGACGAGGTCGATATCGTCGGCGAGACGGGCGCGCATGTCGGCGCCCGCGAGGTGCTGGCCGCGCACGATGAGGCTCAATTCCATTGTACTGTCCTCCTCGTGTGGAAGTCGGGGCCCAGCAACGAGGGTGCTGCTAGTCGGCCAGCGCGGCAGCCTCTCCCGGCACGACGCGGCGTGGGATGTTCAGCCAGAATAGCGAGATCACGGCGGAAAACAACGCGCAGAGCGCGAGTGCATAGAGCCCGCCGGCAAAGCTGCCGGTCAGATCCTTGGCCCAACCGACGAGCGTGGGGCCAAAGAACCCGCCGAGATTGCCAAGCGAGTTGATCCAGGCGATGCCGGCTGCAGCAGCCCCACCGGTCAAGAACATCGTCGGCATCGACCAGAACGGTCCCTTGGTGCCGTAGAAGCCGATCGCTGCGATCGTGATTCCGACCAAAGCCCACCATGTGCCGATCGTCAACCCGGCCATGATGAGGCCGACCGCCGAAATGATGCAAGTCGTAAAGAGGCTCCAGCGCCGGTCGCCGATACGGTCCGACAGCCAGCCGCAAAACACCATGCTGATCGCGCCGCAGATGTAGGGGATCATTGTCAGCCAACCGACCTGCATGTTGGTGACGCCGAGCTCCTTGATAATCTGCGGCAGGAATAGAAGCATTCCGAGGCTGGCGGTGACGATGCCGATGTAGTTAAGCGACAGCATGATCACCTTGGGATCGTAAAAGGCCCGCAGCAAGCCTGCCCCATGATGCGCCTCGATTTGACGCCGCTCTTGCGACATCCTGCCGATCAGCCACTCTCTTTGCTCGCGTTTGAGCCAGTTCGCTTCGCTCGGCCGGTCGGTCAGGTAAAAGAACACCCATATGCCGATCAAAACCGTCGGGATGGCCTCCGCGATATACATGACCTGCCACCCGCGAAGGCCCCACAGCCCGTCGAAGCCCAACAGTGCCGTCGAAATCGGCGCGCCGGTGGCGACCGCGATCGGCAGAGCCAAGGTGAAACCGGAATTGATCCGGGCGCGATGCTGGTCGGGGAACCAGTAGGTGAAATAAAGCACAAAGCCGGGGAAGAGGCCCGCTTCGGCAAGACCGAGCAGGAAGCGTATCGCCATAAAGCTGTAGGGGCCGGTCGCGAAAGCCGTCGCGCCCGAGATGATCCCCCAAGTGATCATGATGCGGGCGATCCAAATGCGTGCGCCGACCTTCTCGAGAATGATGTTGCTCGGGACCTCGAACAGGACGTAGCCCCAAAAGAAGGCACCGGCCGCCATGCCGTACCACGCCGCGTCGATGCCGATATCCTTGTTCATTGTCAGCGAAGCAAAGCCGACATTGATGCGATCGAGATAGCAGAAGAAATAAGTCAATACGGCGAAAGGTAGAATGCGCAGATAGACTTTGCGCATCGTCGACTGTTCAACTGTTTGGAGCACGGCGTCCTCTAGGATCGTTGCAGCACGGGCCGGCCGATTG
>JBJMQW010000394.1:0-2984 GCA_045802495.1 Allostellaceae bacterium | reverse complement strand
CCATACGCCCCACGCGCTGTCGCCGTAGGGGCTGAAATCGGGCAGCGGCCCCATGTGACCGCTCGCGTTCCACTCCTTGCAGGCGGTGGCGCAGGCGTGACAGCCAACGCAGATGTCGAGATCGATGACGAGCCCGAGCTTCTTTTGCCCTGGACGTGATTGCGGCAGTGACGTCACGGGGCTGATCTCTTGCCGCCGTTGCCCGCAAAATAGCGCAGGATTACGGGCGGGCGATCCAGTGAGCCAGGGTGAGCGAGAGTGTTGAACGAGGGCGCCGTCACGTCTGCCTCGTCCGGCGGCACCCGGTCGATGCGCACCCGTAGATCGTACCAAGCGGCCTGCCCGGTGATCGGGTCGGCATTGGCATGATCATAGCCGCCGTCCGCCGGCAGCAATTCGGAGATCAGATGATTGAGCAGGAAGCTCTTGCGGAACTCCGGCGAGCCGGGATCGAGGTTCCACGCCCCGCTGCGCTTGCCGATCGCGTTCCAGGTCCACACCGTGTCGGGGTTTACCCCGTCCATCAGCCGGGTCGGCACGCGGATCCGCCCGTGATGGCTGGACAGCCAGACCCAATCCTCCCCGGCAAGACCGAGCGCTTGACCGACCGCGCGGTTCACGAACAGCCGGTTGTTGCCGAGGATCTGCCGCAACCATGCATTCTGCGAGTGCCAAGAATGGTACATCTGCATCGGCCGCTGCGTCAGCGCATGCAGCGGGAAGGTATCGCGGTCGATCCGCGCTTCCTCGAACGGCATGTACCAGAACGGCAGCGGATCGAAATAAGTCGCGATGCGCTGGCGGTGGGTCTCGGGCGGCACCACCCTGCCATGCCCCTGAGCGGCGAGACGAAAGCGCTGTAGCGGCTCGACATAGAGCTGCAGCACGATCGGGTCCGGCTTGTCGATCAGCCCCATCGTGACGGCGGTTTCGAGATACGCCTTGTTGGCGTGTTTGAAATAGAGCTGATCCTCAGGCAGCTCATACTTCCAGAAACAGCCATTCGCGACATAGCGGTCGAGCTGCTCCGGGTTTGGTGCCCCACGGCCCGAATTCTCTCCCTCCGCGCCGCGCCAGCCCGCGAGCGGACCGACCCCGGGGCGCCGCTCATGGTTGACGATGTAGTCGGGGTACCCGCCGGGATAGCGCGGCTCACCCTCTTGTGTCACGAAACCGGGCAGTCCGAGCCGGCCGCCGATGTCGATCAGCACATCCTGGAACGGCCGGACGTCGCGATCCGGTGCGATCACCGGCTGACGGATCGAATCGGCAGGACCCTCGACCCCGCCAATCGGGCGATCGAGCAAGGATATGCAATCCCAGCGCTCGAGATAGGTCGTGTCCGGCAGCACGAGGTCGGCATAGGCGACCATCTCGGAGTAATAGGCATCGGAATAGATGATGTGCGGGATGCGGTACTCGCCGGTCGCGGGATCCTTGTCGGTCAGCATCCGCATCGTCTCGGGGGTATTCATCGCCGAGTTCCACGCCAAATTGGCCATGTAGCTGAAAAGCGTGTCGATCGGGTAGGGATCGCCCTTCCACGCATTGGTGACGACCATCTGCATCATGCCGTGGGCGGCGATCGGGGCGTCCCAGGAGAACGCCTTGTCGATGCGGAACGGCCGCCCCTTGGCATCGAGGATCAGGTCTTCGGGCGACAGCGGATAGCCGAGGGGGATGCCGGGAAGCGACCTGCCGGGGCCGACCTGCTCTGGCCTGCCGGCAGGTTTCGGACCCGGCGGAGCAGGCTTCGGATGCGGCGACTTGTAGCGCCACCCGCCCGGCACATCGATCGTGCCGAGCAGCATCTGCAGCAGATGCACGGCCCGGCAGGTCTGGAACCCGTTGGAATGGGCGGAAATTCCTCGCATCGCATGTAGTGAGACCGGACGCCCGCGCATCGTTTCGTGACGCCGCCCCGCCCAGTCGGTCCACGGCACCGCGAGCTCGACCTCCTGCTCGAAAGCGGCGCGGGCCATTTCGGCGGCGAGCCTTCGGATGGTCGCGGCGGGGATGCCGCAGGTCTCGGCGACGGCTTCCGGCGCATAGCGGGGATCGAGGTACCGCTCGGCAACGAGTTGAAACACCGGGACCGCCCGCCTGCCATCGGGCAATATCGCTTCGCCGACCAGATGAGCCGCGACTCCCGGCGCCATGCCGCTAGCGAGCGACCCCGAGGGCTCGAGGACGAGCGGCTCGCCGGCCGCATTGCGAGCGAATAGCCCGTCATCCGCTGCCCCGGGAGCCTGGATCACAAGCCAGGCGGCGTTCGTGTAGCGGCCGAGATAATCGACATCGATCCGATCGTCGTTCAACAATTCGTGAATCAGCGACAGCACGAACAATCCGTCGGTGCCGGGTCTGATCCCGACCCATTCGTCGGCGATCGCCGAATAGCCGGTGCGCACCGGGTTGACCGAGACGAATTTGGCGCCGCGGCGGCGCAGCGCGGACAAGGCGATCTTGATCGGGTTCGAATCATGGTCTTCGGCGACCCCGAACATCATGAAAAACCGGGTGCGCGCCCAATCGGGCTCGCCGAATTCCCAGAAGCTGCCGCCGAGCGTGTACATGCCGGCGGCGGCCATATTGACGGAGCAGAAGCCGCCATGCGCGGCGAAATTCGGGGTACCGAACTGGGCCGCCCAATAGCCCGTCAGCGACTGGCTCTGATCGCGGCCGGTGAAGAAGGCGAGCTTTTTGGGATCCGTGGCACGGATGGCCGACAGCCACTCGACCGCGGTCGCGATCGCTTCCTCCCATTCGATTTCGCGGAACTCGCCGGAGCCGCGCTCTCCGACCCTCCGAAGCGGCTTTTTGAGCTTCGCCGGCGAGGCCTGCTGCATGATCCCCGAGGCGCCCTTGCCGCAGATCACGCCGCGATTGACCGGATGGTCGCGGTTCCCCTCGATATAACGGATATCGCCGTCCCTGAGGTGCACTTTGATGCCGCAGCGGCACGCGCACATGTAGCAGGTCGT
>JBJMQW010000393.1:0-4891 GCA_045802495.1 Allostellaceae bacterium | reverse complement strand
GGAGGCCGGGCGCGCTTCTGAGGTGGTGACCCGTTTTCCGCCCGAGCCGAACGGCTATCTCCATATCGGGCATGCCAAAGCGATCGGTCTGAATTTTGGTGTAGCGCAGGAGTACGGCGGCCGCTGTCACCTGCGCTTCGACGACACCAACCCGATCAAGGAGGAGCAGGAGTATATCGACGCCATCCAGCGTGACGTCCATTGGCTGGGGTTCGACTGGGGCGGGCACCTTTATTTCGCATCCGACTATTTCGAGCAGCTCTATGACTGGGCCGAGCACCTGATCCGTTCGGGCAAGGCTTATGTCGACGATACGCCGGCGGAAGAGATGCGCGCGATGCGCGGCAGCTTGACCGAGGCCGGACGTGACAGTCCGTACCGCGACAGGTCCATAGCGGAAAATTTGGATTTGTTTCGCCGAATGCGGGATGGCGGGTTCCCAAACGGCGCGCGGGTCCTGCGCGCCAAAATCGATATGGCGTCGGGCAATTTGAATTTGCGCGATCCGGTTCTCTATCGCATTTTGCACGCGGAGCACCCGCGCACTGGAACGCGATGGTGCATTTATCCGACCTATGATTTTGCGCACGGCCAGTCGGATGCGATCGAAGGCGTGACGCATTCGCTGTGCACACTCGAATTCGAGGACCATCGACCGCTTTACGACTGGCTGATCGATAATCTGCCGGTGCCGTCCCGCCCGCGCCAATACGAAATCGCACGCCTCAACCTCAACTATACCGTTCTGTCCAAGCGTTTCCTCACAGAGCTGGTTCGGCAAGGGCGGGTCAGCGGCTGGGACGATCCCCGCATGCCGACACTGGCGGCGCTGCGCCGCCGTGGCGTGCCGCCGGCGGCGCTTCGCGACTTTGTTCGGCGTGTCGGCGTCGCGCGAGCCAACAGCGTCGTTGATGTTGCGATGTTCGAGCATGCCGTCCGCGAGCATTTGAACAAGACCGCGCAGCGCCGGATGGCGGTATTGCGACCCTTGAAGCTGGTAATCGAGAACTATCCCGGCGGCACGGTCGAGGAGTTGGATGCGGTCAATAATCCGGAGGACCCTTCTGCCGGCACGCGGCGGCTGCCGTTTGCGCGTGAGCTCTATATCGACCGTGAGGATTTTCTGGAGCATCCGCCAAAGGGGTTCTATCGCCTCTCGCCGGGGCGGGAAGTGAGGCTGCGTTATGCCTATTTCGTAACCTGCCGCGAGGTGGTGAAAGACGCCGCCGGCGAGCCAACTGAATTGATCTGCACCTACGACCCAGCGACGCGCGGCGGCGATGCCCCCGATAAACGCAAGGTCAGGGCGACATTGCACTGGGTTTCGGCAGCTCACGCTTTGCCCGCGGAAATCCGACTTTACTACCCGCTCTTCGGTCGGCCCGACCCGGGCGCCGATGGCGATCTGATTGCCGACCTCAACCCGCACTCTCTCGAGACGTTGCGCGAGAGCCGCGTCGAGCCCAGCCTCGCCGATGCGTCCCCGGCAGAGACCGTACAGTTCGAGCGCCAGGGGTACTTCTGTCCAGACCTCGACAGTACGCCGCAGCGCCTCGTCTTCAACCGAACGATCGGATTACGGGACAGCTGGGCGAAGGTCCAGGCGGGCGGCGGATAGAACCGTCGGCACGCCTTCGTTTGTTTGCGACGACCCGGGCAGTGGAAGGACCCTCAATGCGACCGTGGATCATCGTCTTTTCGAGCGCGCTCGGTGGGATAGCCGTCGCGGCGGTATTGATCATCCGCGAGCTGCGGGAATTGCCGCCATCGGATTTTGCGTCACTTCTGGTGGCGCAGCTGCCTGCATTCGCGATAGCCGCGTTGGCGGTGTACGCCCTTTGCTCGATGTCAATGGTAACGGCAGCGTCGCTTACGGGCATTCTGCGCATCCGCCGCAACATGGAAACTATTGGGCCCGACGCCGATCGCAGCGACTGGCTCGCGGCTTCGGGTGCGGACGGCTTCCGGCAGCTGGCCTTGAAGCTGGGTTTGGGACCCTCTTCCAACGACAGCTCAGAGTTGAGGAGTCTACTCCGGATCTTTGTGCTCCCGAGCGAAATCCGCCGCGAATTTGCGCGGCTGCATTATATTTTACTGGCCCGAACCCATTTCTTCAGCGCGCTGATAGTGCTGGCGGGAATCATCGGCTTAGGGCTGGCCCAGGATCGCGGATCTGTGCCCTTCCCCTGGGGGACCATCCCGACCATGTCCGGCACGCTCGTTCTCGTGGGTCTGGTGCTTCTGACCGTCCTCGGCCGGATCGCTTTGGATGTCACGGCAGAGCCTTTGCTCGAAAGGGTTCCCCTGTTTCCCGCCGAGCGGGTGGAACTCAGTTTACTGCGCCGCACCGTCGATGTGTTGGAACGGTCGAGCGGGGTATCATCCGTCTCCGACGAGAGGGCAGCGGCTACGCCCATTCAACTTCCCGAAGGACTACTCGTTTATCTCGAAGAAGGCCGTCATGCCGTGCTCGAGGCCGTCGGCCATCTGTCGGAGACGGTGCAGTCGCTCCAAGCTGCCGTGCAATCTTCAGCCGAAACGATCCTTACGGCGGCCGCGCAACAGCCGATGCCCGACGCGGAGAGAACGGCTTCCGGCGGGGCCGCCTCTGCGGAGCTGAAAGCGGCTGTTGAGGAGCTGACATCCACGCTCAAGAGTTTGAGCGCAGCGCCGAGGGTTGCCGAGGACGCAGCGCCCCCGCCGGGCCCTGTTCCTCCTCAGCGGACGCCGGCCTCGCCCCGGATCGCCAGAGAACTGCGCGGCCTGCTGCAGGAAATCGACGCCGGCCGCTGACCCAACTCGCGCGGATCCGCTCAGCCCCGCTTCAGCTCCTGCAAAAGCTTTTCCGCTTCGGCGCGGTCGGCGAACGCCACACCAGAACCAAGCAGGACCTCGAGCGCCGCCTTGGCGTCCGCCGCGCGGCCGATCCGGTGGAGCGCAACGGCGAGATGATATTGTATGTCCGGGTTGCTGGGCGCGAATACATTAGCTGCGCTTAAATAGCTTACTGCTCTGTCGGCCTCGCCTTGGGCCAGCAGGATCCAGCCGAGCGTATCGTCAATCAGCGGCGTGCGCGGAGCCGCCGCGATCGCCCGCTCCGCCAACTCGCGGGCTCGGGTCAGATCGCCCTTCTGCTGATAGAGCCACGCCAAATTGTTCAATGCCGTCGCGTCGCTCGGACGTTCGGCAATGATGCGCGAATATTCTGCAATCGCCTCGTCGTATCTTTTTTCATCCAGGTATAGGGAGGCCAGAGTCGCGCGAAGCAGGACGCTTTTCGGGTCCGTACCGAGTCGCGCCTGCAAGACCTCCTCGGCTTTGACGCGATCGCCGGCCTGGAAATAGAGGCGCGCGAGAGCCGCATTGACATCGTCGGCGGAGGGGCGCGCCGCGGCCGCCTTTTCGAGCAGGTCGACTGCGTCGCCCCGGCGGCCGGCTCCTTCCAACAGCTCTGCAGACACGAGGTCGTAAATGGAATTTTGCGGATCGTCCTTGGCGAATGCGCGAGCCCCTGCAAGGCCGGCGTCCAAGCCGCCCGCTTCCGCTTCTGCGCGAATCAAATCTCCCTTCAGCGCGCTGTTCTCCGGATCCCGCTCGAGGGCGGCTTGCAACACGGCTCGGGCTTGCGGATAATTCTTGGCTGCATTGAGCGCAGCGAGATAGCGCGAAAGTAAGGGCAGCGAGTTGGGCGCCAGCTCGTGCGCGCGCTTGAAAGTGGCAATCGCTCCGTCCGTATCACCCGACGAAATCTGAATTCGGCCCTTGGCATCCAGAACATCGGGGTTGGACGGAAACTTGTCGGCAAGCTCAGCTGCCAATTCGGCGGCTGCCTTCCAGTCTCGCCGCAGCCCATACAAGTTGACGAGCGCAAGCCCGGTCGCCGGGTCATTTGGGGCGGCCACGCGCGTGCGCTCTATGTAGCCGATTGCTTCCCGCCACTTTTGCTGCGAGCTCGCAATGTCGGCGAGCCCGAGCAGGGCGGAGACGTCGTCGGGATGCTGCGCGAGGAGATCGTCATAGAGCCTCCGCGCATCCCCAAGCCGCCCGATTGTCCGGTACAGCGTCGCCAGCGCGGAGTTTATGGCGCTGTCCTTAGGGTCGGCCTCGAGCCGGCGGAGCAACAGGGTCTCGGCCTTGGAAAAATCCCCGCTGCGTCCGCAGAGCTGGGCCAGCCGGATCGCCAGCCCGTCATCGGAAGGCTTTGCCGCAACCGCTTTTTCCAGACTGGCGATCGCATCTGCTCTGCGGCCGGCTTTTTCAAAGAGCTCGGCCGCCACCAAATCATAGACGCTGCTGTCTGGGTCGTCTTTCGCCATCGCATGGGCACTGGTTGCCGCGGCATCTATCCCGTCCAGTTCTGCTTCGACCCGGATCAGGTCGGCTTTCAGAGGGGTGTTTCGCGGCTCACGAGCAATTGCTTGCTGCAACACGCCCTGGGCCTCTCTGAAGCGCTTGCCCGAGCTGAGGAGGTTCAAATACCGGGAGAGGATCGCCGGCGAATTCGGCGCCAGCTCGTAGGCGCGCTTATATGTGGAGAGCGCGCCTTCCGCGTCGCCGACTCCGATCTGCGCCCGCCCCTGCATTTCGAGGACCCTGAGGTCTTGCGGAAATTGTGCAGCAAGCTCGGCCGCCACCGTCTTGGCGCTCTTCCAATCCTGACGCAATTCGTAAAGACCGACCAGCTTGAGCCGGGGCGCCGGATCATTCGCCGCTGCGGAACGTGCCTGATTGATTGCGTCCGCTGCTTCCGTCCATTTCTTCTCGGCAATGTACAGGTCCGCCAGGCCGAGAAGCGCGCCCGTATCTTTGGGTTTCTTTGCGAGCAGGTCGGCGTAGACCTTCTTGGCCTCTTCGGCGCGGCCGGTCGTCGCGTAAAGCTGGGCCAGATCGC
>JBJMQW010000392.1:0-18921 GCA_045802495.1 Allostellaceae bacterium | reverse complement strand
TTGACCCGGTCGCCCGTCCGCTTCGGGATCAGCGATGGCGCCACTACAATGCATTCGTGCCCGTGGGCCGACAACTGGCGTTGGATGCCATAACCGCACGGCCCCGCCTCATAGCAGAACCGCAGCGTCAACCCGTCCTGGCCCGAGCTTGCGAGCCAGCCGCTGCAACGCCGGCGGCGTGTTCGCGATCCGGCCATATTCCCGCACCTCGCCCCGCAGGCCACCTTCCGCGACCGCCACGACGATCCCCTGCTTGTGAACATCAAGCCCGACATACGTGATACGATCCCCCAAGACCCGTCTCCTATGCATGAGGCTCGGCACCGGCCAATCCGGCGCAACCCTCGCTACCTGCATATTGCGAGACGGGTCGCCCCGTCCCCAGGCGGACATGTGGTCTAGGTAGTTTCCGAGCCTAGCGCTGGCCCCCCGCTGAGCCTTAATGTCGCAGATGGTTAGCCAACAATAAGGTTGTGTTCTCTACTGGAGAGGAATCCGTGCGAAATATCCATGAAGAGCCGCATTCGAGCAGCGTTACTGCGCTTTTCGATGATCGCGCCCTATCCTTTGCGTTACCAAAGGGCGCCACGCTCGAAGATCTTGCGGGGCGCCTGAGTTCCCTCCATGTTGGTACGCCAGTCGCGATCAACGTAAGGCTCGACTCTTATCCGACCGGAAAGTAATTTTATGTGATTTAGTAGGAAGCTTATGGTCAGGATTCCGGAGCAAGTCGGCCACTGATTCCCAAATGAAGTCGCCCACCGCTTCCGATTTGATCTCGGCCATTCTGATTTGAAATCGGCCACCACCCTCGAGGTGGCCTCATCGCCCGACCGCTGGTTGGGGACCGGCTTTGCTCGTCGTGGGAACGATGGGGGCGAGCCGATGCCAGCCGAGAGAGTGTCGATGCGACTGTACGAGAGATCCTGCGCCTCAAATACGAGTGTCGCGCGATCGATAGGCATTGCGCGCAGTACGGTTGCGTTCACCCTCGCGCGCTTCGCCGCGGCGAAGCGTCACTGGCTGCTGCCAGCGGCACTGACCGAGTGCCGGAAGCGATTCTGTGTGCGCCGGCCGGGCCGCAAGGTTTGCATCACAGGGCCCGGAACCGGATTGGACACATGTTCATCGCGAGCTACGCCGGCCCGGCGTCGCATTGACGCTGCCGTGGGAAGAGCATCGAGCCTGCAAGGCTGGCGGCTATAGCTACAGCCACTGGTGCGAGTTGTACCGCAGATGGAGAGTCGGCTGTCGCCAACGATGCGGCAGACGCACTCGGCAGCGAGCGGATGTTTGTCGGCTATGCCGGCCAGACGGTCGAACTCGTCGACGGCGCGCAAGGGCGAGATCAGACGGGCGCAGGCTCTGTCGCTGTGATGGGCGCATCCAGCTACCTTTTACGCCGAGGCGAGCCGGACGCAGACCCTTCCCGACTGGATCGGCTCGCACGTCCGCGCGCTGGCTTTCATGGTGCGCCGTCCCCGAGCCTCATCGATCGGCTTCGCGCGCGACCGGTGTTGTCCTACCGAGCCTGCGAGTTTGCGACGGGAGTGGGGGGCTGGCCGGCAATAATCGCCGGCCTGAGCATCCCATATGCAGCGATACCAATGAACAAAAGAACGGGGATGACGATCGGCGGAACGAGGTATTTCATGGTCTTTCCCTTACTGGAGAACCGGATCGGCGGTAGCAGTCTGCATCACTTTTCGAACGCTGCCGGGCGCACTGGGCAGGGAGCCTGAGCGGAACATGGTCGGCGCCGCATTACAACATGCCGGAGAGTATTGCCGCCGCTAGGGCAAGGCAGACGAGCAGCATTATAGCGTGAACGTGTTTCTTAACTCCCGCATCGGCCGGCTCCCGACTTGGCTGTGCCGCCGCGAGCCCGCGCATTGGCAGAAGCCCTACCAATCGCTGGGCGATAGCCACGTTATCCGATTGCTGCGATCGACCGATGGACAATCGAGCGATCATCGGCGCGAGCGCCTCGGCCGCGAGGACCTTCGACAACGCTGCAAGCCGGGCCGCCTCCTCCCAGGGGTCTACGCCAAGTCGCGTCAACGCCGAAATGACGCTAAGTGACATTCCATTTTGTTCATCACCAACCGAGGCGAAGAGGAAGTCATTCAGATCCGAATTGAGCAGAGAAAATCGAGCGGATAGCGTCATGATCGCTCCTGGATTCAGATGACTGCATCGTGTTAGGCGGCCGGCACCCAGCACAGTCGCTGCCTAAGGAGCGAACCGTTGTCCGCGGCCCATCCAGCAGTTGAGCGCGCAAGACCGAACCGAAGGCTCAGAAATCCATGTCGACACCGATGGCTGGGCGTGGCCGTGGGCCAGTTTTCATTCCCGAACCTGGGCGGCTATCGCCTCGGTAGCGCCGAGCGGGGTGGCAACGGACGACGCGCCCTGCAAGGCAAGACGCACGACGCGCTCGGACAGTTTTCCATCCTCAACGCTGTCGAATTTGATCCGAATCGCCGTGTGCCGCCAGTCGACCCACGGACCTATGTGCCAAGCACCGATCCGTCCGCTTTCCGAAAGCTCGTCGAGCCGAGCCGCAAGCCGGCCGACACCGAAGATCCCGCCCGTGACGGCAAAGGTGATCATGCATTCGGGTGCCCTCGGTGCGGCGATATCCATGGTGCGCTGCTCGCGGAGGCTCGATTGCTCGTTGCCGAGGTCGGTCATGTGTATTCCTCACTATGCGGCGGTTTCTTGGAGGACCCGTCAACGGCTCCACCCGTCACCCTAGAGCAGGCTGCCGAGCCGTTCTGCGCAAGCGCTAGCAACCGCCGAGTTCGGAGTATCGGTTCCCGGCATCGTAGCCCAGCCGCCCTTCTCGATGACCGATCGCCGGTTCCATGACGAAACCTTGTTGAACTCGATCAATTTCCCCGATGCATCGGCCTGGTGCTGGAATTTTTCGACGCAGATCGGAGCTAGCACGCCGACGACGGCCGTTTGAGCCCGCTCTGCCGCCATTCGTTCGGCAGTGCTGCCGAGCGTCCATCCGAAGGTTGAGAAACCGACCACCGATATGGCAGCCGCACCGATCACCGCCCCCCAGATCCCTGGTTTTAAACTCGGATATTTTTTCATTTTTTCCTACCTCGGTGTCAGGAAGCTACTTCTTCCTGATATTACCGCCGCAACTCGCGGCCCTGACGAGAGCTTGTCTGCTACCCGGCAACGCATCTGGGCTACACCCCATAACCACATGCATTATTGCGGTACAAAAGTCGGCACGGCAGAGCATTTCTCTAAATTATAATATTGTGTCGTTTGCTATGATTACAAGAAGACGCGTCATTTCAGTTGCATTTCCAAAAACACTGGTTCCCTATGATAGGAAGGATTTAGCAGGATCGGCGCGAGTTACCGGTTTGTGTATCGGATATTGGTTTAAACTCGACTGGCGCTCAGTTGGTCGAATCGCGGCCACCTGACCAAGCGTGTCGCGCCCCCGCGCTGAGCCAGTAGTCCAAGACTGGTGCCATCGACCCTCAACCTCTGCCGCAGCGCGGTAAAAATCAATGGCTCGCAGTAGTGCCTCAGCCACCCAGCGTTGACTACGCTCTCGCGCGTTGCCGCCGGTGCTTAGCCTTCAGCTTGGCCTTCCGCCGGTTCGAGCGGATTTTGGTAGTCAGTTTCGCGGCTCGTTTCATCTGCGCCTCATTTCCTGTGAAGTGTCCTCGCCCGCAGTGGAACGGCGCGCGCGACCCCGATGACTGAGAGTCTCCAGCACCGGTTTCATATGTCCGAAACGCCCTTGGCGACCGAAGGAAACAACCTGGGCGATGCGATGCGCGAAGACGCACCGCGAAGCTATCGCCAGCGCGCGATGCGTTTCCCTCCCCGAAGGAGAAAGCGGAGTCGAAGCCATTCCTCCGCGTTGGCAGATAATGGCAGCCCTAATAATGCCAGTAAGCGGCCCGCCCGACCAATTTTTGAACTTAATCTTTGGTAGTCGTGGCTCACCCAAAAACGATCATCGATGATCTCGTTCCGTCCTGTTGTAGAGGACGGCGTCTCGTCGCGGCGCGAAGGGGAAGAGATCTGGCTTTCCAAAACGCGGTCACCTTTGAATTCAAGAAAGTTTTCAGTACGCTGCCTCCGCGGTCAGCTAGTGCCTCTCTTGGTCCAGAAGACCCGCCGCAGTGGGGATTGCGATAATGTTCTCCCGGCTTGTCCGTGCGTCGGGCTTCGTGCGGTTTCGGCCGATCTGCTGATTGGGCACTCGCCGCGATCCTCAATATCGCAGCGTGGATTGCGATCGGCCCTGATCACACTTCGCAACTACCCTTCGGGCGCGTGCGCCTAACCACGCGCCGTCGGGATTTCCGCCCGCCGCATGGTGCTCCGGAACACATCGAGTGCGTCGCGCCCCCGCTGGATCGCCTCTTCGGGCATGGCACCGCTCGCCACAACGCCGGGGAAGTCCGGGAAGGTGATGAGATATCCGCCACTTTCATTTTCGGTGAACCGGCGGATCTCGCACTGTGGAAAATCCTGACCCGTTTGCTCGAGCTGCGCCGCCACTGCGGTCTTCGCCTTCTCGATAGTGCTCTCCTGACCCCAGAACCTGCGGTCGTGATTGATGGCCCAGTCCCAGCCATCGGGACTGCGCTCCATTTGGATCTCGAACCAACCCTGCTGACCGTCCGTCACAGTCGCAGACCACAGAGAGCCCTCCGCATTCTCCGGCTGCCATTTGACCGTCATACTGCTCGCGCCCTCCCTGCTATCCTGGGATCATTCGTTGATCGAGCAGAGCGCCCGCACTTCTCCGTCCGCAGCATAGGAATTTCGGGCTAAGCTATATCTTCCTCGTTCTCTTTCAGCGCGAGCGCGCAAGGTCTCTTGGCGGTCGTCTGACATTGGTCACCACCCTCTCATCAGACAACTGGTGAATAGGACACCCCCGATAACCAGTGCCGTCCAGGTTAGATCAGTCGCGTTGAGGGTAACCCAATGGTTCCAGCCTTCACGGAAGGATCCCATCCGGCCACCCTCCCTTTTCCGAGGCACGACAGCTTTGCGGTAAGCCCGTTGCGGCGCCGTTTCATCCGGCTGCGCGTCTCTCGCTAGGGCCTCTGCGAGTTCCACCGGATTCGTTTGGACTATCTGAGTCAGAACCCTACCCGTGGTTCGCTCTAGCCGTAGCAAGGTTGCAATCCGCCTGTAGGCCGGGATCGACGAGGCCTGAAGAAGCTCCTCATCCGTCTCCACCGTGTAGGTTCCTGCGGGCTGCAACTCGTCCGTTCCGCTCAGACTGAACGGATGCATGAAGGTGACCGTCTTGCTGGTGGTTCGCACAATCATAGTGTCCTCGATTCTTCGACGAGCGTTCCCCCTGGGTATGCATCACGGTTACCTGGCGGAGCTGCTCTGGCCGCGCTGCTCTGGCCGCTCCGCCAGTCGCCAGTCGTCAAAAATATTCTCAAGCGGCGCTCTTCAGCGATGGGACAACCTCGCCTGGAGCCCTTTGGCCGGCGAGCACCAGAGCTGAGGCAGGGTTCATACTGTCGACCATCGACGTCGGGATCAGGATCGTGGTGCCGCGTTCCTTTGTCGTCTCGTAGATGATGTTCATGGCACGCAGTTGCAGGGCCGCGGGATGATCGGCATAGAGCTCGGCGGCTTCGACAAACTTCCCTGCGATCTCGGCTTCGGCCGACCCGAGAATGACGCGGGCCTGTTTCTCCCGCTCGGCCTGCGCCTGGCGAGACATGGCATCCTGCAGGGCCACTGGGATAGCGACGTCACGGATCTCGACTGAGGTCACAGATACACCCCATCCGGCGGTCTTGTTGCCAATCTCGTCCCGCAGGTGCTCGTCAGCCGCTTTCCGGTCGGACAGGAGTGCCGCCAGCATAGAGGAGCCGATCATTTCACGGAGCGAGGTCTGCGCGACACGGTCGATGGCTTGCCGATAGTCGGTGATTTCCAGCGCCGCCTTGCGCGCATCATGGACGTGCCAGAAAATAATCGCGTCGACGTTGACCGGCACGGTGTCCTTGGTTAGTGCTTGCTCGGCGTTGAAGGCGGTGGTCTGTATGCGCTCATCGGTGACAGCCGCCACATTGTCGATGATCGGAAAGATCATGAAAAGCCCGGGCCCTTTCACACCTTGGAGCTTGCCGGCTCGCAGGATGACGAACTTCTGCCAGGCGTTGGCCATCTTGAGCGAGAGCGCGATGATCACCGCAGCGACAAGGAAGGGTGGGGCTAAGAAGATGTCGACCGTCTTGCCGAGGGCGAGACCTACAAGAGCGCAGGCAATCACCAGGAAAAGAGTAATCGGGTTCATGCTGGTTGCTCCTCGTGCGTAGTCGTCTCGTGGAAGTTGGCGAGCCTCATTGCCACCAGACGACGCGAAATCTGTTCAACCCAGTCGAGCGTCTCTTGCGTTCCTCCGCTTCGATGGCGCCATGCGACCGGAGCCACTCTTCCGAAGCGCCGAAGTATTCTCAATAGAGGGCGTCACGCGACTCGGTCGCGGCCAGCACATTCGCCGCAGTCAGGTCTGCCGCTAGCATAGCAGCCACCGAGGTTATTCCCCGGTTTACGGCAATACGGCTACTACCCCTTCCTGGGAGCCTTCTGAGGCTGGCTGACCGGACGGCCGTGTTCCTGGCATGTCGTTTTTCTCACCTCAGATGACGCCCAGCCGCGTCCTGTCATCACCCTCACCGTAGCCTGCCTTGGGGGTCGGATCTCTAAGTCAAGCTGCCGAGCTTTTCTGCGCAGGCGCTCACAACGGCCGAATTCGGTCTATCGGTTCCAGGCGATGTAGCCCAGCCGCCCTTCTCGATGAGTGATCGCCGGTCCCAAGATGAGGCCTTGTTGAATGCGACGAGTTTTGCTGCGGCATCGGTTTGCTGCTGGAATTTCTCGACGCAGATCGGAGCCAGCACCGCTACGACCGCGGTTTCAGCGCGCTGGGTTGCCATCTTCTCCGCAGTGCTGCCGAGTGTCCATCCGAGCGACGAGAACCCGACAATCGTCAACGCAACAGCACCCAGCACTGCACCCCATACCGCTGGTTTTACCCCGGGATGGATCTTCATTTCGTCACCTTGGCTTTGGGAGAAGGGAACTTCTCCGGTTTCAGATCAAGCGGGGAACCATATCCTGCGGCGAGCCGGCGAAGGTAGACTCGGAAACTACTCAGACGACGCCGCCCGGCTCGATTGTCGGATATCAGCGATAATCGGCGATATGGTCCCAAGCGGCGCTGTGATGCCGGTTCATCTCGACGCGACTACGATCCGTTAGCTGGCCTCACAAGCCCGGCTTGGCCTACCGCTTCACAAAGAGCGGGGACGAATCCGCCTTCCGAAATTCATAACATGCGGCGGCGGAAAAAGGCGTGATAGAGCGCCAGAAGGATGATCGCACCGATAGCGGCGATGCCTGCGCTGTAAACGCTGTCGAAGCCGGTCACGCCGGTGCCGCCGAAAAGATTGAACAGCCAGCCGCCGAGAACTGCACCAAACAATGCCGAGTAGAATGTCGACGACCGTTCCCTCGCCAGTCGTGCTGACGATCCTGCTCAAGATCAATCCCAGCACGAGCCCCAGCAGGATCCAAACGATCATCGACATAGGCACTCCAGACAGAGAAGATAAAGAGATCCGATAGGGAAATATAGGCGTGACTAAGTTGTTCAACAGGGGATCGTATCGGGTCCTCCAGACGGACAGCGTCGGGATGCCGGTCGGGCCAAGACACCAAGTTCAGCAATGCTGAGAATGCAGGATCGCAGATGCGCGGTCTTACGGAAATCGACATTGCCAGAGCTGTTTGATCCTTTCGTGCTCTCGGTACGGCGGCTCGCCCCGGCACGACGCGTGCGATGAGCATGTTGACTGCGGGCGATCTCTGACTTATCCGCCCCGCAAGACGCTGCGTCGGCTCGGGTCGGCTTCCCAAGCGACGCCGAGCGACGCCTGGGGAGGGGCAAATCCGATGTCGGTCGTCGCTACGGCTGCAGAGCGAACCATGCCATCCCGCGTCGCTCGGCGAACGACACCCGCAGCAGCACTCGCCGCGCTCGGCATCGTCTATGGCGACCTCGGGACGAGTCCGCTCTACACGCTGCAAACGGTCATCCGGACCATCGGTGGAAAGTTTACCCCCGAGGCCGCCATCGGCGTCCTCTCGCTGATCTTGTGGGCGCTCGTCATCACGATCTCCGTCAAGTACTGCCTCTTCGTGATACGCGCGGACAACCATGGTGAAGGCGGGATCCTGGCGCTGATGCCACTGGCCGGCGCGACCGGGTTCGATCGCGGCCGCGCACTCGTCGTCATGGGCTTATTCGGAGCGGCCCTGATTTATGGCGATGGCATCATCACACCGGCAATCTCGGTATTGAGCGCACTCGAGGGCGTCAACGTCGCAACCGAGGTGCTCGAGCCCTACGTCATGCCGGCGGCAGTTGCTATCCTGCTCGGCCTTTTTGCCGTACAGGGCCGCGGGACAGCGCGCATCGGCAACGTATTCGGACCTCTGATGCTGCTGTGGTTCACTGTGATCGCGGTGCTCGGTATCGGCGGCATCCTGCGCCATCCGAGTGTGCTCGCCGCGGTCGACCCGCTACATGCTATCACCTTTCTGACGCAAGGCGGGTGGGGCGGCTTTGCCGTTCTTGGCGGCGTCTTCCTGGCGATCACCGGGGGCGAGGCGCTCTACGCCGATATGGGGCATATCGGGAGAAACCCGATCCGCACCACCTGGTACGGGATCGTGCTTCCGGCGCTCCTTATCAACTATGCCGGCCAGACGGCGCTGCTCCTCGACCAGCCGAGCCTCGGCGGCAATCCCTTCTTCAAGCTCTCTCCGAGCTGGGCGATTTTCCCGCTCGTGCTGCTCGCAACTGTCGCGACCATCATCGCCAGCCAAGCGATCATTACGGGGTCGTTCTCGCTAACGCGCCAGGCGATGCAGCTCGGCTGGTTCCCGGGCTTGCGCATCCGCCAGACCTCGGCTGAGGAATACGGCCAAATCTACGTTCCCTTCGTGAACTGGACGATGATGCTGTTGACAATCGCCCTGACGGTCGCTTTCGGCAGCTCTGCCCGCCTCGCGGGCGCTTATGGCACCGCCGTCTCGACCACGATGCTGCTGACGACGGCTCTGCTCTACAAGGTGATGCGTGATCGCTGGGGGTGGTCGGCACCGTCGGCGTTGCTGACGAGTGGCGTCTTCCTCGTTGTGGACTTCGCGTTCTTTGCGGCCAATCTGCTTAAAATCGTCGAGGGCGGCTGGATCCCGCTCACCTTCGGTGCGATCGTGTTCATCGTCATGACCACATGACATTCGGGCGTCGAGGCCATTCGGCGCAGGTTCGCGACCATGACCGAGCCGCCCGAACGGTTCCTCGAACGGCTTGAAGCGCACAAGATCCCGCGTGTGCCGGGCACAGCCGTCTTTCTGACCCGGATAGCGGAGGCGATCCCGCCGCTGATGATCCTGCACGTGTCGCAAATTGGCGCGCTGCCGCAAACAGTGATCGCTCTCACGGTGAAGTTCGCCGACATTCCTCGCGTGAGCCCCTCAAATCGCCTAGAGCTGGTCAGCGTCTTTGAAGGCTTCTGGCACTTGACTGTGCACTACGGCTTTGTCGAGATACCCGATCTGCCGTCCACTTTGCATGCAGCAAAAGATCTCGGTTGCCCCATCGATCTCGGCACTGCCGTTTACTTCGGCGCGCACGACGAGGTCGTGCGTGGCGAGCCGGGCGGACGGCTGTTACGGTGGCGTTTGCCACTTTTCGCTTTCCTGTTCCGCAATTCGGTGCGAGCAGTCGATCTGTTCAACCTCCCGCCGCCCAATTTCTTGGAAATTGGGCGGCAGATCGAGATCTAGGCCAGCGATCATCAGGCTTGATCCCACCGAGCCGAAGGTAGGTAGGGATGCTGACCGTTTATCAATGATCCTCAAAACAAAACGTCCCCGAAATTCGGGGACGTTCTGACTTTCCGACAGTGTCGTTCGACGTGCCGATTAGGCCGCCTTTTGCTCCGTCAGCTGCGGTTGCACGGTCTCGACCGGGGTTCCGATCTTGATCGTGCGCGGCTTGGCTGCTTCTGGCACTTCGCGAACCACGTCGACATGGAGCAGGCCATTGTTGAGGCTGGCGCCCGTCACCTTCATGTGGTCGGCAAGGCTAAAACGCCGCTCGAAGCTGCGCCCGGCGATGCCACGGTGCAGGTAGCCGCCGCCATCCTCGTCTTCCTTCTGTGCGTTGCCCGTCACTAGGAGCGTGTTCTCCTGAACAGTGATATCGAGCTCTGCCGGCGAGAACCCTGCCACGGCCATCGTCAGCCGGTAGGCGTCTTCGCCGGTCTTCTCGATGTTGTAAGGGGGATAGGCGACAGCCGCGCTGTCAACGCGGGTCGCCGCATCGATCAAGCGGGTAAGACGATCGAAGCCGATCGTCGAACGGAATAGCGGAGTAAAATCGAAACGATCCATGACCATATCCTCCTGTGAGCAACATGGATATCGGCACCTTACCAAGGGCGGATGCCAGTCTTTGATGCGTGGTCCCAAAATGGCGACTGTGCAATACTTTAAGTGGTGATTGCAACTCTTCTTTCAAGTGGATCGGAAAGCCGGTTTCGATTATCCAAATAATGGAGTTTTGCTAAGCCAGCGATCAGGGCTTGATGTCAAAACCTAGAAAACGCGGGTCTAAGTGGGCGACCTCACCGCCGGTATCGAGCAGGCGCCGCTGGCCGGTGCAGGCCAAATATTGTTGCACGGATCCGAGGTGTACGACTCGCCGCCGACATCGGCTGCGGCGATAAGGCATGTGTGACCATGCCGTGACTTCAGTAGTCTCTTTTCTTTAAGCTTCCGCCAACCCAGTCCGAAGTCAGCATGGGCTACCCGACGCTAATCCGCTGCGTTCACCGCCTTGCCCGCTCGAATTACAGGCTGCCACTGCCTTCGCCCGGTTACCTTCTGGCGCCAGTCTTTTGCATGAAGGGGTTTGACGATGGAGGCCTGGCGAGCGCCGGATGCGCGATTAGAATTGGGGTGAGATGAGGGCTGCAGCTGGGTTCATACAATATCGAGCCGGCGAACTCGCGGCAGACCGAATCCTACACCTGATGGGCACCTTAGCGGGCGTGGTCGGCTCGGCCATACTGGTGGGCATCGCCGCAGTTATTGCTGACCGGCCAACCTTTTCCGCAAGCCTCGTCTATTCCGTTTGCCTTCTCACGATGCTTGGCTGTTCGGCAGCCTACAACCTCGCCTCCAATGCATCCCGGCGAGAGTTTCTGCGCAAACTCGATCATGCCGCGATATTTCTGATGATCGCCGGTACCTACACCCCATTCACGACGTGCCGACTAAACGGCGTTTGGGCGATCGGGATGACCGCCGCGGTTTGGACGGGAGCGGTCACTGGAGCCGTCATGAAGCTGATCTATCCACGTGGTGTCGAGCGAGGTTCGATCGTTGCCTACCTGGCGCTAGGATGGATGATCCTGGTGGGAGTGCGACCGATGCTCGGCTCGGCGGACGCTCGGACGGCGATTTTGATCGCAGTTGGGGGCGTGCTCTATTCGATCGGGGTCGGCTTTCACCTCTGGCGGGCACTGCCCTTCCACAACGCAATATGGCACAGCTTCGTGCTGGTCGCAGCCAGCTGTCACTACGCAGCTATTCTGCATGGCGTAGTGTTGGCAGGATCGTGAGCACAACCACGCTATGATCTGAAAACGCGGCGCTCCTGATCGCCATGATCCGAGGGGGGAGTGATTGAAAACACAACGCTCCTTCGACAGCTCCAGGGGCGGCGGGCTGGGGTTCCAAATCGGCTGACCACTATAGTAGGCAAAGTTGGCGTGCTCACATGTTTGAAGGTTTCTGAGGGAGCAAGCCCCGCTCTGCCGGGTCGGTATTCGCGCGCCGGTATGCAGGAGATGCGATGAACTGTGTATCGAAGCGGGAACGGGTTTCACTGTGCCAATGTTGGAACCTAAACGCCCTATACGCGGAGCACCGGGATGCTGACGTCCGAAGGGCGCACTCTCGTCACCAAGATTCAGGACCGGCCGATTGAACTTTACCCGCAGCAGCAGGAGGCGAAGAGGGACAGAAGCTACAGTCGAGACCGATAAGGCCACAGCGCAGCGCGAGGAGATCCGCCGCTGGAGCACCTTAGGATCGACGAGCGCCGGCACAGCTGACGAGATCGATATCGCCGACTGCGCGACTATCGCTTACTCATCAGAAAAGCCGGGCCACCCGGTCGAGCATCTGTTGGATGGACGCTCCGGCCCCGGAGGCACGCGTTGGATTAGTGCGCGCTCCGACGTGATCGAGCAAATCATCGTTGAATTCGAACCAGCCGCAGGCGATCTCACGGCTCGTGTACGAGGTCGAGGAGGCAGTTCGAGAGCGCACCCAAGAAGTACGCGTGGAAGTCTCTGAGGATGGAAGTCGAACGTACCGCCAAATCTTGGTTCAGGAATACACCTTCAGCCCCGGGGGAGCCACGTACCAGCGCGAAGAACAGCGGCTTAACCTCCTCCACGCTAGCCATCTCCGTCTGACGATTGTTCCAAACAAGAACGGCTCCGGCACGGCGACGCTCACAGCGCTCCGCCTCTTCGCTTGAGCGCTTTAGATCGCGCTGGCCTGGTCGCAAGGTGGATCGCTGGGCGAAAGATGGATGGCGAGTGCTACGAACTCCCCGTCGGCTCTCTTGTGACCAGCCGCTCCTACAAAACCCCCGTTTCTCGCGCCCAGAGGACAAGATGACCATCTATTTTTTACAACCATTTCCCGAAACTCGGTCTTTGAATAACAAAGAGGCTCACGTCTTCAAAGAGGAAGGCGGAGGGATATTGATCATTAATGGAGTTTATCAAAATAGAGAACATGCACTTTATTGGTTTGGAAAGAGACTCGGCGTTACGCTTTCGTTTGAAGGAAGTGGAGTAGTTCCGGACTATTATTTTACAGACACACAATTAGCAAATGCACCAGGATGTCCGAAATTCGATACTCACGTTTACGTCAGGAGATAAACCTTCCCAAATCGCGCGACGGAAGAACCTTTCCGGTGACTGACGGGTTTTGGATCGACCGGCGCCGGCGCTCGTGATCGGCGTGGCGTCGCTCGCGCTAGCTAAAAATTGGCCGGGCGAGGCTAGCCCGGATTCCTCACGGGGAGTAGGTGCAGAGGCTCGGTAGGTGCGGGTTCTAGGCTGACGCATCGTTTAAAAGCTCGCCGGCGCGCTTGAAGCGCGCCGCCGCGCCTTCGAGCCTAAGGGCGTTTTCTTCGAATAACCGGACCATCAGTTGATTCGATTCGCTTAATGCAAGGAGACGATACTTTGCTGCGCAGACTAGGGCCTGTTCTATCATCATCGCGGCCTTGGCGTTGGTTATTGTAACCATGCGATCCTCCCCTCAGACGAGGGAGGCGCCGTCAACCCTCTCAGTCGACGACCGCTCCCGGCATTGGTGTGTACTGGTGGTGGGGGAGCACGCATAGGTTCGGAAACTACCTATGGCTGGCCAACGCGGAAGGCCTGGATCGCTCTGCCCGCAAGATCGATAAAGGACCGCCGCGCTATTGCGACGACGAAGAGTCGGACGTCTTCATTCTATCCGGCGCCGAAGACCTGGTGCCGATCCTGGACGCGACCGGCGCGCCAATGTGCCGCGCACCGTCCATTGCATGTCCCATCAGGTCTCGTTCTATGTACCCGTCCGGTGAAGGCCGCCTTGCGTAGCGGAGGCGGGTGGGGCTGGTAAGCACTGGTGCAAGTCACAGTGTTTGCACCGGTGCTAGAGACGGTGCGATGGCGAGGGTTGAAGTCATTACCGGCCCGGAACGGCGGCGTCGGTGGAGCGCCGAGCAGAAGCGGGCAATTGTTGCCGAGAGCCTGGCGCCGGGAGCGGTGGTCACGGAGATTGCCCGGCGGGCCGATATTTGTCCGGGCCAGATCTATCGCTGGCGCCGAGAGATCAGGGTCGGTAGCGGCTTCGCCCAGGTTCTGATCGCCCCGGTAGGGGATGGCGTCGGGTGTCCTGCGGCGCCGGCAATTGAGATCGAGTTTGCAGGCAAGGCTCGCCTGCGCATCCCGGCCTCGATCCCGGCTGGGTTGGCGGCGGCCGTGGTCAAAGCGTTATCGGGGCGATGATCCCGGTTCCTTCGGGGGTGCGGGTATGGCTGGCAGTCGGCCACACCGACATGCGCGCGGCATGAACAGTCTGGCGCTGCAAGTCCAAGAGGGGTTGAAGCGCGATCCCCATGCCGGCGATCTTTATGTTTTCCGCGGCAAACGCGGAGCGCGGCCGGTTTCTGTGGCCGTCGCCAGCCGACGGGATCGTCGCGATCAGTGCGGCGCAACTGGCCTATATGCTCGACGGCATCGATTGGCGGAACCCCATTCGTACCTGGCGTCCAGAGGCGGCTGGCTGAGGGCTGCGACGCATTGACTCACCCTTTGGTTGAGGGCAGGCCAGACCCGGGCAATATAGGATAATCGGGTTTGTGACGTCGCCCGAAACGCTGCCCGACGACATTGCTGCGCTGCAGACGGCATTGACTGCCGAGCGCGCGGCGCGGCAGCAGGCGGAGGCACGGGCCTCCGGAGCCGAGGCGATGGTGGCCTATCTGAAGCTGCTGATTGCCAAGATGAAGCGCGAGAAGTTCGGGCAATCGGCCGAGCGCGGCCGCAAGCTGCTCGACCAGCTGGAACTCCAGCTCGAGGAGCTGGAAGCGAGCGCCACGGAAGACGCAGTCGCGGCTGGGTCGGCCGAGCCGGATCCCACCTCGGTGCGCAGCTTGGGCGGCAAGCGGCCGGTGCGGGCGCCGTTGCCGGCTCACCTGCCGCGCCAGCGCGTGGTCGTGCCGGCACCGCCTTCTTGTCCGTGCTGTGGCGGCAAGCTCGCCAAACTCGGCGAGGACGTCACCGAGACCTTGGAAGTTGTGCCGCGCCAGTGGAAGGTGATCCAGACCGTGCGCGAGAAGTTCAGCTGCCGGTCATGCGAGAAGATCACCCAACCGCCGGCGCCGTTCCACGTCATCCCGCGCGCTCGGGCCGGGGCGAGCCTGTTGGCGATGATCCTTTACGCTAAGTTCGGTGAGCACCAGCCGCTCAATCGGCAGAGCGAAAGCTATGCCCGCGAGGGTATCGAGCTCGACGTGTCGACCCTGGCAGACTGGGTCGGCGCCTGCTCGGCGAGCCTGGCGCCGCTGCTCGAATTGATCCGCCATCACGTGCTCGCCGGCGAACGCGTGCACGGTGACGACACCACCGTGCCGGTGCTGGCGAAACAGAAAACCGTGATCGGCCGGATGTGGGCTTATGTCAGGGACGATCGGCCGTTTGCCGGCCCGAACCCGCCCGCAGCGCTGTTCTTCTACTCGCGTAACCGCAACGGCGAGCACCCCAACCGGCATCTCGCCGGCTATGCCGGGATCCTCCAGGCCGATGCCGATGCCGGCTTTGGCGATCTCTATGACGCCAAGCGCAAACCCGGCCCAATCACCGAGGCTGCCTGCTGGAGCCGCAGGCGTCGCAAATTCTTCGAGCTCGCCGATCTCGGCAAATCGCCACTGGCCGTCGAAGCGGTGCGCCGCATTGACGCGATCTTCGCGATTGAGCGCGAGATCAATGGCGCCAGGGCCGAGCAACGGCTCGCCGTCCGCCAGGAACGGGTCACGCCACTTGTCCGTGAGCTGGAAAGATGGATGCTCGCCGAACGCGCCAGGCTGTCACGTCACGCCGACATTGCCAAGGCAATCGATTACATGCTCAAGCGCTGGTCGGCCTTCACCCGCTTTCTCGACGATGGCCGCATCTGCCTATCGAACAACGCCGCCGAGCGCGCTTTGCGTGGCATCGCTCTCGGGCGCCGCGCATGGTTATTCGCCGGCTCCGACCGAGGCGGTGAGCGCGCTGCCGCGATATACACGCTCATCGCTACGGCAAAACTCAACGGCGTCGATCCACAGGCCTGGCTTGCCGAGGTACTGCGTCGCATCGCCGATCATCCGGCCTCCCAGCTACACGAGCTGCTGCCCTGGCACTGGAAGATACGCGAAACCCGGGCCGCTGCCGCCTGACAACCAGCCCATCGCGGCCTTCGCCGGAGCTTACCGTTCTATCGTCGGATCGAGTGGCTGTTCGCGCTAGACGGCGGCGCACACCGGAATCGGCGATTACCTCAAGAGCATGCACCAATTGGGGCCGGACCCTCGCGACCAGCTGCGCCGCGCTCTCCCTCAGCGGAGAGATTGCGACGCGGTGCCTGGATCGGCGGCGAGCGCCAGTCGGATCAGCGCCGAAAGAGAGTGCGAGCCAGTCTTCTTCATGACGGCGGCACGATGGTTCTCGACCGTGCGCTGGCTGATACCGAGGTCGGCGGCAATGTTCTTGCTGGGATGGCCGGCGAGCACCAGCTCCATGATCTGACGCTGGCGCGCGGTCAGACCAGCGAAGCGGGTCGCTGCGGCTTCCCGCCGAACCGAAAACTTGGCCGAATCCCGGGTGTGCTCCAAGGCATGCTCGATGCTGGCGAACAATTCGTCGCGGCCGATTGGCTTTTCGATGAAATCCGCAGCCCCGGCCCTCATGGCCTCAACCGCCATCGGCACATCGCCCTGGCCGGTGATCATGATCGCCGGCAGCCGAGTGCCCTCGCTCTGGAGCCGCCGAAGCAGTTCGAGCCCGCCCATGCCGGGCATCCGGGCATCGATAAGGAGGCATCCTTCGCGGCCGGGACGATACGCTTCGAGGAAAGCCTCGGAACTGGCGTAGACTTCGACCATCCGGCCATCTTGCTGGAGCAGATCGCGCAGCGCCTCGCGCACCGCGCTGTCGTCGTCGACCACGAAGATGGTCGGCGGTCGCGGGCCATCGCCGGCCACTTCGGCGGGCGGCCGGGTGCTCGGTTGCGCCAGTGGCGGTGATGCAGCGAGGCAGCGCTGGATCAAATCCACCAGTTCCTTCGCCTTCACCGGCTTGTTCAGATGTAGGTGGCCCCCCTGGGCAATCTCGCGCAAAGTCTCGGTCGAGATGTCGCCGGTGAGGATGACTGCCGGGGTCTCGTGACCGAGCGTCTCCCGCAGGCCGGCGACGACCTGGAGACCGTTCAGACCCTTCGGCAGATTGTAGTCGGCGACGACGAGGTCCGGGCGGATCGCCCCGCGCGCCGCTAATTCCAGCGCATTTCTCCCATCCTCGGCGGTCGTCGTGCGGTGACCCTCGCCTTCGAGCAGGAGCGCGAGCATCTCGCGCTCCGGAGGGTCGTCCTCGACGACCAGGATTACCCCGCTCCGGTGTGCGCTTTCCTTCGTCTCGTGCCAGACTTGCCGAGGCCGCCACTGTGATGCGTCTTGTCCGAGCGGCACCTCGACGGCAAAGACCGAGCCCTTGCCCGGTCGGGAACGGACATCGACGGTGTGGCCCAGAAGGTCTGCCACGCGCTCGACAATGGCGAGACCGAGGCCAAGGCCCTTGCTGCGCTCGCGCGCCGGATTATCAAGCTGGTGGAACTCCTCGAAAATCGCCTGAAGTTGCTCTTCGGGAACACCGATCCCGGTATCCCAGACCTCGACGCGCAGCTTGTCGCCGCGCCTCCGGCAGCCGAGCAGGATCTTGCCCTTGTTGGTGTATTTCACCGCGTTCGAGAGCAGGTTGCGGATCATCTGCTCGAGCAGGCGCGGATCGCTGCGCACGCTGAGGCTGCTCGGGACGACGCGCCAGCCCAGGCCATGCGCCGCTGCATGAAAGCTGAACTGTGTTCGCAGATGCTCGAGCATTGCATTGATCGGGAAATCGACCATGTCTCGACGGCTGTCCCAGCCTCGAGCTGGTTGATGTCGAGGAGCGTGTCCAGCATGCTCGACATAGCGCTCACAGTCTCGTCGAGTTTGCCGACCAGCCTCAGCGTGGTTTCGTCTTGGACCTTTTTCGCCAATATTTCATGCAGCAGGCTGATTGTCTGCAGCGGCTGGCGCAGATCATGGCTGGCGGCGGCAAGGAATCGTGACTTGCCGAGATTAGCCTGCTCGGCGCGCCGCTTGGCAGCCTCCAACGCCTCCCTCGAATGCTTGCGTTCGGTGATGTCTTCGACCGCCACCAGGATCTTTCGCGTCGTCAGGGACTCGTCGCAAATCTCCAGCGCGCTCACGAGCAGCGAACGCATTCCCCGCGGCGGCAGCTCGACCTCGATTTCGTGATCCTCGATGCCTCCCTCGCCGTTCCGGAGGCGGTCGAGGAAGACGCGCAGCGCCGCGATATCGAGACGGCCCTCATCGACCGCGTCGAGTTGTCGGCCCACGGCCTGCTCAGGCTCGACCGAAAAGGTGCTGTAGAAGGAGCGGCTCGCGGAGATGACGTTAAGCTCCTCGTCGAGCACGACGAGCGGCTGGCGAATGGTGTTTATGATGCTGTCGGAATAGGACCGGGCTGCCTCGATGGCCCGTTCGGCCGTTTTCCTCTCGGATATGTCGGCGAAGGTGATGACCACCCCCGCAATCTGGGCGTCCTGAGTGCGGTAGGGCAGAATGCGACGGGTGTACCACGCGCCGTTGTCGGCCTCGACCTCGCGGTTCGGCGGCATGCGGCCGGCAAGAACCGTTCGGGCGTCCGCGGGCAGGCGAGTGTCGTTGATACGGCGGGCGAGGTCGGCGAGCGGCCGGCCGATGTCGGTGGCGATGACGCGGAACAGCGGCTTGGCCGCCGGCGTGAAAAAGCGGATGTTGAGCTCGCTGTCCAGGAACAGTGTCGCGACGCCTGAGCTGTCGAGGATATTTTGCAGGTCGTTCGACGTGCTGCGCGGCCGTTCGAGCGTTTCCTGAAGCTGACTGTTGAGGGCGGTGAGCTCTTCGTTCAGCGATTGCAGCTCCTCCCGCGAGGTCATCAGTTCCTC
>JBJMQW010000391.1:0-6690 GCA_045802495.1 Allostellaceae bacterium | reverse complement strand
GTCCAAAGTGAGATCGCAAGGCTTACCAGAAAGCTGACGACCAGGGTCGACCAGCCCTGTGAGGCAAGACGCGTCATTTATTCACGAATAAGGTCGATCGCTCCACCCGGTGCGACGTTCGTCATTGTGTCGAGATGGCTGGCTACACTGGCCGGGTCAGCGAACAGGCCGTAAATTGATATCAAAGCCGCGATCCCGGGAAAAATAGCGAGCAGCGCATAGAAGGTGACACCGGCGGCCACCAACAGAATGCGGTTTTCCGAGATGCCTCGGTATACCCGCAAAATAATATCTTTCCATCCCGAGCCCGGGATCTCCGAGGGGGTTTCTGCCGACCGGCCACGGCCGGTCTCGCTCTGACTGGTATCGCCTCCCGCAGGGCTCGCGTCTCCAGCCCGCCGCCGGCCAATTCCGCATGCGATCAACAGAACGCCCAATCCGATCGCCCATAAGGGCGCGCGTTCCGATGCCGTTACACCATCCACACCCCCTGGTCTCTCAACATTCGTGCCGCTCATGCGCTTGCTCCATAGCAACGCGTCCCGCGCCTGGGCCACGCCACCTTTCTTTCTCGAACCTGATGTGACCTATCGTCGTTCCACCGGAGCGCTTCCGATCCGGTTTGCCGGCGGAAGCATCCATCGTTTGGTCGGCGGGATTCTCGCGGAGCCTAGGGTCCATTGCCTCCACCCAACCGCTTCATCCAAGACGCTGCGCGAACTTTGCTACGTCGACAATGGCCCTGGAATGCGAGCCCACGCCGATCTCTTTGGCGCCCTCGGTCGCGCGGACAGCAAATTCGATCCGCCGCCCGTCGACCTCGGTAACCTTGGCCTCTCCGGTCACCACACGTCCAACCGGTGTTGCCGCGATATGACGGACATTGACGGACGTGCCGACCGCGCTTTCGCCGGGGCTGAGATAGGCCTTGATCGCATTCAGCGCGGCGTTCTCCATGACCATGATCATAACGGGTGTGGCGAAGACCGGCGGCAGCGTCGCGTCTTTGAACCGGTTTGCCAGATGCTCGGGCTGGACGAGTAGGTTGAAAGAGCCCTTCGCGCCGACGGGTATCTGCCGCATCCCGTGCCTTCCTTCATCCCTGAAGCACAGCGGATTATTGTCCCAGCAGCCGCGGCGGGAGTGCCCGCGCGGCATGCGTCGCGAATGGGAGTGCAGAAATGGCCGTGATTTCCCTCGACATCAAGGTGCGACAGCCGCTGGCGGTCAGTGCCTTAGATGCGGCATCACCTCGGCGGCGAAGAGATCCATGTTCCGCCGCGTGAGCTCATCCGATAGAATGCCGAACTGAAGAAGCGCTACGAGGATGCCGAAGCCGGTGCGCTCGCGCATCTTCTCGATGCCCGCCAGCACCGTTCGGGGGGTTCCGATCAGCGCTGTGCCGCTTTCGATCAGGCCCGCGGCGGTGGCCTTGCCGCCGCCGAGCAGCCCCCGGCGTATATTGATGAAATTCTTCATCGAGCCAATGGAGGTGTAGCCGGGCGGCATCAGCATTTCGAAGCTCTGACGCAGGAAATCGTTGAACAACGTCTCGACCGCCCGTCCCGCCTCCTCGCGCGCCCGCTCGTCGGTTTCGGCGACATAGATCGGGCAGGCCCAGCCGAGCTGATCCGCCGCCGCCTCGTAGCCGTATTGCCGCGCCTGGTCGCGATAGGTGATGTGGTACCGCGCGACGAGGTCGGCCGAGGAGAAGGTCACGAGAAACGGATATTTGCGCCCGGGGTGAGCCGCCCAGGCGACGGTCTCACTCGACCCCTGCGATGGGATCCAAACGGGCGGATGCGGGCTCTGGTAGGGCCTCGGCCAGAGGTTGACATAGCGCAGGCTGAAATGGTCGCCGTCGAAGGCGAAGGGGCCGGGCTCGGTCCAGGCCCGGATGATCAGGTCGTGCGCCTCGTGGAAGCGCTCATGCGAGAAATAGGGGTTGACGCCCGAGGAATGGTATTCCGAGCCGATGCCGCGCACAAAGCCGGCGATGATGCGGCCCTTCGAGAGATTGTCGAGCATCGCGAATTCTTCGGCGATGTAGATCGGGTTACTCACCAAGGGAAGCGCCCGGCCAAGGATCGCGATCTTGACTCTTTTGGTGCGCTGGATCAGAGCGCTGGCGATCAGATTGGGCGCCGGCATCAAGCCGTAGGCGGTCTGGTGATGTTCGTTGACGCCGATCGCATCGAAGCCGAGCTCCTCTGCATAGACGAGCGCGTCGATGTGGCGGGCGTATTCCTCGGCCCCCTTCACCGGGTCATAGAGGCGGTTCGGCAGCACCACCCAAGGTGAACGGTGCTTCGCCGCCTCAGCGAGATCGAGCGGCCGGTATGGCATTAGATGGAAGGAGACGAGCTTCATGACGCGACTCCCTCGATGAGCTCACGGACATGGCGCGTGACGAATGCCGCGCGCTCGATGTGCGGGAGATGCCCGCATCCCTCGACCATGACGAGCCGCGCCTCCGGCAACCGCTGGCGCCAAAGCGCCGCATTGGCAGGCGGCATGACCTTGTCGTCGTCACCCCAGACCACGAGCGCCGGCAATTTTATGCGGTGCAGCCACTTTTCCAGATCGGGGTTATACCAGCGCGGCTGCCAGCCGAGTTTGGCGACAGTAAAGCGGTTGTGCAGCAACACGTCCATCTGTTCTTCGCTCGGCGTCAGCGCCAGCAGGCGGTCGGCAAAAGACTGGTCGTGATAGAGATTGCGGACCGCTTCCTCGGGTCCCCAGATGAAATTGTCGCCGCATGGCACGCCCTTGACGCGAATACCGGCGGGCGCCAGCAGAACGAGGCTCTTAAAACGCGAGCGGTCGCGGATCAGAATCTCGGCGGCGAGCCAGCCGCCGAGCGAGTTGCCGATCAAATGGACCCGGTCCAAGCCCGCTTCCTCGACGAGATCGAGATAGAAGAAGGCGAGATCGGATATCGAGTGGATCCACGGGGGATCATCGGAGCCGCCAAAGCCGGGGTGCTCCGGCACCCAAAGTTCGTAGTGCTCCGCCAGCGCATCAAAGAACGGCAGCCATTGCGGCACGCCGCCGGCGCCGTGCAAGAACAGCACGGGCGGGCCGTGCCCAACACGATGCAATTTGACGGTGACGTCGCGGACCCTGATCTCGCTGAGTTCGGCCGGCATGTCGTCCGCTCCCTCCTGGTTTCCCGGACTGTCTTACTATAGTACAGCCCAGGTGTGTGGCCATTGCCGAGATATGCGGCACTGCCATTGGCCGCCCGCGCAGTCCGGTCGACATGATTGTTGCCGCGACCGCAGCGGCGACTGATTGCTTGCGCCGTTGTTAGGGCCAATAAGCAGCATTTTGGGACGTCGCGGAGTTTCTCAACCCGCTACGCTGCGAGCTGAACGGCTCGGGAGCCGCCACTTAAACCGCAAGAACCGGATAGCCCCACACTTGGCGAAGGTGCAACCAATGGCTCGCGCCAAGTGCGGCGGACCTGCCGTCAGCCCGCATGCCCTCTTTCCACGCAATGGCGGCAAGCAAAGGGTTCATCATGTCGAAGGAACAGGAAAACAAGGCCGCCGTTGGCCGCTGGTTCAAGGAGTTCTGGGGCAATCCTTGGAACCCCAGCGTGGTCGACGAGCTCGCTACACCCGATATCCTCTTGCAGTATTCGTTGCACGCGCCGCGCCGCGGCCGCGAAGACGTGAAAGAGTTCATGATCGGGTTCCGCGACGCGTTCCCGGATCTCAATTTCTGGGGTGCGGCGGACCTCATCGCCGAGGGCGACTATGTGGTCGGCCGTTGGGAAGGGGGCGGCACACATACGGGGTCCGCTTTCAGTGACTTTCTCGCCGGTTCCCTTCCGGCTGCTTCCGGCCGCAAGATGCGGTTCACTGGAACGACCGTGTTGCGTGTCGAAAACGGCAAAATCGCGGAGGAAGTTGGCCTCGACGACGGAGTGACCGCGCTGCAGCAGCTCGGTCTGTTGCGAGCGGCCTGATCGGCCACAATGGCTGACACCAAGCCGAGGGTCATCGACAACAACTGACCAGGGAAATGAGCCGGACTGGGAGGTCGTCTCCAGTCCGGTTCATCGCGGGTGGCCCGCCGAGTTGTCCCGGATGGGCACGGCGATCTTAGGGATTGCGGCTTCCAACCCATTCGCGACTGGAACAAAGAGACAGTTGAGGATGACCGCCGAAGGGTTCAGCGAAGCGGCATGGGCGAGCTGTAAGGTCGTGACCTTCACGCCGCATGTCGGGATCTCGATAGCATTGACGCTTGCGGCGCTGGTGATCTGTCTTTTGCTCACGCTCTTTGGGGCTGGTCGAAAAGAGGACCGCTGATTGCAGCGACAGCTTCGCGTGGGAGATCCTCCCCGCAGTGAAATGACGGCGCCCTTGGAGCCGGCTTCGTGACAACAGCGTTTGATCGCAGCGCGGTCCGCCGAAGCGGACCCCGTGGTGCATCGGCTATACCGCGCACCCGTAGGTCAAATCCGCTTGCGGTTCACAAAGAGCGCATCGGTCTCGGCTTTGAGCACGTCGCCGAGGATCGAACCATGGTAGAAAGGTGCCGCGCCGATCACGGTGTCCGCCGGGATCAGGATTTGGTTGATGCCGACTTGCCGTAATGTTTCGATCGATGTGCCATACACGGCACCCCCGATGCCAGCCCAGGCGATGGCGCTCATACACATCGGGCAAGGCTCGGCGGTCGTATAAAGGATGACCTCGCCCCATCCGCTATTGCCGTGTCGCGCGACATAGTCGTTGATGGCGGCGATCTCGCCATGAAGGATCGGGTTCTCGGCGCCCTTGTTGACACCGGTCGCCATGACCCGGCGGTCCGCTGCCCTCACCATGACCGCGCCAAAGGGGTACGCCGGATTGCCGCGCGCCGCCGCAATGGCCAGCCGCATTGCATCCTCGTGGGCGGAGGGCGGCATCGCGGACAGATCGATTGGGCGCGCCGGCGCTGCGGACCCCCGAATAACATTGCCGCAGGTGATCGCGGCAACCGATGAGCCGAATTCCTTTCGCGACCACATGACCTACCTCCCTATTTTCGCACTCGGGCCACCGTCTGGAATCGCTGCTCTCTTTGCGTACCTGATAAGACTGCTGGACGGTATCCGGGCGCAAGCCGGTATGGAGAGCAGGGGTGGCGCGGTGCCGGATCAAATAGTCGAGGTCGTCGATTACGATCCGGCATGGGTTGAAAGGTTCGTCGAACAACAAGCGCGGCTGGATACGATATTGGCGCCGTGGTTGGCTGGCCCGGTCGAGCACGTCGGATCGACATCGGTGCCTGGGCTACCGGCTAAGCCGATCGTCGACATCCTGGCACCAGTGAGGTCGCTGTCCGATGCGCAAGCGGCATTGCCCGCCTTGGCGGGCGAGGGTTGGCTCTTTTGGCCGGAGGACCCAAATCGTCATTACCGCCTGTGGTTTTTGCGACCGCGGCCTACTGCGCGGACACATCATCTCCAGCTGATGGAGCAGGACCATCCCGATGCGAGGGCATTGATCGCCTTCCGCGATGCATTGCGGAGAGATGACGCGCTGAGAGCAAGCTATGCAGCGCTTAAGGAGCGGCTTGCTGCGCGATATCGAACCGACCGCAACGCTTACTCGAACGCAAAGGCCGATTTCGTGCAGTCTGTTCTGCGGCGGGGAGGATATGCCGCATCATCACGGAAACCGGTATAAGCCGGCTTAGGCCCGTCGCGCGATCCTCGGTTTAACCAGAGACGGCGTCGGCTTGGGCAGTGCCGCGTCTGTTTCGGGCTGGGCGGTGCGGGCGATTTTCGCCAATGCCTGCGCCAGCTTTGCGGCGCCGGCGAGGCGGGTCTTGGCGTCGTCCCAGCTGCGCAGATAGACGAGCTTCTGGTCGGGGCGCAGCTTCAACGTGCCGGCGTTGCGCTGGATCAGGTCGACAAGGCCGGCGGGGTTGGCGAAACGGTTGTCGCGCAACGAGATGACGGCACCCTTGGGACCGGCTTCGAGCTTTTCGATGCCGGCTTCGCGACAATATCGCTTGATCGCGATGATTTCGAGCAAATTCTCGACTTCGGCCGGCAGTGAGCCGAAGCGGTCGATCAGCTCGGCGGCGAAGCCGTCGATCTCGCGGCGGTCGGCGAGCCCGGCAATGCGGCGGTAGAGCCCGAGCCGCACGCCGAGATCGGGGACGTAATTCTCGGGGATCAGGACCGGCGTGCCCATCGTGATTTGAGGGCTCCATTCCTCGCGGACAGCCTCCTCGCTGCCATCGGTGCGCGCCGCGGCCACCGCCTCTTCCAGCATGTGCTGGTAGAGTTCGATGCCGACCTCGCGGATGTGGCCGGATTGCTCGTCGCCCAGCAGATTGCCGGCGCCGCGGATGTCGAGGTCGTGGCTCGCCAGCTGAAAGCCGGCGCCCAAAGTGTCCAGGGTCTGCATGACCTCCAGCCGCCGCTGTGCGGTCGGGGCAAGCTTTTTCTTCTCCGGCAGGGTCAGATAGGCATAGCCGCGCAGCTTGCTGCGCCCGATGCGGCCGCGCAGCTGATAGAGCTGCGCCAGTCCGAACATGTCGGCGCGGTGCACGACCATCGTATTGGCCGACGGGATGTCGAGCCCGCTCTCGATGATATTGGTTGACAGCAACAGATCGAAGGCACGCTCGTCGAAAGCGGTCATCGCGTCTTCGAGCTCGGAGGGCGCCATGCGGCCATGCGCG
>JBJMQW010000390.1:0-2255 GCA_045802495.1 Allostellaceae bacterium | reverse complement strand
GAAATACGCCTGTCGCAGCTGCCAGGGAGCGATGGTGCAGGCGCCAGCGCCAGCGCGGCTGATCGAGGGCGGCCTGCCGACCGAGCGGCTGGTCGCCCATGTCGTCGTCGCTAACCCAACTTCGCCGATTGGAGCACTTTTGAGTATCTAAGTATCTGAGTTTATTGAGGTGAACCCCTGAAGGTCGGCACTACAGCGGGGTGGGTGGCGCGGGCGCGTCGGCGGTGATTTTGGGTGGTGGCTGGGCGGGCAGCTCCAGTTTCAGCTTTTTCAGCAAGAGGCTGAGCTCGGGTTCGGGCTCGGTATAGCGGGTGAGGATCAGCTCGCGGCCGTCGGTGGCGGGCAGGTGCGCGTCGATCATCTGCACGGCGGCGAACTTCTCCAGCACACTGCGCGGCGTCAACCCGGGCGCCAGCGCATGCAAGCGCCGCGCAAGAGTGACCTGTAGGCAATACGCCAGGAAGGCGATGAAGACGTGCGCCTCGATGCGGGCCTCAAGTTGGTGGAAGATCGGCCTGATTGCCAGGTCGCCTTTGAGGTTTTTGAACGCCTCCTCGACCGCGACCAGCAACAGGTAATGGCTCCACAGCTTGGCGGGATCTTCCTCGACGAGGTTGGTGCGCAAGAGATAGCGGCCTTCGCGCGATCGTGCCTGCCGCAGCTTGTTGCGATCGAGCCGATAGCTGAACGAGGCGCTGTCTGCGGCGACTTCAATGACGACCAGGCGCCATGCGCTGCGCGACTGATCGCGTGCGGCGCCGAGCTTCATCAGCAGCTCCTCGCGCGAGATCTCCATTGTCGAGAGTTGCTTGAGCCGAGCCCACAGCCGCTTCAGCTGGCGCCGACGGATTGCCCGCTCCTTGGCGACGCGGTCGCGGCTTTGCGCCAAGACGTAGAGCTCGCCCTGCTGCGGCAACAGTTTGACCTGCACACCGGGTCGCGCCTCTTGCCACGGCTGGGCGATCAAATGCTTTTCCAAACGCGTCAAGCGACCCTTCGGCGTGCCCACCAGGTAATTCACCGGCGGGTCGGCCGTGCGCATCTCGGCGAGCACCTCTTCGGTCGGCACGCCACGGTCCATCAGCCAGACGCGGCGCGCTTTGCCGTATTGCCGTTCGATCTGCTCGAGAAATGGCCGTAATGTCGTCTTGTCCGCGGTGTTGCCGGGGAGCACCTCATAGGCCAGCGGCAGACCCTCGGGCGTCACCACCAGGGCGATGACGATCTGCACGCAATCCGGCCGGTGATCGCGCGAGTACCCAAAGCGCCGCTTGTCGCCTTCCGGAAACGGCGGATCCGCCTCGAAATAGGTGCTCGTCAAATCATAGAGCAGCACGTCGTAGCTGATGTTGAACAGGTCGCGCCAGCGTCCCACCAAGTGATCGAAGACCGCCTGCTTGTGGGTCAGCAGCCGGTCGTGGCAGCGGTACAGCTTGTGGATCTCGGCGAGCCCGGCATCCTCGCCCAGCAGATCGGCCATGGCGCTGCGCTGAAACCACTCACGGTGCAGCCGCCATTCGCTCCCCGGCGCCAGCAGGCGATAGGCGACCAGCAGGAACAGGACCTGATCCCAGCGCGTCCCCTTACGGCTCACGCCGAGCCGCTTGCACCAGAATTGATCCAGCTGCAGCTCCCGCCACAGCAGCAGCGCCAGCCAGCACGCGCCCCACTGCCGCGGCCGGCGCAGCCGCAATTCCGACAGCTTGACGCGGACAATCGAGGCATCCGCCAGCAGTCCTTCACAGCGGTCCTCCGGAAACAGCGACAGCGTGCGGGGTTGCGCCGCGCCGTCCTCCACAACCGCGATCGACCGCCGCCACGCCAACTCCTGCGTGTCGTTGATCTCGCCCAGGTACAGCACGTGCCGCTGCACCACGCGCCCGCCGGCGACCCGCGCGTTCTCGACAACGCTCCAGTAGCGGTGTTGCTTGCCATCCTTCCGGCGGACTTTGCAGCGCAAGAACATGATGGCTGCCAATTATCGGCACATCGGCGGCCAGGAAAATAGACTTGGTCGGCACTACAGCCGATTTTCGGTGCCCGGGCCCGCACCACCCATTGCCGCTCAATCACTTGCCCGGCGAAAATCACGGAACGGCGGGTCGAATCGGCGAAGTCAGGTTAGCACGGCGAGGGTCAGCGCATCCGCAGTGATCATCAGCCATCTCATGCGCGCTATGGCCGTTTAGCTATAGCGCATTTCGGCCGCAGGACGCGAGCGGTTCCCCGCTTGATGCTCTCAGATTTTCGGGCCG
>JBJMQW010000389.1:0-3848 GCA_045802495.1 Allostellaceae bacterium | reverse complement strand
CCGCCATATCGTCATGGTCAATGTCGAAGCCGATGTGCTCGCCGGACCGCTGCTAGCCGAGGAAGCGCGCCGCAAGGGCACCGTCTATTCGCTGGCCTATGGGGACCAGCCGGCCCTGACTTGCGAGCTCGTCGATTGGGCGCGCGCATGCGGTTTCGAAGTCGCCGCCGCCGGAAAGGGGACCAAATACCTGCCCGCCTACCACCAGGTCACCCCGGACGAGGTGTGGGGCCATTACGGTCTGACACCGGAGGCGGCAAGAGCGGGCGGCATGAACCCGCAGATGTTCAACTCCTTTCTCGACGGCACCAAATCCGCGATCGAGATGGCGGCGATCGCCAACGCGACCGGTCTTGGGGTGCCCGCCGACGGTCTCGGCTTTCCGCCCTGTGGCGTCGACGATCTGCCGCATGTGCTGCGAGGCCGTGAAGCGGGTGGCGCATTGGAGCATGACGGCATGGTCGAGGTCGTCTCGTGCCTCGAGCGCGACGGCCGCCCGGTGTTTCGCGATTTGCGCTGGGGCGTCTATGTCGTCCTCAAGGCGCCGAACGAATATGCCCGCACCTGCTTTAAGGAATACGGCCTCAAGACCGATGCGAGCGGCGGCTACGCGGCGATGTACAAACCTTATCACCTGATCGGGCTGGAGCTCGGCATCTCGGTGCTGTCCGCGGGATTGCGCGGCGAGCCGACCGGGCAGCCCCGGGACTGGCGCGGCGATGTCGTCGCTATCGCCAAGCGCCGTCTCGCTGCCGGCGAGACGCTCGACGGCGAGGGCGGCTACACGGTCTGGGGCAAGCTCGTCCCCGCCGAGCGCAGCCTTGCCGAGGGCGCATTGCCAATCGGCCTTGCCCATCATGTCCGGCTGATTCGGGGGGTCGCGGCGGGCGAGATTGTGCGCTGGGCGGATGTCGCGATACCGGACAGCGAGGCGGTCGCGGCGCGGCGGCAGATGGAGCGGCGCTTTGCGGCGCCATCTTCCGCAATAGCCGCCCAATAGGGAGGGGCCGATGGAGTTCCGGCAATTCGGACGCACCAGTTTGAAGATTTCGGCGCTCGGCTTCGGCTGTTGGGAGATCGGCGGCACTTACGGCTCTGTCGACGAAACGCAGTTTCAGCGCGCTGTGCACACGGCGATTGACGCCGGCATCACCTGCTTCGACACAGCCGAGGCCTACGGCATGGGCGTGTCCGAGGAGGCGTTGGCGCGGGCGCTCGGTAGCCGCCGCAACGATGTCGTCATCGCGACCAAATTCGGCGTCGGCTACGAGGAAATGCCGAACCGCCGCGACAGCACCCGCAAGCGCGTCCTCGCCTCGATCGACAAGAGCCTGCAGCGGCTGCGCACGGACCATGTCGACATCTATCTCGTGCATTGGCCCGATCCCAATACGCCGCTCGCGGAGACGGTCGGAGCGCTCGACGACATCGTGCGACAGGGAAAGACGCGCTACATCGGCGTGTCGAACTTCCGCCTGGCACAGATCGAAGAGGCAATGGGCCTGCGCCGCGTCGATGTCGTGCAATACGCCTGGAACATGTTCGACCGCCGCATGCAGTCCGAGATCTTTCCCTATTGCGCGGCGCAGCAGATCGGCGTCATGGCCTACGGCTCATTGGCCTACGGCATGCTGAGCGGCACGTTCCGCGCCGGAATGCGGTTCGACGAGAGCGACTGGCGCTCGAAGGGCGGCATGCTCGGCAGCCTGAACCTCTTCCGCACCCTGTTCGGCCCGGAGCACTTCCCGCGCAACCTTGCCGCGGTCGAGGAACTGAAACCACTGGCGGCGAAATACGGCAAGGCTCTGCCGGCATTCGCGCTGCGCTGGACTTTGAGCAACCCGATTGTCGGCACCGCACTGGTTGGCTTTCGCACGCCCGCCGAAGTGACCGAGAACATGGGCGCTCTCGGTTGGGAGATCAGCAACGCCGACATGGCGGAGATCGATGCCGTTCTCGCCCGTCACGGCGCGGTTACGGTACCGCCAGGCTGGCTGGAGGATTAGCACAGATTTGTAGTCCACGTAGCTTGCCTCTTGATCGTCATCACCGGGCTTGGCCCGGTGATCCACGTGGATGGCCGGGACAAGCCCGGCCATGACGTAAGGAGGCATCGAGGCCGAAAGGAGGCACTCATGCCAGTTCAACGTTTCGCACCGATGACCAAGGATTTCGCGACGTTCGACTGCGACGCGCACGTCACCGAGCCGCCGCTGATCTGGGAGCGTGCAAAGGATTTCCTGACCCGTGACGAGCTCGACGCGCTGAAGCGGACGATCTGGTGGGACGCCGACGGCCGGCTGCTGATCGTCAATGGCCGCGCCGGGGTCGGCCTCGGCTCGCCGCGCAAGGGCGGCATCCCGGGCACGATGCGGGTCATCACCAATGCCGGGCCGGGGGTCAAGCACGACATCCAGCGCGCCCTCAATGTGCGCAACCTAAACCCCAAGACGGCGCTGACCCAGGAGCAGGTCGCCTATCTCGACCATGCCGGCTCCTATGAGCCGAGACCGCGTTTGAGAGATATGGATGTCCAAGGCATCGATCAGGTCATGATCATTCCGACCGAGATCGACATTTATCCGTGGCTGGAGGACGCCCTTGGCGCCAAGGCGTTCTGCCGCGCCTACAACGAGTGGGCCTATGAATACACGCGGGCCGATCCGGACCGGCTGTTCTTCGCCGCTCTCGTTCCGATGCAGCACCCCGATTATGCGATCGAGGAGATACGCCGGGTGGCGGCACTGGGCTGCCGGGTCGCGCTGGTGCGTCCAATGGATGCAATGGGCAACTATCCCCTGCAGCCCAAATACGAGCCGGTCTGGGACGCGCTGGAAGAGACCGGAATGGTCTACGGCATGCATCCGTTCCCGGCCTTCGGCAGTTCAAAGCCCTCCGGATACAGCGAACAGTATTCCGGCGCCGAATTGATCCGCCGCACTGTGGCTACGTCGGGCTTGCCGCACTCCTTCCTGACCAACGTGCAGAATTTCCAGTCGGAAGCGGCGCTATGGGTCACGATGGTGCTGATGTCCGGCTTTTTCGAGCGGCACCCGAAGATCAACGCCGCGGTGTTCGAGGCCTCCTCGACCTGGCTCAGCTTCCTGATCGACGAGTGCGACAAGGCCTACCGGCTCTACCGCAACGAGCGCCGCCTCCCGCCGCTGAAGAAGCTGCCGAGTGAGACCTTCTTCGAGCATTGCATGACGGGGTTCGAGGGCGACGAGGCGCCGCCGGCGCGGCTCCCCGAGTTCTACGGCGACATCCTGTGCTGGTCGTCCGACGTCTATCACCACGACGGCGACGACGCCTGGCGCGCGATCGAGACGATGCAAAAGCATGGGCTGCCAAAGGAAGATCAGGCCAAATTCCTGGGCGCCAACGCAAGGCGCCTCTACAAGGTCCAGGCGCCAGCCAACATCATCCGCGAGCGCGTCACCGAGATCGAGCGCCCCGATTGGTGGCCGACCGAGGACGAAGTCCGCGCGGCGCTGCGCCCGGAGGCGGCCGTTACCCGAGCCTAAGCCGTCATTGCGAGCGAAGCGAAGCAATCTCGAACCCGTCCGGTCGAGATTGCTTCGGCGCGCGCAAGCGCTCCTCGCAATGACATCGGTATGGAGAAGGGAATGACAGGCAAAAACTTTACGGTGTTCGACGGCGACAGCCATGTCGTCGAGCCGCCCGCGCTATGGGAGAAATACCTCGATCCCGAGTACCGCACGCTCGGCAAGCACGCGCTGTGGCGACAGGAGGGGCGCACCGGCGCCTATCTCAAGGTCAACGGCGAGACCTTCCGCGACAAAGGCAACCCCAACTTGCCACGCCATGCACTGTGGCGGCCGGGCATG
>JBJMQW010000388.1:0-2500 GCA_045802495.1 Allostellaceae bacterium | reverse complement strand
TCGATCCGCCGCCCCTGCAATTTGATGCGCAGCGGACAGCAGATCTCGTCGGTGGCGACGGTCTGGATCGCGCCATGATCGGTCGCCTTCCACAGCGCTTCCTGGTCCTCGCGGAACTTTAATGACGGGTAAGTGTGATAGATCTGGCCGTTGGGCCGACGGTAATCCTCTGAATTGTACATCAGATATTGGTGCAGGGTCTCACCGTAGATCGGCACGCCCTTGGCGCGCGCCGCGGCAATCGCATCGACGCCGGTCTTGGCCGAGGTGTGCATCATGTAGAGGGCGGCGCCCTCGATATTGGCGGCCAACCGGATCACCCGGTTGAACGACAGATCCTCCGAGAGGGTATTGTGCACCTCGGCCGTATTCTCGAAGCCCACCCGAACCTCGCGGGTCAGCTTCTCGTACATGTGCATGACGATGTCATTTTCTTCGGCGTGGATCGCCGCGATCCCGCCGGCCATCGCCAGCACCTTCAACACCTCCCAGATGTCGCCGAAATCGACCATGCGGCCCTTGCGGCTCGGCGTGATGTCAGTCGTGAACATCTTGACCGAGGCGTGCCCCTGCTGCACCGCCTCGGCAAGCTCGCCGAGGCACGCCGGCGCGATCGTGCCGAGCAGCATCGTGTGAAAGGCGTAGTCGCCGTAGCAGGCGCCGGCCCATTGCTTCTGTCGTCGCTCGATTGCCTGCCGGATCGTCTCGCCGCCCTCGACCGGGGCGAAATCGATCGTCGTCGTGGTCCCGCCATGCAAGGCGGCGAGACTGACCCGCGAGGCCGGCTCGGTCAGCGCCGGCTGGGCGACGCCCGGCATCGGCATCGGCCAGTTGCAATGGACATGCGGGTCGATGCCGCCCGGGATCACGATCTGGCCCGATGCGTCGACCACCCGGCCCGCGCCGATGGCGGCGAGGCTGCCCGGCGCGCCGATCGCCACGATGCGCTCACCGGCGACCCCGATATCGGCGGGTTCGGGGCCCGAGGGGAGAACAGCGGTGCCACCCGAAACGACGATGTCGAGCATATCGGCCTCCTATGATGGCGGTCGCCACAGCGACGGCGAGGCGAACGCGAAATGCGCGAGGATTTCCGAGCGTGGTATGTCGTGGACAACAAAGACGAGGCGGCTGCGTCGGTCTTGATCGGGCCAGTCGTCGAGCCATTCCGGCGCGAACATCGCGTGCTGGGCCGCCTGCACCACGGCCGGCCGTTCCGGCCGGTCGGCAAACCGCACGATCCCCTTGACCCGCAGCAAATCGGCGCCGCGCTCGCCCGCAAGGTGGCCCAAAGCGCGGGCGAAAGCGAGGCGGCTCACCTCGCCGTCGAGGATCACGCCAAAGGCGTCGATCCCATGGGTGTGAGCCGCGACCGGCTCTGCCGGCAGGGTCGGAGCACCGGCCCGCCCGCCGCGGCCAAACAGCACCGTCCCGGCATCCGGCGCGTCGGCAGCGAGCACCCGTTCGGCGCGGCTGTTGATCGCGTCCAGCCGGCAAACAAGCTCGGGCCCGAGCGGGGTGAGATCGGTCTTGGTGATCACCAGGATATCCGCGAGCGCGGCCTGCCGTCCGGCCTCGGCAAACCGGTCGAGGCTTTGCGCACCTTGCGCCGCGTCGATCAGGGTGACGACGCGCGCGAGATGCAGGCAATGGTCGAGCATCGGATCGGCGCCGAGCGTGAACAGGATCGGCGCCGGGTCGGCAAGACCGGTGGTTTCGACGACGATCCGGCGAAACCGCCGAATGTCGCCGGCATCCCGCCGGTCGAGCAGGCTGCGCAGAGTGCGCGCGAGATCCTCCCGCACCGCGCAACACAGGCAACCTCCCGGCAGTTCGAGAACATTCCCCTCGACAAAATCGACGAGGTGATGGTCGATCGCGATTTCCCCGATCTCGTTGATGACGACAGCGGTGTCGGCTAGCGCCGGCGAGACCAGCGCGCGGCGCAGCAACGTCGTCTTGCCGCTGCCGAGAAAACCGGTCAGCACCGTGGTTGGAAGAGTCTGCGGTTCGGCCATGCTCAACCAGTCATCGCCCGAGCATCAGCCTGCCGATCGTTTCACGCCAAAGCAGCGTAAAGCAAGACCCATCAGTCATATAGGCCATTGCATTCTCGCGCATGCGTCAGCAGTATGCCTGCCATAATCGCGCGGCATGAGCCGCCAAGCCGGAAAAGGCGAGGAGATGCGGGCAGGAACGTGTCAGGCGTGACGAGTGGTGCCGGTGGTGGGGTGCGCGAGGCACAGCTCGTCGTCTCGGGTGTATCGAAGCACTTTGGCGGGGTGCGCGCCGTCGAGGACGTGGCGCTCGCCGTAAAGCGTGGCGAACTGATCTCGATCATCGGTCCAAACGGCGCCGGCAAGACGTCACTCCTCAACATGATCAGCGGCTTCTATCGCCCCGACAGCGGCACGATCACCTTCGAGGGACGGGACATCACCGACAGCCGGCCTTCGCACATTGCCGCGTTGGGGATCGCGCGGACATTCCAGAACATCGC
>JBJMQW010000387.1:0-22189 GCA_045802495.1 Allostellaceae bacterium | reverse complement strand
TCGGGCGGTCGCGACTACGGCCGACTTCCCGGAGATCAGCCCGGAGGAAGCGTTTGTCGGTGACGGCCCGATGAACTTCCGTGATCTGTCGCGTAATGTCATGGCACGCGGCAAAGTGCTCTACGAGGGCCATGCCGTGGCCGCGGTGGCGGCTGTCTCCTCGACGACCGCCGCCGAGGCGCTCGACCTGATCGAAGTCGAATACGAGGTGTTGCCGCACGTCATCGATGTCAGGAGGCGATGGCGCCCGCCGCGCCGGTGCTGCACGATGACCTCTTCACGACTGGGGTCGAACCGAAGCCGGATAAACCCTCCAACATTGCCAAGCGGGTGACCTTCTCGAAGGGTGACACTGCCGCCGGGTTCCGTCAGGCGGACGTCGTCATCGAGCGGCGCTATACGACGAAGCCGGTACACCAGGCCTATATCGAGCCGCTCTCGTGCTCAAATATCAGGCCGGCGCCTTCCCCGGCTCGCCGGTGCAGCCTGCTGCATGTGTGCCTTCGCGATGTACGACCTGCCGAATGTGGCCGATCCGCAGCAACTCGCGGCCCGCCAGCACGGCGACCCGGTCGGCGCAGGCGAAGGCCTGCTCCGGGTGATGGGTCGACAGCAGCACGGTGAGGCCATGGCTCTCTGCAAGACGGCGAACGGCTTCGAGAACCCGTATCTGGTTGCCGAAATCGAGGCTGGCGGTCGGCTCGTCGAGGACCAAGATCCGCGGCTCCTGAGCCAGGGCGCGGGCGACCAAGGCGAGCTGGCGCTCGCCGCCGCTGATCCGCAACCATTCGCGCTGGGCGAGAGGTTGGATCCCAAATGCCGCGAGGGCTTCGGCCGCGACCTCGCGGTCGGCGGCTGACGGGGCGCTGAACGGTCCCCGGTGCGCGGTGCGCCCCATCAATACGAGTTCGGCGACGGTGAACGGAAGCTCCCGCCGCCGCTCTGCGGCACGTAGCCGAAGGTCAGAGCCCGCTGTCGTGCGCTCCAATTTTCGATAGGCCAGCCATCGACGCGGACAGCGCCGGCATGGGGCGGCAGCAAGCCTAGGATCGTCTTGAACAATGTCGACTTGCCTTCGCTGTTGCGGCCCAGCACGCACAGCACTTCGCCGGCGGCGATGTCGAAGCTGACGTGGCGACCGACAACATGCCCGGGATAACCGTAGCTCAGCTCGTCGACGGCCAGCCGCGGCGTCGTCACGACCATGCCGGGCGCCGGCTGAAGGCCAGCAGCCACAAGAACACCGGCGTGCCGAGGGCCGCGGTCAGCACTCCGAGCGGCAGCTCGACTGTGCCGATCGTGCGCGCAACCGTATCGACCGCGAGCAGATAGCCGGCGCCGAACAGGACGCTGACGGGCAACAGCCGCGTGAATGCCGGCCCGACCACGAGCCGCGCCAGATGCGGCACGACGAGCCCGACCCAGCCGATGATGCCGCTGGCCGCGACCGCCGCCGATGTCATCAAGGTGGCGGCAGCGATCACGATGACCCGCAGCATGCGGGTATTTATCCCGAGGGCGGTCGCCTCCTCGTCGCCCAATGTCATGACGTCAATGCGCCAGCGCAGCAGAGCAAGCGGCATCAATCCGATCGCCACTGCCGGCAACAGGTTCGTCAGGTCGCGCGGGTTCGCCGCCGCCAGGCTGCCGAGCAGCCAGAAGGTAATGGCCGGCAGCTGGTTGTAAGGATCGGCCAGATATTTGAGGAGCCCGACCCCGGCGCCGAACAATGCCCCGATGACGACGCCGGCCAGAACCAATACCAGCACCGCGTCGCGGCCGCGAATTGCTGCGGCGATCGCGTAGACGATGATCACCGCAGCAAGCCCGCCGGCAAAGGAAGCGGCCTCGATCGCGAGAACCGGCAATGACAGGTAAAATCCCGACAACCGCGCCGAAGGCGGCGCCCGAGGAAACCCCAAGAATGTCGGGTGAGACCAGCGGATTGCGAAACAGCGATTGGTAGGCCGCTCCGGCGGCGGCCAGCGCCGCGCCGACAGCCGTCGCAGCGAACACCCGAGGCAGCCGAATTTGCAGGATGACGGTTTCGGCCGGCGCCGGCAGTGTCGAGGCGGCGCCTGTCGCCTTCGCCGCCAAAAATGCCGCGAGATCGCCGGGGGTAACCCGATAGGGTCCGAGGGCAGTGGCGGTCGCGACCAATACCAGTAAGGCTAGCGCCGTGCCGACGATCACTCCTCGGTAACCGAACGCTGTGGGAGGCTCACGCCGGCGGATTGGCGAAAAGCCCGTCGAGCTGCGCGTCGCTCGGTTCCTGCTGATAGAAAAGGGCATAAAAGCGGCGCGCCTCGGCGCGGATGTCTTGCGGGAATGCCGCAGGATAGAGCAGCTTGCCGAGCCATAGGAGCCCGATCAGCCGATTGGCCGCGGGCGGATTGTCGAGCCAGGAAAAGGGCAAGTCAGGTGCAAAATGGATCTGTCCGGCCCGCACTGCTTTGACTTCGCGCCATACCGGATCGGTACGGGCTGCGGCATAAAAGCGGCGGTCGACGGTCAGGATCACGTCCGGCTGCCAGGCGAGGATCTGCTCTGGCGAGACGTCGACGATCGCCCGTGGACCGGTATCCTTGCCCACGACGTTGCGGGCGCCGACGAGGTCGACGACCTCGCTGCCGATCGAGCCGGCGACCGCCGTTTCGAGCCCGCGCGGTCCGCGCGCGACATAGACGCTGGGGCGCGTTGCGGACGGGATACTGGCGACTGCCTCTTGAACAGCGCCGAGCACCGTCTCGGCGTAACGAGCGAGAGCCTCCGCCCGATCGGGGACGCCGAGGAGACCGCCGACAGCGCGCAATGTCGTCGCGGTTTCGGCGAGACGGCCGCCGATCAGCACTGCGGGGATGTGCATCTGCTCCTGCACCTGATCGGCCAGCGAAATGTAAGTTGCGGTCGTGCTGCCGACGTCGAGCACCAGATCCGGGGCCATCCGCACGACGTTTTCGAGGTTGACCGTATTGCCGCGACCCGTGAGCCGCCCGACCTCCGGCAGTTCGGCGTATTGCGCCGGCAGAAAAGGCCGCGCTTCCGGACCAGGGGCCCGGGTCCAGCCCAGCATCTTCTCGGGCGCTACCGCAAAGATCGTAACCGAAGCCGGCGGCCCGGCGGGAAAAACCCGCCGGATCGCATCCGGCACGTCGACCCGACGACCCGTCGAGTCCGCGAATGCCTTCGCCTGGGTAAACGGAGGGGCGAATGTGAGCCCGAAGATAGCGCCGCAACTTAATCCCAGGAGATCGCGTCGCCTCACTTGGCGACCATCACATCCGACGCTTTTATCACCGCAAATGCGTCATCGCCGGCCTTGAGGGCGAGATCATCCACAGCCTCGTTGGTGATCGAGGAGGTGACGATCACCCCGCCGCCGATGTCGATGCGAACATGCGCCGTTGTTTGACCTTTGGTCACGGCGACGATCTTGCCTTTCAACTGATTGCGGGCGCTGAGCTTCATCGTGTTCTCCTCCAAAATAGACGCTTGATCGGCATCCGCTGCGGCGGCCGCGGGATTTATCCTATCGGACGCCGTGTTGCCAGCAGGAACTGGCAACACGCCCTCGCTCTCGCCCCCAAAGCCCAAAATTTCGATGACATTACACTGAAAGCGCGAAGGATCTTCGAGTAGCGCTGTTCCCTGTGAGGCGAATATCTGTCCCCCCTACATCACTGCGCCGTCGTTCGACGCGGCCCACATTATTGGACGCGCGCTGTTCGAAGACCAGCTAGCCGCCTTCGTAGGCGGGCCGCGGATGCCAGCAGGTCACAATTGCGTGAGAATTGCGACTCCTGTTCAAATACAACTCCGCAGAGCTCATCTCATAAAAAATGCGTAGAGCATAAATGCATAGGGTTCTCGATCGATGATGACGAGGCGTTCCTTACTAGTCACCGGCGCGGTGCTGGCGACATCGCTCGGCTCATCCTGGTCTGTCCGTTCAGCTGCCGAACAGTTCACAGTGACCCATACCGACGCCGAATGGCGCAAGCTGCTGACGCCTGCTCAGTACGCGGTATTGCGTCAGAGCGCGACCGAGCGCCCATTTACGAGCCCGCTGCTCAATGAGCATCGCCAAGGCATCTTTGCCTGTTGGTTGCGATCACGGTCTCTTTTCGTCTGAAACTAAGTTCGAAAGCGGCACGGGCTGGCCAAGTTTCTGGGCACCGCTTGCCGATGACGCGGTCGGCACGACCCGGGACACTTCCCTCGGCATGATGCGGACGGCGGTTCATTGCGCAGGCTGCGGGAGCCATATTGGCCACGTCTTCAACGACGGACCTCCCGTGACAGGCCTGCGCTATTGCATGAACGGGATTGCGATGACCTTTAAAGCCGCCGCCAGCTGAGAGCGGCGGGAAGCCGCAGCCACAGGGATCTGAACAGAAATGAACTCCGCCAACAGTTCGCCGATGAGGACGATCGCCGGGTGCGCGGCGGATTGAGCACAATTCCCTACGGATGAGGTCCCCACGGCGCTGCGTGAAGGAGCTTTACTTCTTGGGCCATCACCAATGGGCGGAATTTCGAGGCGAATCCCTCGACGAAGTCTTTGTTTGCGAAGACTGCGCTCCAATGCGCGCGGCGATCTGCGTCGTCCTCAAATTTCCATAAATGCACGAGCTGGTTGATCGTGCCGGTGTCGCTCTGAAAATACCCGACAAGCTTATTGTCGTGACCACCCCTATGCAGTGCCGGAAAGCCGAGCTCTTGATAGAGCTTGACAGCCTCCGCCATCGCGCCGACGCGGAGCGTGTAGGTCCTCAGTTCGTAAAGCGCCATCGGAAGCTCCCTCTCAGTCTTAGCGGTGCGCCAAGCAGATCATCTTAGCCCTTTTTTATGCGAAATGCGGGATGACCTCCGCCGCCATTAGCTCATGGGTCTCCATGTCGTCGCGATAGTCACTGTTGATCAGCAGCTGTACGCCGGCGTCACGGTATTGGCCGATCAGATCAATTGCCTCGGTCACACTGCCGACAAAGCCTCGCAATGGTCCGCGAGCAGACAACCGTTCCCGCTTCGCAGCCACGGCCGCGTGGTTCCGGGCAAGCAGCCAGCTGTTGTTGTGCGTCTTTTCAATCGTGGCATAGTCGCGTTGTGTGCTATCGCAGTGCCGCCGAAGCACCGAGAGCTTGTGTCTCACCATATCGGGGTCGCCGCCGACATTGCAGGCATCGGCAAGGCGAGCGACCGCGCGCAAGGTGAGCTGCTCGCCGCCGCCGGCAATCATGACCGGAGGGCGGGGCTTCTGGACCGGCTTCGGCTCTAGGATCGTATCCTCGACGTGGAAGTATCTGCCGTGAAACGTCGTTCGCTTTTCCGTCCACATCGCGAGGATCAGCCTGACGGCCTCCTCCATTTGCCGGATGCGCACCGCCGGCCGCTCCGGGAATTGCCAGCCATATTGCCGGTATTCAGTCTCGAAATAGCCCGCGCCGATGCCCAGGGTCAGCCGACCCCGGCTGATTAGATCGACCCCGGCGGCGATCTTGGACAGATGGGCGGGGTTGCGGTAGCCGACCGACGTGGCGAGCGTGGCAAGACGGATCCGGCCAGTCACCGCGGCCAGTGCCGACAGGACGGTCCAACCTTCGATGAAGGGCTCGTCGGGCGCGCCCACCCCCGGAATCTGGATCAGGTGGTCCATCACCGAGAACCACACAAAGCCATGGTTTTCCGCCCACTGCGCTTTCGCCTTCGTCGCCTCGAAGGCCTCGGCTGGATCGGAACCAAACAGCCATGATGGGTTGTGAATGCCGAATTTCATCAGGGCTACCCCGCTCTTGCCCGAGACGACCGGCAGAGCGGCACTGCCGCTCTGCGCGATGTCCTACCGTCCTATGCGGTTCTGATCCAGACCGCCTTTACATTCAAGTACTCTTCCATCTGTTGGATGCCGGATTCGCGGCCGTATCCGCTCATCTTGTAGCCGCCAAACGGCACCGCCGGATCCATCGCCTGGTAGCAGTTGATCCACACCGAGCCGGCGCGCAGTCCTTTCGCGAGCCGGTGCGCCTTGCTGACATCACGCGTCCACACGCCGCTGCCGAGACCAAAGGTTGTGGCGTTGCCGCGGCGGATGACCTCGTCGACATCGGTGAACGGGATTGCCGAGATGACCGGACCAAAGATTTCCTCCCGGGCGATCCGCATGTCGTCGCGCACATCGGCATAGACCGTCGGGGGCACGAAATAGCCTTTGGCGAAAGGCCCTTCGGTCAATTGCTGGCCGCCGACGACAGCACGGGCGCCCTCCTGGTGGGCGACGTTCAGATACCCGGTGACGCGCTCCAACTGCTGCTCGGAGACCAGCGGCCCGATCTGAGTGTCGGGGTCGATGCCGTTGCCGACCTTGAGGCTCTTGCCGAAATCGGCGACACGGCCGACGAATTCGTCATAGACCTTGCGCTCGACAAAGAGCCGGGTTCCGGCGCTGCAGATTTGCCCGGAATTCGCGAACACGGCCATGCCGGCGCCCGGCACCGCGCTTTCGAGATCGGCGTCGGCAAAGACGATATCGGGCGATTTGCCGCCGAGTTCGAGCGACACGCGCTTCAAATTGCCGGCCGAGGCCTGCACAATTAGTTGCCCCGTCAGGTGCGAGCCGGTGAATGCGACCTTGTCGATCTCGGGGTGGGCGGCGAGCGCGGCGCCGGCGGTTTCTCCATAGCCGGGCACGATGTTGACGACCCCGGGCGGCACGCCGGCATCCATCAGCAGTTCGCCGAGCCGCAGCGGTGTTAGCGGTGCTTCCTCGGCCGGCTTCAAGATCACCGTGCAGCCGGTGGCAAGCGCCGGGCCGATCTTCCAGATCGACGCGCCGAGCGGCCCGTTCCACGGGATGATCGCGCCGACGACGCCGATGGGCTCCTTCAAGGTGTAGGAGAAATATTCGCCGGGCAGCGAGTTCTCGATCGTCTCGCCATGGATCGAGGTCGCCATCCCGGCGTACCAGCGCAGCATGCCGAGCACCCGCTGTATCGTGCCGCGCGTGCGGATGACCGGGGCACCCATGTCGAGCGTGTCGAGCAGGCTCAGCTCGTCGTAATGCTTTTCGACAAGATCGGCGATCTTTAAGAGAAGCGCCTGGCGCTCATAGGGTTTGAACTTGCTCCATGGTCCCTCGAATGCCGCCCGCGCCGCAGCGACAGCGCGATCGATATCCTCCTTGTCGCCCTCTGCGACGGTGGCCAGCAGATCGCCGGTCGCCGGGTTGCGGCTCTCGAACGTCTTTCCCGAAGCGGCGCGGACCCATTCGCCGTTGATCAGCATGCGCTTCATTTCGCCGTTGGCATAGGGGTGCGGCACGGCTTCGATCGTTTGCGGCATTGCCATTGTCTGCTTTTCCATCACGATATATACGAACGAATATATCGAGCTTTAAAAACCGAGTCCAATCTGAACAACCTCATCACGAGCGAGAATTTTAATGGGAGGGGTGAGCGTGGCTGCCGTCAACACAGCGAGCGGGATCGCGCGTTGCAAGAGGGTCGCCGATCATGATTTGCCTCGCACGATGAAGCTCACCATCCTGTCGTGCGCATAGCTCAGTCGCGAGGAGGGTTCATGACCGTTCGGTTTTCCTGCCGCTGCCCCAACGCCGATTACCTTGGGTTTGAGGCGACCCCCGACGGCATCATCAGCGCGGCGACAAAGGCCGAGGAGCTAGGTTTCGATGCCGTGTTCGTAAACGACCACATCATCGTCGACGGGTCGCCGCGCTCAGCACCCTGGGCCAACACCTACGACCCGTTGGTCGCTCTGTCTTTCATCGCCGCGAACACGACCCGCATCGGGATCGGCCTATCGGTGCTGATCGTGCCGTACCGCAACCCGATCGCTACCGCCAAGGCACTGGCGACGATCGACCGGATGTCGGGCGGGCGGCTCATTGCCGGAATTGGTGCGGGTTGGAACGAGGCCGAGTTCAATGCCCTCGGGGTGCCGTTTCATGAGCGCGGTGCGCGTACGACGGAGTATCTCCGCGTCTGGCAGGCTTGCTGGGCGCCCGGAGAAGTGTCGTTTGCCGGGAGGTTCGTCACCTTCGCCGGTATGCAGGTCAGCCCCAAGCCGCTGCAGCAACCCCACCCGCCGATCTGGGTTGGTGGTTCGAGCGATGCGGCGCTGCGACGGGCCGCGACATTTGCCGCGGTATGGCAACCGACACCGACACCAGTCGCCGAACTGGTAGAGCGTCAGGAGTTCCTGCGCAAAGCCTGTGACCGGATTGGCCGCGAGCACCCGCCGGAAACGCGCATGAGCTTTCGCATCGAACTTAGCCCGACCACCGGAAATGCGCCGCCGTCAGGAGACCAGCGACCGATCGGACACGGCACGCCTGCGGAAGTTGCCGCAGACCTAATTCGCTACCGCGACAGGGCTGGAGTAAGGGCTTTCCAGATCAACTTTCACGGCAATCGCGATCTTAGCCAGCTCCTCGCCTCGATGGACTGCTTCATGCGGGACGTAAAGCCGGTGCTGACGTGACAAAGATGCCCAGGAGCATTTGAGAATAACGTAATCGGAGGATGGTATGGCTGATCTACCCAAGCGCAAACTGGGGCGAACTGGGCTGCAGGTAACAATGCTCGGTTACGGCGCCATGGAGTTGCGCGGTGCGCCACGCGCCCGCGACATCACCGATGGCCAAGCCGAGACCATTCTCAATGCCGTCCTGGACGGCGGGATCAACTATATCGATACGTCGATTGATTACGGGCTGAGCGAAGAGCGCATTGGCCGCTACATCTCGCACCGTCGCGACAGCTACTACCTTGCGAGCAAATGCGGTTGTCTGGTCGGCGCGCCGCCAGCGCCGCGCGGTCAGCGCGGGCCGCACCTATTCACGCGCGAAAATATCGTCGCGGGTGTCGAACAAAGTCTTGCCCGCATGAAGACCGATCATCTCGACGTCGTGCAATTCCACATCTCGCCATCGCGGCGGACACTTGAAGATAATGGCGCCGTCGAGGCGCTGCTTGATTTAAAGGCAGCTGGCAAGGTGAGGTTCATCGGCATGTCCGGAACGCTGCCGCACCTGCGGGATCACATCGCGATGGGCGTGTTCGATGTGTTTCAGATCCCCTATTCAGCCGTTGAAAGGGAGCATGAAGCGGCGATATTCGAAGCGGCAGTTACCGGGGCGGGCATTGTCATCCGCGGCGGCGCCGCGAAGGGCGCTCCGGCGGCAGGGAAGCAGTCCGGCATGCAATGGGAGCGGTGGCAGCGAGCGCGGATCGACGACCTTCTCGATAGGGCAACGCTGTCGAGTTCATCCTCCGTTTCACGTTCAGCCACCCGGATATGCATACGACCATCGTCGGCACCATCAATCCAGCGCATCTTCAGAGCAATATCGACGCTTTGCAGAAAGGGCCGCTCTCGCCGAGTATCTATGCAGAGGCGAAGCGCCGGCTTGCCGAAGCCGGCTTTGTGCCGCAGGTGCCGTAGGGCGGCGCAACAAGCCGCCTTACGGGTTCCTTGCCGCCCGGCGCTATAGCGCCGCGGCTATCGCTTTGATTTCGGTTGGTCCGACCGCGCGCTTGGAAGGGTCCAATCCAGCGCTGTCGGAGCTGCCAATGGCAAAATACGGGTTGTCCCTGAACCATCAATAGCTCAGAGATCGAATGATGGAATATGTTAAGCTTGGTCGCACCGGTTTGGAGGTGTCGCGGATCTGTCTCGGCTGCATGAGCTATGGGGTTCCCGATCGCGGCAACCACGCCTGGAGTATCGACGAGGCGGAGAGCCGGCCCTTCATCCAGCGGGCTCTCGAAGGCGGCATCAATTTCTTCGACACCGCGAACCGGTACTCCCTCGGCAACAGTGAAGAGATCCTAGGGCGCGCGGTCAGGGATTTTACCCGCCGCGACGACGTCGTCATTGCAACCAAAGTCTATGGGCGGATGCGGCCGGGACCCAATGGCGGCGGCCTGTCGCGCAAGGCGGTCATGCGCGAGATCGACGACAGCCTGCGGCGCCTCGGCACCGATTACGTCGACCTCTACCAGATCCACCGCTGGGATTACGAGACACCGATCGAGGAGACGCTCGAAGCATTGCATGACATCGTCAAGGCCGGGAAGGCCCGCTACATCGGTGCGTCCTCAATGCATGCATGGCAGTTCGCGCGAGCGCTTGGAATCTCCGAACGCCACGGCTGGACCCGCTTTGCCAGCATGCAGAACCTGGTCAACCTTCTCTACCGTGAAGAAGAGCGGGAAATGCTGCCGCTGTGCGCAGACGAGGGAATTGCGGTCATTCCGTGGAGTCCGCAGGCCCGCGGTCGGCTGACCCGGGATTGGGATTATACGAGCATAAGGACCGAGACCGACGAGTCGATCACGCGGCTTTTCGCGCACTCCGCCGAAGCCGATCGCAAGGTCGTCGACCGGGTGGCGGCGATTGCTTCGGCGCGGGGCATTCCGCGGGCGCAGGTGGCGTTGGCGTGGCTGCTGTCGAAGCCGGTGATCACCGCGCCGATTGTCGGCGCTACCAAATTGCATCATCTCGACGACGCTCTCGCATCTGTGAACGTGAAACTTTCCGCCGACGAGATTACCTCTCTGGAGGAGCCGTACGTGCCGCATGCGGTCGTCGGCTTCGTCTAACCTGCTTCAGGAGGCAGCGTATGCCGCCGGCACCACCCCTATTCCGCTCAGCGTTGATTTTTTCGGCGTTATTGCTGGGCGCCGGCGTTGCGCTGCGGGGCCTCCCGTCGGCGGCCGAGAGCGCGCGCCCGATCCCGCCGCCGGCGCTTGACGAGCGGGTGAGCTCAACAGCGGCATCGGAGATCGCCATTCTCGCCGGAGGCTGCTTCTGGGGCGTCCAGGGCGTGTTCCAGCATGTCGACGGCGTTAGCAGCGCCGTCTCCGGTTATGCCGGCGGCGCCGCGAACACGGCGCATTACGAGATGGTTGGCACCAATGCGACCGGGCACGCGGAGACGGTCCGCATCACCTTCGATCCCCGCCGTGTCAGCTATGGCCGTATTCTGCAGATCTATTTCTCGGTCGCGCATGATCCGACCGAGCTCAACCGCCAGGGCCCCGATATCGGGACACAGTATCGCTCGGCAATTTTTCCGGCCAATCCGCAGCAGACGCATCTTGCCGAGGCCTATATCGCCCAGCTCAACCAGGCGAAGGTGTTCGATGCACCCGTCGTCACCACGATCGAACCCGGCAAGGACTTTTATTCGGCCGAGGATTATCATCAGGACTTCCTGACGCGTAACCCGAATTATCCCTACATTGTCATGAATGATTTGCCCAAGATCGAGAATCTAAAGCGCTTGTTTCCCGATCTCTATCGCGCGGACCCGGTTCTGATCACGGCGGCGGCCCCGCGGAGCTGACCGGGCGCGCTGCTCGCAGGTTCAAAATTCAAGCGGTTGTGCCGACACTGTACGAATGGGCGCCGGCGTCGTCCAGACGCCCGCTCTGCTGCACGGAGCACGGGATTAGCGTCACCGAAGTCACCTACAGCAACAGCATCAATGTGTCCGACCGACCAGCCCCGCCCGCATCTCGCTGAGTCCTGCGGGAGGCCACTGTAGTCGATCAGCACGTGCTGCGCCCAGGCGAGCACCCGCTCGCCTTCGGCCGTCAAACCGAGAACCGCAGCTCCGTGTCGGCTAGTCGCCTGTTGCCCCGCGCTCGGGCTTCAGGTCGATGAGCGGCGTGCCGTCGACGCAGTCGAGCCCACGGACCTCCAGGGTCGCGCCCTTGACCGCCACCAATTCGACGATCGAGGAAGCGATCGGGTTCGGCCGCACCGGCGAGCGCAGGGCGAAGGTTCCGGTGGTCTGCATCGAGCTGAACGGCGTCTGCAATACCAGGTCGCGGCGCGCGCGGTGCATCCAATAGAGGACCTGGATGCGCGGGTGACCGGCGAGATCGGTCAATCCTTCCCGCCAGCGCTCGTCGACGGTGATTGAGCAGATCGGTCCATCGAGGCTGCCGCGCTTCGGGCATTCCTGGCGGGTACGCCAAGGGGTACGGATCGTGCCGATGAAGTAGACGCCAGCATCGCTCTGCGGCGGCAATGCGACAGCGACCTCTCCCGGGCGCAGTTCTGTTTCGGCCTCGGACAGTTTTCCGTTCATGCCGCAACGATCGCAGGAGAACTCGCCACGAGTCCAGAGGGTTGTGAAGGAATTGGGCTTATGCGCCACCAACCGCGTTTGTCCGAGGAATGCTCTGGAAGGGTGAAGAACATGGTGGCTCCCACCGAGCCGGCCCAGACCGATAAGGCAGGTTCTGTGTTTTTTGACGTTGGTGACGCAGAGGTGACGTTGACGCCATTTGGTTGAGCCGATATGGTTTACGAGACCGCACCATCCTGTCTTTTCTGGCACACTACTCAACTTAGGATAGAGATACGCGGCTAACATATGGGAGGAAAACCTTGATCAAGTCATCGCACCTTCTTCTTTCGTATCATCTCTCAGTCACTACACTGGCGCTCGGGGTTCTAATCGCGGGCTCCGCGGCGGTCGAGGCTCTTGCGGACAATGGAGCGTCCAGCCATAACATGACGCTCGTCGGGACAAACGACCTACAGGCCCGCTCCACCTATCAACCGACGGTCCACAAGTATCCGAACAACAGGTATATACTCTTTGCAGGCCATCATGCCTTGGCCAGCCAAGGTGAGGGCCTTTTCCCAAACGGACTACGATTACCGTCGTTCAATCCATTGACGGGGATGAATGAACTCAACGGAACGTCAATCGTCAATGTGACTGATCCACGACACCCGAAGTACCTCTTTCACCTTCCAGTGCCGGACGGGGTAAATGGCGGGGCGCAGATGGTCCGGGTGTGCGATGGCAGTACTCTGCCGATCCACGATAACAAAGTCTATATGCTGCGCACTTATGCCAATTCTGCCCATGAGATTTGGGACGTCACGAAGCCGAGCAGCCCTGTGGGGGTGCGCACTGTCGCCGGAGGCAATCCTGTCATCGGAGCGCAAACCGGGACACCCGGTGCCCTCGCCGGAACGCACAAGAGCTGGTGGGAGTGCGATACTGGGATCGCCTACATCGTAGGTCGACGCGGCAATGACGGAACGGATGGATGGGGGGCAGGGAACCACATCTTCATATTCGATCTAAGCAACCCGGCGAACCCAGTGTTTCTGCGAGATTGGGCGCTAGATGGGCAGCAACCTGGCGGTGTTATTCCCCCTCATTTCATTACCGTACCTTCGATCCACGGACCGGTCTCGACCGGGCCGGAGGGCGGAGATTTCGAGCTGGCAGGGGCCACTGGAAACCGCGTCTACTTCGCATACGGAACGGGGTCGAACGGCGTTATGCAAATAGTTGACCGCATCGCCCTCCTGCCTCCGCCATGGGGTACCGGTGCCCCTTGCGGTTCAATTGCCTCAACGCTTACCTCGCCTGCTTGCACAGACTTTCACACTGCGGAGCTTGGCAAACTGATCATGGACCCGGACAACGGCGCTCATACCAGCTGGCCGCTCGGCAAGATCATTGTCCGCGATTTCGTTACCGACACGGGCAATGACGACGACAATACCGTGCGCGACATCGTGGTGGTGGCGTCCGAGGCGACGGCGCATTTCTGCTCCGAGTTCCGCCACCTGACGTTCATGACGGACGTCACGACCGAAGGCAGACCGCAGTCAATCGCGACGGCGCAGGTCCCCGCCTCCCAAGGCAAGTTCTGTGACCGCGGCGGGCGCTTCGGCCCACACGCGACCAATGAGGAGTTTGGGCCGCCCTTTTACCAGAAGATCGTCTTCGTCTCTTACTTCAACGCCGGCGTGCGCGCCTTTGACGTGCGCGATCCGTACAACCCCCAGGAGGTAGCGTTCTTCATTCCCGCCGTTACGGCAAATACGGACTATCGTTGCGGTCCGTATCACGGCGATCCGAATGTCTGCCGACGGGTCATCCAGACAAACAACGTGGCCACGGACAATCGGGGCTACGTCTACATCGTCGACCGCGCGAACACCGGACTGCACATCCTCCGGCTCGAGGGCGATGCGAGGGAAATCGTCGAGGGCAAGGATTGATCACCCCAGGCCAGTACACCGCTTCTGTGAAGGGGTCAGCCTGAGAGGCGCGACCCCCAGATCAGAATGCTAGAGCTGCCTCCGGTCCAAGGGTAGGTCTCGCTAACCGAATCGACCAGCGCCTGAAATATGCCGACTGCTCGCCGCCTTGCCGTGCGTCTCGCCCGCGCCGACGACGTGATCGAGTAATGGCTTTGTCCAGTAATGCAGGCGTAACAGGAGAACTATAACACGCTGGATCGGCGGCCTTGATCAACGGATTGAACTGGCGCAAATGGCTCGCACTGCTCCTCGCCCTCTTGGAGCTGGCAACGGGCGTCCCGGTGTCGGGCCAGCTGGGATAGGAGCCAAACGCAACCCATCGACAAAGCGAACCTTGCGATGTGAGCGGAATGCGCTAATAAGATCGGCAAATAGCCAGCTCCAGTGGGATGCTAACCCTCGCTGACGACGAAAGCCGAAAACGATATCAACGCTGGGGTTGTCGCGAGTTTCGAGGTGGACTTGGTTAAACCAATCGACGGCCGGGCGAACAATGCCGTCTGTCCGGCGTCTCGCCTCCGTCCTCCGCGACGTGGCGGGCTATTCGCGGCTGATGAACATTAACGACAAGGGGACGCACGAGCGCCTAGGGGCCCACCTGCGCGAGCTGATCGACCCGAGATCACCGAGTATCACGGCCGGGTCGTCAAGAACGCCGGCGGCGGGTTCTTGGCGGAGTTTGCGAGCGTGGTGAAGTAATTAGAAGTCCGTAACGTCAACGGCGTTGGCGTAGCCCCGGATCGCGCTTAAGCGTGTCGATGGCCGCTCCCTCCCGCTGAACAGGCGCGACCCGCGGCGATGAACGGCGGTACGAGCGCTTGCCTGATACCGACCATTGCGCCAATATTGCTATATCCAAGCGTATATATCGAGTTCTCGCCACCCTGCAAGTGAGCGTTCGATTGATGCACGCTGGACGAGCCAGTAACGGCTACGGGCGGAATGGCAGAACGTAATTCTCTCTCGAGGGCATGCTGGGCAGTTTTCACACAACGCAGGAACATCGCCGTGAACCTCAGTACGCCGCCGCCCGTTTGCTGAGGTCTGTCGATGGAAGGACATGGATATGGATCTGCATCCGGCTCTGACCGATGGTCGCGTCGCCGTGGTGACCGGTGCTGCGAGCGGGATCGGTCTCGCGGCGGCAAAACGGTTTGCCTCGATCGGGCTGCGCGTTTGCCTTGCCGATCTTGACGGGAATGCTCTCCGGCAGGCCGGGACGGAGGTCGGATCCGTCGCCAAGCGCCGCGCGGCCGATGTGCTGACCGTGCCGACGGATGTCAGCCAGTTGGAGCAGGTTCAACACCTCAAAGGCCGTGTCTATGACACCTTCGGCGAAGTCGCCGTACTGATGAACAATGCCGGAACTTCGCCGGGTGGCGGGCCCTGGGACCATTACGAGCGCTGGCAACGCGTGCTCAATGTCAATCTCTGGGGTGTGATCAACGGCGTGCAGAGCTTTGCCCAGGCGATGATCGATCAGCGTACCCCTTGCGCGATCGTCAATACCGGTTCCAAACAGGGCATCACCTGTCCTCCTGGTGACACTGCGTACAACATATCAAAGGCGGGCGTGAAGGCATTGACCGAGGGGCTCGCCCACGCATTGCGGAATGTCGATGGATGCCAGGTCAGCGCGCATCTGCTGGTGCCGGGCTCGACATTCACCGGCATGACGCGCCGCGGCCGGACCACCAAGCCCCCGGGCTCTTGGGTCCCGGAGCAAGTCGTCGATATGCTGATCGCGGGCATGGCGGCAGGCGATTTCTATATCATTTGCCCCGACAACGACGTGACCCGTGACACCGACAACCGGCGCATCCTTTGGGCGGCGGAAGACGTCATTCGCAACCGCCCGGCGCTGTCGCGCTGGCACCCGGGCTACAAGGAGGAGTTCGACGCTTTTCTGACAGGAGAGGCGCCCTTTCGGCGCTAAGACAGCGCCGACCCGTGAAGGGCGACAACGACCGCGTTGTCGCAGCGAATATCGCTACGGATCTTCGGAGGATAAAACCAGCGCGCAGATCGGGTTGACAATCGATATATACTGTTGAATATATCGTCTTTGTCCAACTGACACATTTCCCCCCGCAAGCGCCGCCCGCGGCCGCAATCGCAAAAATCCGATCGACATGGAGACCCTTCGATGACGATACGCGCTCTGTCTGCCGCCTTGCTTTTGACGAGTGTTAGCAGCTTTCCCCTCCAAGCGGCGTGTCCGGGCGGAGTGTCGAACTATTTTACGGTGTCCGGTGAGGTGACGAAGCGGGCAGTTTTTGATTTGAACAAGCTTGAACAGTTTCCGCCGGCGCGGGCAAACGTCACCTATTTCGCGGCGGGGTCAGTCGTCACCGAATCATTCACTGGAGTGTTGCTGTGGGACCTATTGAACGACTCGCCGGTCAATGGGATCGTCACCGACCCAAATGTCAAAAATGATATTCTACATAAAGTCATCATCGTGACCGGCACCGATTGCTACCAGTCGGTGTTTGGCGCAGGCGAGATCAATCCCTTTTTTGGCGGCAGTCAGATCACGATCGCCTATGCCACAGGCGGAGAGCCGCTTGGCAGCGCTGGTTTTGCTCGAATCGTTGTTCCCGGCGACAAAGCGGGAGGCCGGTTTGTCTCGAACATCGCCAGCATAGAGGTACGAGACCTCACCACTCACCATTAGGGAGGGCAACGGACTCGGTGGGTGACGTACCAATCATGCCCCATTGACGCTCGGCGTTACGATTTGGTGCGTGCGGGATCGATGCCGTATTCGGACAGTGCATTGACGACGGCATTGATCATTGCCGGAAGCTATCCGGCACAGCCGGCCTCGCCGCACCCTTGCTCGGGACACGAGGACGATATTGGTACTGCGATCTGTTTCAACGCGGCGCAGAACGACGCGAGTCCGGTGCTGCGCAACGGCAGAATTGGCTTGCCGTATTGACGACAAAGCCGCTTCGCCAGCAACATTGCGGTGTGGCTCACGCAGTCGACTGGAAACAGCACAACATCGGCGCGGCTGATGAGCCCCTGCAATATCCCGCCACGCTCGTCGATGCCGCCGTCATGGTGCAACAGAGCAGCGCCAGAGCGCCTGGCAAATTCGCGAAGATGCCCGAGCTGGGCCTGCCGTCCGCCGACATAGAGCTGCGTCAGATTCGATAGGGCGGGCAGCTGCAGGTTGGTCTCGCCGAGTTTGGCAGCACCCGCAAAGCCCGCCTCTATCTCTTCCAGTTGCTTGCAGAAGTTTGTTTTGCTTTTCGGAATCGGCGCGAGCACTACGCTCGGTCTTGAGAGCGGCCCGCGGTTTTGGTGCTTTGCTTCGTCGAGAGAGGTGTCACCGTCTCGGTTCCGGCGGCGGTGCTCCGGTCGGAGGAGAAGTGTAGGGCACGGGCGAGCTGGCGTGAAAAGGAAACCGATGTTGCGCGATGAGAACGGCCACGGCGATGAGGATTGCCAATACGAGGAACAATACGGGGCCTCGGACGCAACCCCGCCGTGCAGAAAAGTCCTGAGGATCGTCTGGATCAGGCATCCATAGTCAAAACAAGCGGAAAAGGCGATGGTTTCGTGCCGTCCGGCTACCGCTCTTAACGTGCAGCAACTATCCGACGTCGGCCTCCGGCGCGGGCTGAGCCCAACGGCGAAGGTCTCTACTTCAAAAAGCGGCTCCGATGCCGTGGCTGGCCGGCTGTCTGGCGCGCGACCTTGTCGGGAAACATCTGGGCGTGAGGAGCGGCACCGGATGGGGGGAACATCTCGACACCGCTCCCGCTCGGCTTGACCTGGCCAGATCGTATTCGCCAAGCGGGTTGATCCTACGTGGCGAAAGTCAGGGGAATGTCCGCCGCGGCTACAGGAGCCTAATCGCGGGAGCGGATGGTTGCCGATCAGCCTCGTGGCGCTTCCTAAAAGCTCACCACGAGGAGCTGACCCACACGCATGTTGGCGCCGCCGAAGACGGGATGCTCAGCCACCGGACCATGTCCTGTCCTCGAGGCTTTGCGCGTATCCGACATGGCTCCGCCTTGTGAGCAGTGGAGGAGTGGCGAGGAACTGCAATCATCCCCGAGTGATGATGAAGATTATGATGAAAAATGAGCTAATTGCCGTCACGCTTCAAAACATCTACATGGCTGGGCCACCTATTATTTCTAGTACTCCAATTCACCGATATGGCATGTGAGCGCCTCCGGTTCTCTCAAGTATTAGCTATCAGATTTGTTGTCTTTCCCTATACCGAGAGATATCCCCACCAACTCTGCTGCTCTCTCGCGGATCTCTTCGGTCGGTCGGCGGAGGAAACCCGCGATATCCGTATCGGCCATGCCTATTTTGACGCACTGCTGCAAGTCGGCGACGTCCATATTAGACCACTCCTTGCCGCTATTCGCGTAAGATCTTTCCATGCTTCTCATCGGAAGGCACGTTTCGACAAGGAACACTTCAACGATCCACCTCGTCCCACCGTTAACTGTAAATAAATCTCTTTCTTCGACCTGAGACCAAAACGCTCCCTTCCGCGCCGTATTGACAACCATCTTTAAACTAACGATCTGGGGGTTCTCGCCCGGGTTGGACATCCTCGCTGATGCCTGCTTACCCCGGCGAAGATTCTCCGGGTATTGGGTCAATCGGATCTATCCTACGGCCGAAAGTCATTGAAACGTCCGCCGGGCTGCGGGAGCCAACCGCGAGGCCCATTAGCGTCGATCAGCGGGGCGTCGCTTGCAGTAGTTGAATATGACAAGTCGTTTAGGGGACGGAAGGGTTTCCAGAACCCCGAATTAAAGCCATTTCGTCCGGATGAGGGGGGCTATCAGCTCCTCATTTTCGCGCAGGGGGCGGTGGTTTGCCGCGCCGAGCACGTGGTCAATAACACTGCCGTTATCGGAAAGTGGAAAGAGGGCACTCCGATATAAGACCCTAGCCCCGCGCAATGTCGCGCGGCCCTCAATCATCAGGCAACGGCGTTCCGATATGACTTGTGGAAGATGCCGCAGGAGCACGCCAGCCAGACTCTCGTTGGGGCAGTGCGCGAATGACAGGTTCTCTCCGACCGTGACGAAATATGAGAGCTGCACTGGCGATTGCACGGCGATCACGAGACAATTTGCCAAATCCGTTCCCAGCATAGAGGGCTCGATTTGGTCTCGGCGCGGAAACCCAACTCCCCGCGCCATTTCTGTCCAAAGTCGTAGTACCCGATCGACCAATCGCCGTTTAAACACGATGTTTACCGTTTCTGCGACTATGTTCGACACCGCTTCTTCTTCGGGGTACAATTACAACGCCGCAACGAAGATTTTTGTTTGCGTGTCTGTGCCCATTGCGTACCGCCTTCCCGATCTACCGTCGGCCTCTGTCTAGTGCGCCCCGCGGTCGAACAGGTATGCCCTCTCAAGACCTTGGGACGCTTCCCGGAACGCTTGCATTCGAAAGCCTTATCTTCCGTTAACGCTGATCTGACCGCAGAACTCTGCCACATTTAGACCGACGATGGGTCAGCGACAGTGTTGATCACTGGGCGGCCTCTAGAAATTGACGTGAGGCCCACCTGCCCGGCGGACAACGAGGTTGGCCCGGGTGCGATCTTTACCGGCAACCGTTGTTGATCGGAGTGGGGCCGGTGGTGGACCTTGGAGAGGGCGAGCAGCGGAGGCATACAATGCTCAGATTAGCGTTATTTTTCTTGATTGTTTCGATCATCGCCGCCGTGTTCGGCTTCACTGGCATCTCGGCCGCCGCTGCCGGGATCGCTAAGGTGCTCTTCTTCATCTTTATAATCGCCTTTGTGGTCCTCCTTGCGCTCGGGCTTGTACTGGGCTCGGCCCTCTTCTAAGGCAGTGAACTCGGACGGATCGTAGGGTGCAGAGTGCCGGGTTCCAGCGCTTGTTCCGCCTTGGGGGCGCGCGCACCTGCTCCGGACACGCGGGAGGCGGCAACGGGATTAACCACGCCGGAACCGGAAACGAGAGGCAGCGTTTCACGGTTTTCGCTTACCGCGGCAGCGGGATCGGCGGCAGAAGTTACGCGACCAGTTGGAGGGCAAACCCGGCGATGAGAAAATCCTAGACCGATCCAGCCGCAGATAGCGTAGATATGATCTAGAGCGAGGGCGCTTGCATCTATGTCGCCAGTGGTTAGGCCAACTTTGCCCTGACTTTCTACACGAAAGGGCATACCCCAGCGGAACAGCATCAATACACCTACCAAGTTGAAAGCGAGGCCGACGATACTGAGCACTCGCGCATAATCATCCGACATGGTTTTTCTCCGCCGACTATATTGGCAGCTATCCGAGATAGGAACGCAAGGGAGCCTACTATTCAGCGCCCCCCTGCGCCTGCCGTTTATTCAGTCAGCCCACGCTACCCCGGCCCGTTGCATGTCTGTTGCGCCCGACGTTGCCGCTGTTTTTGCGGATGCCACGTCTCAAATTCTCAAACTTATTGGGCGAATTTATTAATGGCCTCCACCTGCGGCAAATCGGCCCCACTCCGCAGCTAACAGAGCCCAAGAAGGGGCAGAAATCCTAGGAAGTTTCAGACGGCGGTATGAGATCCGGGTGGAGGAATGAAACCCAGATCGAGAGAGCCGGCCATGGCTGAGCGGGTCAAAGGCGCGTTCAAGGCCGATGCGGGGTGCCGCTCGTGGCGGTGCTGGGTTGCGAGCCCGGAGGATATTCGGATGAAGGAGGGGCTGCGCGATTGGTCCAGTCGCCTAGATCCGTCCCGCCACAAGTAGAACGATGACGATGATCAGCAATAGGCCGACGCCCCCACTTGGATAATAGCCCCACCCGCCGCTATAAGGCCAAGTCGGGAGAGCGCCCACTAGGAGGAGAATGAGGATGATAAGCAGGATCGTGCCAAGCATCGGTATACCGGACGTGGTTCTTGTTCCAGCGAACCAACGTGAGACGATAGGAGTAAGTTCCCCCGATCAATGGGGGCCTCAGCCAGTGAGGGGAGGTGCGGACGTTCCTTGCAACCCAAGTCTTCTGCGCAGTCACGAAAGTCATTTTCACCAACCTGTACCACTGGACGCCAAGGATTGAGAGCTCGGCCCGAGGTCTCACCCAGTGATCTCGACGCCCCGGTGATCGCGTAGGTAAGGATGGAAGCTCGCGCGAAAGAGGTTCAGGTCTTCCCGGGGTCCAAACCGGCCACCGGGAGCGCCGTAGATATTTCGGTACCCTCAATTAGAAATACTCGGCCGTGCGATGCTGAGCGGCGTACTTTCATTGCCTCCTGATAGTCATCGGACCGGTACCAGCGTCGGGCCGCATCGGCGGTCGGAAATTCGATGATGAACACCCATTCCGGCGATGGATCCCCCTCCAGCAGATCGATCTTGCTACCGCCACCGGCGACCACGCGCCCGCCAAACCGGGCAATTGACGCCAGAGCGCGCGGTATATGAGCCTGATAGGAGGCAGCATCGGTTATTTGGATGTCGCCGACGATGTAGGTGGGCATGTCATCCTCCCAACTGAGAACAGCTCTCAATAGGCCTTTCAGTTTGTGGTAGATCAACGCCTCTGCAACCGCTCAACCGCGAAGAAGGAGCGTGGAACGGCGGTAGTTTTGGGTTAATCTCCGTAGGAAAATAGACTGCTGGGTCCACGATGCCCGCCACGCGTCGCCTTACTGTCATCCTAGCCGCCGATGTGGTGGGGTATTCGCGCCTGATGGGACCGGATGAGAAGGGGACCCACGAGCGGCTGCGGCGCACCTGCGGGAGCTGGTCAGGCCGAAGATCGCCGAGCACGGTGGCCGGATCGCCGACGGCGTGGTCGAGGAAATCATTACCGCGCTCTCGCGGGATCCGTTGGCTCTTCGTCATCCCCCGCATTCGAGTTTTACCTACAAGGGCCCAGGCCGTCGACGCGAAGCAAGTCGGGCGGGAGCTGGGTGCCGCAGGGGCGGTGGTCGGGTCCGGATCCGTTGACATCGTCAAAACGGCCTCGGCGCTTACCTCTCGCCTACCCGAACGACGAGAGGTGGCGGGTGCAAGACCCTAAGCCTTGGAAATTATGGTGGGCGCGACTGGGATTGAACCAGTGACCCCTACGATGTCAACGTAG
>JBJMQW010000386.1:0-8419 GCA_045802495.1 Allostellaceae bacterium | reverse complement strand
GAACGGAGACGCAGTGATCTGATAGGTGGCCGCCCGGATGTCCGCTTTCGGGAACAGCCGCTTAGCCGCCGAAGGTCTTGCCTGGGTCGAACCCGGAAATTGCGGGGCTTTAGTCCAAGGTCTACTTCGCGCGCAGCCGCTATCAGACACGCCGTCAAGAAATTGTTCGCTGACAGCAGACAGCCGAGGCGAGACAACCCGCCTGAAGCAATCACAGTACCGCGCAGGCGCGCAGGCGGGCTATTTCCGTCTGGCTCACCCCGAGGCGGCCGAAGATTTCGGCGTTGTGCTGGCCGAGCTTGGGCGCGACATTGCGCACCCGCACCCCCTCGCCGATCTTAATGGGCGTGCGGATGTGCGGCACCTCGCCCAGCTCCGGGTCGCTCGCATATTGCACGAGGCCGCGGTGGCGCACCTGCGGGTCGGCGAACATCTGCGTGTAATCGTATACCGGGCCGCACGGTACGCCGGCGGCTTCGAGCACCTCGACCCAATCGTTGGTGGTCTTGGTCGTCAGCACCGCGTTCATCACGGACTCCAGCGCCTCACGGTTCGCCATGCGCGCCTGGTTGGTCGCAAAACGCGGGTCGTCGCACCATTCCGGGTGCCCCAAGGCCTTCGCGCAGCGCGCCCAGATCGCCTCGCCGGCCGCCCCCACCATCAGATAGCCGTCCTTGGTCTGCATGCGCTGGTAGGGCGCGTTCTGACGATGACGCGAGCCTTGGCGGGTCGGCTCCTCTCGGTCGGCGAGCCACTGTGCGGAGGTCCATGAGCTGAAGCCGATCGCGGTCTCCAACAGCGAGCATTCGACGAGGCGACCCTTGCCGGTGCGTTGGCGTTCATACAGCGCGGCGAGGATGCCCTGCACCGCCCACATCCCGGTGCCGAGGTCGCAAATCGGCAGACCGACCGAGGTCGGAGGGCCGTCGGGCTCGCCGGTCACGTGCATGATGCCGCCCATGCCCTGCGCGATCAGATCGAAGCCGCCGCGCCCGGCATAGGGCCCGTCATAACCGAGCCCCGAGAGCTGGGCGTAGATCAGCCGCGGGTTGACCTCTCGCAATGCCTCAAAGCCGAGCCCGGCGCGCGGCATCACGGTCGGGCGATAGTTCTCGACCAGCACATCCATGGTTTCGACGAGCCGCAGGAACAGCGCCTTCCCTTCGGGCTGCTTGTAATCGAGGGTGATGCCCTTCTTGTTGCGGTTGATGTAGCGGAAATAGGGGTTGCGCTCGCTGCTATCGCCCCAGGCGCGCACCGAGTCGCCCTTGCCCGGGCGTTCGAGCTTGACGACCTCCGCGCCCATATCGGCGAGGATCATCGTGCAGAACGGCCCTGCCATGTGCTCGGTCAGGTCGAGCACCTTGAACCCATGGAGGGGGCCATCGCCCTGTTTCTGGTCAGCCACGAAGGTGTTCTCCGATCTTGGTCGATTGTCGCTCCCCGCTTTCGCGGGGTGACGATCACTTGTCGAGCGAGGGCAGGCGGTAGCGGTCTTGCGGGTCGTCCCAGCCCTTGAATTTGGGCGGCCGCTTCTCGGCGAAGGCGGCGCGGGATTCCATCAGGTCGCTCTTGGCGCCGTGATCTTTCAGCGCGGCGGCGAGCCGCTGCTGTGCCGATGACGGGAGCGGGCGCATCTGGCGCATCATGTGGACGGTATTGACCCGCGAGGCTGGCGGCAAGGTCAGGAGGTGCTCGGCCATCGCCAGCGCGCTCGGGATCAATTGGTCGGCTTCGACCAGCCGGTTCAGGAAGCCAATCTCGTAAAAGCGCTCGGCGGTAAAACGGAAGCCGAGCGCCATCTCCATCGCGATCGGGTAAGGCAGGTTCGCGACGTGCCCGTGATTGTAGCCGCCGAGCAGCCAGCGCTTGGCTTCGGAGACCTCGAACACGGCTTCGCGCACGGCGACGCGCAGATCGGTGCGCTCGACCAGCATAAAGCCGCCACCCATCGCATAGCCGTTGACCGCGGCGATGACCGGCTTCTCCAATGTGCCGGACATGAACGGGTCCTCCATCTCGGGCCGCTGCCCGCCGGGCATGCGGTTCTGCAGAGATTCCTTCATATCCTCGCCGGCGCAAAAGCCGCGGCCCGTTCCGGTGAAGATCGCCACTTCGAGTGCGTCGTCGCGGCGGAATTCCGCCCAGGTCTCGGCGAGCCGGCTGCGCATTTCATGGTTGAGCGCATTGAGGCGCTCGGGGCGGTTCATCCGCACCACCAGGATCTGTCCGTGGCGCTCGGTCTCGACGACGGCCATGCTTTTTCTCCGTGCTCAACTATGGGGCGTACCGGGCGTCTCCGGACTTTGTGGGGGAGCTTTCCGCCCAACGCCTCATCAAGGTATTCGACGGCCGGGTCTCGTCGAGCAACTTTTTCGCCGTCTCGACGCCCGCCACCGGCAGCGCCTTCGCGTCGAGCAGCCCGATCTGCACGAGCACGCTCGCCTGATCCCAGTAGATGTGCTCGTGATAGAGCTTATCGCCGCGGAAATTGACGATCGCCACAACCGGGATTTCTACCCTGCGCCCGGTCGGCGGAATGCCCGGCAGCATCCAGTCGATTTCGACGTCATGCGTGAATGACACGACCATCTCGTCGACGACCCGGTCGGGGCCGATCGTCCGCGACACCGGCACCAGTTCGAAATCGGCCGGGCATTTAGGGATAAAGTGATGGGCGTAGAAACGGGCAAGATCGCGATGGCCGACGCCTCCGGTCATCGTCGGAACATGATTGACATAGGGTTCGGCTACCATCGTCTGCATCGTCGCGTCGACATCCCGCGTGCCGAATTCGTAGAGCGTGTGCTTCTCCCACAGCGCTTCGAGATCGTAGCGCGGCCCCAGCGTCCGGCGCAGCGACCCGATCGTGCGTGAATGCGCCAGCCTCGCGGTTACCTTATCATAATTCTTGTTGGCGTTGCGGGCAAAACCCGGAGCAACGCCGGCGTAAACAAAGATCGCAACCTCCGGATGGCCGGCAAATGCTTCCTTCACCCGAGCGACCGCTTCCGGCGGGACCTGGGGGTCCTTCTCAGCGAAATGCAATGCGAGCGGGCGGCTGATGCGTGAAGTGAGATCAAGGCCGGATTCGGTGTCGAACCCATAATAGGACACCGCGCAATCGACCTCGGCCTCGGCCGCGGCAAGATAGGCGAGCTTGCCGCCGGGGCCGAAGCCGAGCGCGCCAATCTTCCCGGTGCATTCTGTCCGGGCCCTCAGCGCCTCGACCGCCGTTCTGATAACCGCGGCGCCATTGGCCGCGGCGAGCGCCGTCGGGCAAAGTACGACATAGCCCTCCTCGGCAAAGAGATCTCCGAGTTCCCGGATCTCCCGATCATCATCAGCCGGGTCCGGGAAGAGGACCAGCCCCGGCCCGCTGCCCCGGTCGGGAACAGCGAAGTAGGAAGGGACAGCTCCTCCCCCCATCGCGACGGTTATCAGCTCTCGTTGCATCGGCGCCTCCCTCTCACCTGCAAGCTCGGGAATGTTAGAGCAAGCTGGCGCCGACGACACGCCGCGTTGTCTCCTCGCGCGCTGGCGGTCGGAAGTGAGAGCAGCCGCTGGAACCGGCGCTCGCCATCTGCAGCGGGGATTTCTCAAATCTGGAGCTCGTCGGCCTTCTTGTTCAGCGATGCGATGAGACCGTCGATACCGCCGCTGCGCAGGATGTTTGCGAACTCGGATCGCCGGGTTGCCAGCTCGCTGATCGACCCGGAGAGATAGATGTCGCGAATTTGCCAGGCCGTGTCGTTGTCATGAACCACGTAATTAATGGACACCGGTTCGCCGTTTGACTTGACGATATGAGTTTTGATCAAGGTGCCATGCTTGATCTTTTGCTCGCCGAGCACCTGGAACTGTTCGCCGGCATAAGCATCGAACCGGGTCGCGTAAATAGCGGCGATGTAGCGGATATAGGCTTGCACCGCACGCCGCTTCTCCTCGGGCGTCAATCTCGACCAGCCCGGGCCGACGGACAGCCGCGCCATGAACGGCACATCGAACGTGCCGCGCACCACCGGTTCCAACTTCTGGTAGCGGCCCTTCGGTCCGAGGACTGCGCCATGCTGCATCAAATCGAGCAGCACGGTGTAGAAATTCCGGACCACCTCCGTCGGCCCCGCCGCTGGCGCAGCGCCTGCAGTCGGCGACGCAAAGACAACGAAGGCGACCACTAGGAACCAGAAGGTGGCGAGCTTGCAACACGGATACTGTTGGCGTCGCGGCATCACTATCCCCGATACGCAGCTGAGGGCGGGTCGCGCACGAGAATAAGTGCGGCTGACTCGATAATCGAGGGGGTTGCGCGCCGTTAAACCGCCTCTGCCAGTCTAGGACGTTGTTTCCCGGATGGTGTTCGGTTAACTTTGAGCAAAACCAGCCAGACCCTCCGGAAGAACGGGCCGCGCTGGCGGGTTTCGGCGATCCGGCGGCGACGGCTGTGTGAACACGGCTCAGGGGGAAGGGAGGAGCGAATGAGATTCGATCTTCGCAGAGTACTCGGTAGCCTGGCGATCGTCGGGACCTGCATTTGGCTCGCTACCGGGGCATACGCAGCCTCGCCGGAGGGGATGCGGCTGTATGTGTTCTCCTCCGGCTGGCTCACCATCGACAAGTCGGCGCTGCAAACCGGAGCGACCGACAAAATCACGGTGCCGGTCGCCTTCTTTCTGATCAAGCATCCGAAAGGCTACGTGCTGTTCGAGACCGGCAACAACGACAAGGTCCTTACCGACCCGACCTACTGGGGGCCACTTGCCCAGATGCTCGGTCCCGAGAGCCGCACTCCGGATCTCGCGATCGACACCCAGCTCAATAAGGTCGGCGTCAAGCCCTCCGACATCAACTACGTGATCCTCGGGCATATGCACCTCGATCACGCCGGCAATGTCGGCAAATTCCCCGGTGCGACGATCGTTTATCAGCGCGACGAGATCGTCAACGCGTTCTGGCCGAAGCCCGGTTATGGCTGCTGTTATATCACGGCCGACTTCGCGATGCTGCGCAACGACGTCGGCCAGAATCAGCCCAATCGGCAGAAGGTGATCGAACTCAATGGCGACCTCGACCTGTTCGGCGACGGGAGCATCTACATTCACCGTAACGTGGGGCACACCCCCGGAAGTCAGATGGCGGTGGTCCGCCTGCCGAAGACCGGCCCCGTCGTGCTGACCAGCGATACCTGCTACCTGATGGACAATCTGCAGAAGGACATCCTGCCGAGCGTGGCTCTCGCCTATGATCCTGCCGGGATTCTGAATGGTTATAGCTGGATCAAGCATCTGATGTCGGCGGAAGGCGCAGACGTGATTTTCGCGCACGATGCCGAGACCTTCAAAAAGCACAAGCACGCGCCGGAATATTACGAATAGGGCGGCTTCGCCGCCGCGCGACCGAATTCGCGGGGCGATCGGGCCGCTGCTCGCGGCATCGCAGGTCAATGCCCGACCTTGTCGTCGTCGATCGATTGGTGAAGCGCTACGGCCCGCGTCCGGCTGTGCGTAGCGTTTCGTTTGCGATCGAGGAAGGCGAGGTGGTCGGCCTACTGGGGCCGAACGGGTCCGGAAAGAGCACAATCCTGCGTGTGCTCGCCGGGTACCTGCCCCCGTCGGGCGGGAGTGTTCGTCTAGCCGGGATAGACATGGCGGCGGATTCGCTCGCCGCACGCAAGCAGATCGGCTACGTGCCGGAGGATGCGCCCCTCTATGACAGCATGCGGGTTGGCGAGTTCCTAAACTTCATGGCCTCGATTAAGGGTGTAACGAGCCGCTCTGTTCCCCGCGCCGTCGATGAGGCCGCCCAACGGCTGGAGCTCGGGCCGGTGCTCGGGATGCCGATCGGCAAGCTCTCGCGCGGCTATCGGCAGCGCGTGGCCATCGCGCAGGCGTTGGTCAATGACCCACCGCTGCTGATCCTTGACGAGCCGACAAACGCGCTCGATGCCTACCAAGTGATTGCAGTCCGTGCATTGGTCCGTTCGCTGGCCGGACGGCGCACCGTACTGGTGGCGTCGCACGTGTTGACGGAGATCGAACGGCTCGCGACCCGGGTGATGATCCTGCGCGACGGCCGCCTGCTCACCACCGATGCCATGCATGAAGCGGGGCGTACACCGCGCTTGCGGCTCGCCATCAGCGGTTCGGAGCCGGCCATTGTCGCCGCGCTCCGGGAAATGCCGGGAGTGATAGATGCCGCGCCGGCCGATGCCGCCGAACGCTATTGGGTCGAGACCGCGCCGGGACAGTTGACGGCCGCCGACCTTGCTCGGGCGATCGTCGCTCGGGGCTTCGCCCTTTCGGAACTCGTCGAAGCAAAGCCGGACCTCGAGCGGGTATTTCTCGATTTGACCCGGCGCTTCTCTGAAATTGAGACGAGCGCCGCATGAGGACCTTCGTTGCGCTGCTCTTCAAAGAGGAGAAGGCAATCTTCACCTCGCCGATCGCCTACGTGGTGCTGTCGGTGTTCCTGGTGATCATGGGCTACACGTTCACCCTCACCCTGTTTGTCAGCCACGCTCCCACGCTTGTGCATCTGTTCTTTCAGATTTACGTGCTGTTTCTGCTCACCGTGCCGATCATCACAATGCGGCTGGTGGCCGAGGAGCGGCGCCTCCGCACGATTGAGTTGCTGCTGAGCGCGCCGGTCTCGGAGGCGGCGGTGGTGTTCGCCAAATACCTGGCGAGCGTCAGCCTCATATTGCTGATGCTCGTGCTCTCGGGGGCTTATGCGATCGCGCTCGGCGTTCTTGGTCGGCCCGAATGGGGGCCGATCTGGAGCGGCTATCTCGGCCTCTTCCTGCTTGGCACCGCCCTGGTCGCGGTCGGGCTGATGGCATCGAGCCTGGTCAGCAATCAAATCATTGCTGCCTTGTTGTCGCTCAGCGTTTTCCTGTTGCTCTGGGTCATCGACCGTTTCGGCTGGATGCTGCCCGATCCATTCGACGCATTGATGGTGAATCTGTCGCTGCTGACGCATTTCACTCCGTTTGCGACCGGATCAATTTTTCTATCCGACGCCGGCTTTTTCGTCAGCGTCACACTGCTCGGCCTCTTCTTCAGCGTGCGTGCGCTGGCCAGACGCTGACGAGATGCGGCATGCTCCCGCGATCATTCCGCCTGCTGCTCGAAGCTGCATTGTTCCTGCTTGCGGTCGGCCTTGGGATGGCAGCGCTAACTCCGGTCGACGAGACGGCGGCCGATGTTCTCTATTTTGGCGCCTGGTGCGCGGCAATGCTGCTGATCTTCTCGCTCGGTCTGCGGTTGCCGATTTATCTGCGCGGCCGTTTGCGGCGCATCGCCAGTCCCGTTCTCGTTGGCGTAGCCCTTGGCTTGGCATTGCTTGCTACCATCGCGCTCTATCGGCACGACGCGCATTTCGACGCCACTGTCAGCGGCCGCTTCACGCCGCCGCCGGAGCTGGAGACGGTCGCGCGGAGCCTGCAGCACGATGTGGTCTTGACCTATTTCTACAACCGCAGGGACGATTACGCCGACGCGGCGAAGCAGGTGCTTGCAATGGTGGCGCGCCGGCACCCGCACCTCAGGGTGCGCGTGCTCGACCTTGACACGGAGCTCGTCGCAGCACGCGATTACGGCGTCAAGCTGTACAACACCGCCGTCGTGGAGGCCGAAGGGCGCCGCACGCAGGTCGAGAACACTGTGGATTTGCGTCAGATGGCCTACGCCATCGAGCGCGTCCTGCAGCGGCGCGTCCAGACGGTTTGCTTCGTCACCGGGCATGGAGAGCATTACGCGCCGGGTCATGTGCATTATGGTCACGTGGAAACGTTGGGTGGCGATCAGCCGGGCCGCTCGGACATCCTGGAAGCGCCGCCCGATGGGCTCGACCGGCTCAAGCTGGCGATCGAGACGATCGGTTACCGTGATCGTGCGGTCGCACCGGCGACGCTCCCGGCGATTCCAGAGGATTGTGCGGTTGTCGCCGATTTTGGAGCGACCAGCGCCTACGCACCCGCCGAAGTGCAGGTGCTGAGAGACTACCTGCTACGCGGCGGGCACGCGCTGCTGGCCTACGATCCGAGGTTTCGGGTCGCATTGGAACTCGCTTCGCTGCTGGATGAAGTGGGTTTCGCGATAGGGGATGGGGTGGTGGTTGACCCGCTCAACCACTACGGCACCGATCAGGAACAGGCGGCCGTGCCATATTATCCGCCGCACCCGATCACGCAGCAGATTGCGCTCACGGTATTCGCCGGTGCGCGGCCGATCCGGCTGCGCGGACCGGTTGCAGGTCTTACTGCTGCCGAACTCGTCGCGACCAGTAAAGACAGCCATGTGCGGCCGCTCGACCCCACTGCTCGCCCCGCCGACGCTGCGGCGACAGCGCCCGGTCCGCGCCTACTCGCGGCTGCGGCGCAGGGGACCTGGCCCGGCGGGGGCGGCACCCCGTTCCGCCT
>JBJMQW010000385.1:0-4988 GCA_045802495.1 Allostellaceae bacterium | reverse complement strand
CTGCCCGAATTGGCCGCGGATTTGGTGCGACGATCCGTTTCCGTGATCGCCGCGATCGGCGGTCCGGCCCCAGCCCTCGCCGCGAAATCAGCGACCGCAAGCATTCCGATCGTCTTTGAAATGGGAGCTGACCCAGTCGCCTTGGGGCTTGTCGCTAGCCTGAGTCGGCCGGTCGGAAACATCACCGGCACGACATCGTTGAACGAGGAGGTTGGGCCGAAACGGCTGGAGGTTCTGCGTGAGCTCTTACCGAGAGCAAAGAGCATTGCCCTTCTTGTTAATCCAGCCAATCCCAATGCCGAAACCGCAACGAGAAAACTACAGGATGCAGCTCGCGATCTGCGCTTTGAAATTCATCTCCTGAATGCGAGCAGCGAACGTGATTTCGACATTGTGTTTGCAAGCTTGCTCCAGCTACGTGTCGGCGGGCTCGTGGTCAGCAACGATCCATTCTTCGTTGGCCGGAGCGAACAGCTTGTCGAGCTGACCCTCCGCCACTCGGTTGCGGCGATTTTCCAGTCTCGCGATTTTGCGACCGCCGGCGGCCTGATGAGCTATGGGGGCAGTATTGCAGAGGCACACCGGCAGGCTGGCGTTTACGTCGGCCGGATCATCACGGGTGAAAAGCCCGCTGACTTGCCGGTCCAACAAGTCACGAAGACCGAGCTGGTGATCAACGTCAAAACGGCCCGGGCGCTCGGCCTCGACGTGCCGCCGACCCTGCTCGCTCGTGCCGACGAGGTCATCGAATGAAGCGGCGCACGTTCATCGCGCTGCTCGGCGGCACGGCGGCGTGGCCGCTGGTGGCGCGGGCGCAGCAGCGCACATCCAAGATTCCGCGGATCGGCATCATCGACGACGCAGCCATATGGGACCACTTCCGGCAAGGATTGCGCGACCTCGGCTATATCGAAGGTCAGACTGTCGCCATTGAATATCGTTCAGCGGAGGGGAAACCCGATCGGCTCGCCGCGGCCGCCGGCGAACTGGCTCGCCTCCCCGTCGATCTCATTGCGACCTATGGTACTGCAGCGAGCTTCGCAGCCAAGCAAGCAACGACAGCGATTCCCATCGTCATGCTCGCAATTGGCGATCCTGTGCGGTCGGGGCTCGTCGCAAGTCTCGCGCGGCCAGCGGGAAATATCACCGGCAACACCATTCTCGGGCCAGAGATCGCCGCCAAACGGCTGCAGCTTTTCAAAGAGGTCATTCCGACCATCTCTCGCCTCGCTTTTCTTTGGAATCCAAATAACGCGTCGCACGCTGCCTATCTCGAAGAGTGGAAATCTGCGGCACTGGCGTTGAGCGTGAAAATGCTTTTTGTCGCCGTTGGCAGTTCCGACGAGTTCGATAGCGCCTTCGCCGCGATGGTGCGGGACCGGTCCGACGGGTTCACGATGACTGCTGACCCCCTCCATCAGCTGCATATCGGTTGGATCATCGACTTCCTGGCGAACAACCGGCTGCCCGGCATGTACCAGGTTCGGGAGAATGTGAGTGCCGGAGGCCTCATGTCCTACGGCGCAAGCCTGCCCGACTTGTTTCGGCGCGGAGCCTCGTACGTCCATAAGATTTTGCAGGGGACCAGGCCCGCGGAGCTGCCCCTGGAGCAGCCGGTGAAATTTGACTTGAGCATCAACCTGAAGACCGCGAAAGCGCTTGGGCTCACGATCCCCGAATCGTTCATCCTGCGGGCCGACGAGGTCATCGAATGAGCGAAACCAGCAGGCAGGCCGGCATCCTTGCTGCCAAAGTGCTGAAGGGGCAAAGCCCGCCGACCTGCCCGTCCAGCAGCCGACGAAATTCGACTTGATGATCAACCTCAAGACCGCCAAGGCGCTTGGCCTCGACATTCCGCCCACGCTGCTCGCCCGAGCCGACGAGGTGATCGAATGAGGCGTCGGAAGTTCGTGGCCCTGCTCGGCGGCGCGGCGGCGTGGCCCTCGCGGCGCGCGCGCAGCAGCCGGCCATGCCGGTGATCGGGTATCTCGGCGCCGGATCGCCCGCCGTGTACGCGGAACTGCTGGCTGCGTTCCGCCGTGGCCTTGAGGAAACCGGTTACGTCCCTGGTCGGAATGTGGCGATCGAATTCCGTTGGGCGGAGGGCCGATTCGAACGGCTACCCGAGCTTGCGGCCGATTTGGTCCAACATCGGGTGGCGTTGATCGTCACAACCGGTAGCAGCTCGTCGCTTGCGGCCAAGGCTGCGAGTTCGACCATCCCGCTGGTCTTCCAGAGTCAGGGTGATCCGGTCAAGGAAGGGCTGGTGGCGAGCTTCAACCGCCCAGGCGGCAATGCCACGGGGATGAGCTTATTTACCGGAGTGCTGGCGCCGAAACGCCTGGAGCTGGTGCGACAGTTAGCGTCCACCGACGCGCCGATCGCATATCTGATGAATCCGCAGGCTCCGGAAGCGGAACTCTACCTGAGCGAGGTGCAGACCGCGGCGCGCAGTGTCGGGCAGCAGATCGTCGTTCTGTACGCGAGCAGGGAACGCGAAGTGGACGGCGCCTTCGGCACGCTCGCCGAGCAGCGAGCCCGCTCGCTCGTCGTCAGCACCGATGGTTGGCTCTTCAGCCGACGCGACCAGATCATCGCGGCGGCGGCACGCCATAAGGTTCCCACGATCTACGATCGGCGCGAGTTCGTCACGGCCGGCGGTCTCGTCAGCTACGGAACGCAGGCGGCCGATGCGCAGCGGCGCCTCGGGGTCTACGCCGGCAGGATTCTCGCAGGGGAAAAACCCGCCGACCTGCCGGTCGTGCAGCCCATCCGGTTCGAGCTGATCGTCAACCTCAAGACCGCGAAAGCGCTCGGCCTCGAGGTTCCGCCGACACTCCTCGTTGCGGCCGACGAGGTGATCGAATGAAGCGGCGCGCGTTCTTCACCTTCCTCGCCGGTGGGACAGTCTGGCCGCTCGCCGCCCATTCGCAGCAGGGCAAGCCGGTGATCGGGTGGATGAGCGGCCGCGCCCCGGAGGATTCCGCGCACCTGCTCGCGGCATTTCACCAAGGCCTGCGCGAGGCCGGTTTTGTCGATGGCCAGAATGTTTCGATCGAATATCGCTGGGCGCGTGGCCAGTACGAGAAGCTCCCGGCGCTGGCGTCCGATCTCGTGAGCCGCGGCGTGGCCGTGCTCGTCGGGGTCGGCGGGGATGTCTCGGCGATCGCTGCCAAGCAGGCGACCGCGACCATCCCGATCGTTTTCGGCATGGGCGGCGACCCGATCAGGGCTGGCCTGGTCGACAGCTTCAACCGACCCGGCGGGAATGCCACCGGCTATACCCTGTTGACCAACGAGATGGAGTCCAAGCGCGTCGGCCTGCTGCACCAGCTCCTGCCCGGCATCCCCCTGATCGGCGCCCTGTTGAATCCGAACTTCCCGCCGGCAGTCCGTCAGTTGCGGGACATCGAGGACGCCACCCGATCGACCGGTCAGAGCCTCTTCGTTGCCAAGGCAAGCAACGACGCGGAGCTGAGCGCTGCTTTCCTCTCGCTTGTCCGGCAGCAGGTCGGTGCCGTGCTGGTCGCCGCCGACCCCTATTTCGACACACGACGCGACCGGATCGTTGCGTTTGCGGCCGAGAATCGACTTCCGGCCATCTACCAGTTTCGCGAATTTGCGGTTGCGGGCGGGCTGGTCAGCTATGGCCCGAGCATCACAGACTTGTATCGACAAGGCGGTATCTATGCCGGCCGCATTCTCAACGGCACCAAGCCCGCCGATCTCCCGGTGGTGCAGCCGACCAAATTCGAGCTGGTAATCAACCTGAAGACCGCCAATGCGCTCGGCCTCATGGTGCCGGATGCCATGCAATTGCTCGCCGACGAGGTGATCGAATGAGGCGCGTGCAATTGCTCATGGTCGGCCCGGGACCGTTCGTGGGTGGCCAATCCGAGCGATGCCCGCAGCGACCGTCCCGGAACCGGCCTGAGGCTTTCCCTTTCTCTCCGCCCCGGGACGATTCAGAACGATTCAGATCTGTCCCAAGGACTTCTTAATAGCCCTGCGCTATCGCTGGCGATCCATGGGTCGAGGCGCTCATTTGCGTGCTGACGATCCGCAATGCAGCAGAGTAAGCGGTTGAAACGCAGAGACTTTATTGCCTTGCTGGGCGCCGCGGTGGCATGGCCCCTGCCGCTCGCGGCGCAGCCGGGTGAGCGCATGCGCCGCGTCGGCGTGCTGATGAGCAATGCCGAAGGCGACCCGGAGGGGCAGGCACGCGCGGCCGCGCTGCGCCAGGGCTTGGCGGAGCTTGGCTGGAAGGAGGGCGGCAACCTGCGCGTCGACTGGCGCTGGTCGGCGGGCGACGTGGGACGCATCCGCGACTACGCGGCCGAGCTCGTCGGCCTCGCGCCGGACCTCCTCATCGCGAACGGCAGCTCCAACCTGGGCGCCGTGCACCAGCAGACACGGGCCATCCCCATCGTTTTCGTTCTTGTCAACGACCCGGTCGGCCAGGGAAGCATCGCCACCCTGGCGCGGCCAGGTGGCAACGTCACCGGATTCACCTTCCTGGAATATTCCGTGGTGGCGAAGGCGCTGGAAATGCTGAAGCAGATTGCGCCGAGCATCTCCCGGGTCGGGATCATGTTCAACCCGCAGACCCAACCCTTCTACGACCGCCATTTCCCAACATTCACCGACGATGCACGGAAATTGTCGGCAGACGTCATCAGGGCGGCGGTCGGCAGCGACGCCGAAATCGAGGCGGCGATCGGCAAGCTTGCTGCCCAACCCGGTGGCGGGCTGCTGGTGCCGCCCGACTCCTATACCCTGGTGCACCGCGCCACGATCGTGAAGTCGGCCGCCGCGCACCGGCTCCCCGTCGCCTACTCCTATCGGCAAAGCGTGCGCGAAGGCGGGCTCGTTTCATACGGAGCGGATACGATCGACATTTTCCGGCGCTCGGCGTCCTACGTGGACCGCATCCTGAAAGGTGCCAATCCCGGCGAGCTTCCGGCGCAGGCGCCAACCAAATTCGAGCT
>JBJMQW010000384.1:0-2485 GCA_045802495.1 Allostellaceae bacterium | reverse complement strand
TCTGGTATGCTGCCTGAGCCGCCGCCAATGCGGTCTGAGATAAAGTGGGGCTAATCGCATTTATGGACAAGCCATACTATCAGAGGGTTTTTGAAGCAGGTCAGCCTTGGTGGTATATAGCCATGGCGTTCCTGGCTGCCTCTATTATCGCTCGGTTCTTTGGCTGGTGCTGCGCGACACACCGGATAAGAAAAGCGCGTCAATCAGGATGAGAAATTGTCGCCGGATGAGTGACGAAAGGAGGGCGTAGCCCGACTGAGGTCGCGAATCTGGCGACCGGCACAGCCCCGAAGAGGCGGTGTTTTCTGGCGCTCGTGGCCGGCCGGATAGGAAGCGGGTTCTTCATGCCGATGAGGAACCGCAGCTTGCCCGGCCGCCACATCACCGATTGCCAGACGAGAAGCTATGGGGCGCGGGAAACGCTCGATACCGTTGCCGCTCGACAGAACAAATGGATGGTCGGTCCCATGCCCCAAGTCGATGATTTGAGCCGTTCCCTCGTCGAACTGAACCAGGACACCACGTTGGTAGCGGTCGTCGAGATGAGCCAGTCGAGTTGGCTGGTCGCCGGCTTGGTTCCCGGCGTTGATCGTCGACCATTGAAGAAGTGTGACCCGCATCCCGCAGCATTGCAGCGATTGTTGGAGAGTTGGCGAGCCGAGGGGATAAAGGGCGGCCGGCTGATTGAGCGGATTGCTCTTGCCTATGAGGCGGGACGCGACGGCTTTTGGCTGGCGCGCTGGCTGCAGACCCGCGGCATTGAGGTGCAGGTCATTCATTCAACAAGCGTCGCGGTGTCGCGTGAGCATCGGCGGGCGAAGACCGACCGGCTCGACACCGCGATGCTGATGCGCGTGTTCCTGGGATGGCTCCGCGGCGAGCGCGGGCACTGCGGCATGGTCGCAATCCCGACACTCGAGGAAGAAGATGCCAAGCGTCCAAGCCGCGAGCGGGAAAGCCTGGTCAGGGAGCGAACTCGGATCGTCAATCGCATGAAGTCGGCGCTGGCCCGGCTCGGCATCCGTGGCTTCAAGCCTGAGCTGCGCAAAGCGCCGCAGCGGTTGGCAGCACTGCGCACACCGGAGGACACGGCGATTCCACCAAACATGCTCGCTGAGATTCGGCGCGACATGGCCCGGCTCGCCATGATACGGCAGCAGATCGATGCAATTGAAGAGGCTCGCTTGGCGCGGCTGGAAATGCCGTCGGCGGCAGGGCCGAATGCGATGGTACGCCTATTGGCGACCGTCATCGGAATCGGCATCGAGACAGCGGATATGCTGGTCCAGGAAGTGCTGTCACGTAATCTCCGCGATCGACGGGCTGTGGCGCGCTACGCCGGCCTCACTGGCTCCCCCGACGAGAGCGGGTCAAAACGGCGAGAGAAGGGGCTGGCCAAATCCGGCAATGCGCGGGTCCGGCGAGGTCTCATCGAACTCGCGTGGCGCTTTCTACGGTTCCACAAGGATAGTGCGCTCGCGCAATGGTTCCGGGCGCGGACCGCAGGCAGTGAGGGTGCACGCAAAACGAAGATGGTCGTGGCTCTTGCTCGTAAACTGCTGATCGCGTTGTGGCGCTTGGTCAACACCGGCGAAGTCCCGGCGGGCGTAACGTTACGACCGACGGCTTGAGGATCGGGGAGGTCGAAAACCGGAACCACTCAAATTGGCGACCGGACGCGCCTTCGCGACGAGCCGCCATTGACGATCCAGGTGGCGGCGAGCCGAGTACAGCCATGGCTTTGATGCCGCGATGAGAATGGCGCTGCCCCTTGGAGCCTTGCCGCCGAAGCGAATGACTGCTTCATGGTGTGGGTCCGACAGGGCTCTACCGAATACAAGGTCGCAACGCGAGAGACCGCGTGCTGATGGCGAGCTCCCCTTGGATCGTTCCAACGAGCCCTCAACCCGGAACGCGGCGGGCAAGGCTGAGCATGATCAACCGCTGCTGCCTGCCAGCATCAAAATGCTGCACAGCATGTATTGAGAGCTTGACACCGAAAGCCCCATACAAGGCTGTATATGAGTTTCCGCCAAGCCGATACGCCCACCATTGCGGCGGCCAAAGCCGGGTTCAGCGCCGCCACCGCCTATCGTAACGAACAGGATCCACGGCTGCCGTCGCAAAAGAAAGCGCCGCGCGGCCGCCGCCGTCGCGATCCGCTGGCCATGGTTTGGGACAGTGAGGTGGTGCCCCTGCTGAAGAGCGCCCCAGGCCTGCGGCCGGTGGCCATTTTCGACGAGATCCGGCGCCGCCATCCCGAGATCGACGTCGGTGTTCGCCGCACCCTGGAGCGGCGCATCCGTGCCTGGCGGGCGCTCAACGGGGCCGAGCAGGACGTCATCTTTCGGCAGGAGCATCCGCCGGGTCGGCTGGGGCTGTCGGATTTCACCGACATGGGCGATCACAGCATCAGCATCGCCGGCGTGCCGCTGGATCACCGGCTCTATCACTTCCGCCTGGCCTTCTCGGGCTGGGAGCACGC
>JBJMQW010000383.1:0-13635 GCA_045802495.1 Allostellaceae bacterium | reverse complement strand
CTCCCGGCCGTTGACTCTCAGATCAGCGCAAAGGCGGAGCGTATGCCCCGGCTTAGGTACGACCGGCCTGCCGCCGCGATCGCCGAGCGGAATTTCCCGCCTTTTCGCCACCCCCGCTACTAGCGCCTCATTGAGTGCTTTCATGTTGCAGCGCAGCCTGCGGAGCGGCTCGCAGACGCGCGGGCTCGGCTCCGGGAAGACCCCGCTCGGGACCCAGCTCGCCAGCCTCTATTTTCGAGCATCAAACCTTGACGGCCGAAGCCCGGTAAATTTCGTCGATCGATCTTGCCAAAGCAGCCTCAAACTCCGCGTCGCTCATCGAACGCCTGAGCTCTTCAACGAGGGCTCGCGAGAAGCTCGCGATCATGCCGTGATTGGCGGAGAGGCGTTTGCATGCGTCGGCCCGCGTATAACCGCCGGAAAGCGCGACCACCCGCGCGACGCGCTTGTGGTTTACCAGCGGGGCATAAAGATCGGGAACATCCGGGAGCGTCAGCTTGAACATCACCTGAGGGCCGTCCGGCGCAGCGTCGAGATGCTTTTTCAATTCTTCGCAAAGGATGCCTTCCGCCTCAGCCTTGCTGGGGCTTTTGATCGACACTTCCGGCTCGAGAATTGGCATTAGCCCATGTTTGGCGATCTGCGCGCCCACCTCGAACTGTTGCGCAACGTTGGCAGCGATCCCGTCCTTCGAGGCCAAATTGATGACGGAGCGCATCTTGGTGCCGAAGACGCCACACTTGACCGCCCGGGCCAGGAGCGTATCGAGCTCCGGCATCGGCCGCATCAGCTGGGCGCCGTCCTTCTCGGGCTGGAGCCCTTTGTCGACCTTCACAAAGGGAACCACGCCCCGATCCTCCCACAGGAAGGCCGGAGTGGGCTTTCCCCGCACCTCACCGTCCATCGTCCCTTCAAAAAGGATTGTCGCGATGACCTTTTCTCCGGTGAAGGCGGGGGCCGTCATGATGCGCACGCGCATCTCGTGCATGATCCGGAACATCTCAGCATCGCCGCTATAGGCGGTGTCCGGGACGCCGTAAAGGCGCAGGGCGCCGGGCGTCGAGCCGCCGCTCTGGTCGAGCGCGGCGATAAAGCCGTCCTTCCCGGAGATTTGCGCCATCATCTTGTCGTTCGCCATGATCGTGATCCTCGCGTGAAGCTCTAGTACGCTCACAGAATGCGCTCCGCCGCCGCAAATTGCCATTGCTGACTATCGCCGCCGGATCGCCAGCTCCGCGCCCAAGGACAGACATTCATGGGGGTTGCCAACCAGTCTCAACCGACCCGAGTCTGACCGTTTCAAGAGGAGGAATGCAGTGCTCACTGTCTGGGGAAGGCGCAGCTCGTTCAACCTGCAAAAGGTCATGTGGCTGGTCGGAGAATTGAAATTGCCGCACACGCACATCCCCGCGGGCGGCAGCCATGGCGGCCTAGACGACCCGGCGTTCCTGGCGATGAATCCACATGGCCGTATTCCGGTAATCGAGGACGGCGCCACCACCGTATGGGAGTCGCAGGCGATCCTGCGCTATCTCGCCGCCCGTTACGGCCGCGGCCGGTTCTGGTCCGATGACCCGGCCGAGCGGTCGCTCGCCGAACGGTGGATGGACTGGTCGCAAGCGAGTTTGCAACCGGATTTTTTGCTGGGTGTGTTTTGGGGCTTCTATCGCACGCCCGAGGCACAGCGGAACATGTCCATGGTCAACGCCAAGATCAGGGCCTGCGCCCGCCATTTCCAATTGCTCGACCGCGTTCTCGCCGATCGGCCATTCCTGTGCGGCGACGCCCTGACCCTAGCCGATATCCCGGCCGGAACCTCGCTGTACCGCTATTTTGAGATCGACATAGAACGGCCGTCGGTGCCGCATGTAGAGGCGTGGTATCGCCGACTACAAGAACGGCCCGCATACCGAGAGCACGTCATGGTTCCATTCAGCGAACTGTACGGCCGCCTCGACTACTGACAGTAGCATACGCGCGCTCGTATGCCGGCTCTGCACGGGGTATGCTGTCGCCCAACTCTGGAGCGGCAACCGCCATGCCGGATCGAACTCGCCGCGATGGCAACCCCCGTGTCTGACCCGGGATCGGGCAATCGGGCCGCGCACGATCGGCTCCGCCGCCCGATCGACCCCGCCAGCACCAATAAACGCCCTGCCCGACCCCTTGCGTCGCTTTATGTCGCCGGGCCGTTCAGCATGGGCTATGTCGATTTCTATACTTTTCTGATCCCGCTCTATGGCCTGTCACTGGGGCTCGACGCCTCCAAGGTCGGCATCCTGGTCGGCGCCCGCTCGATCCTCGCCCTTTTCCTGTCGATCCATATCGGCGTCTTGATGGACCGATTCGGGACGCGACGGGTCACCCTGTTCTTCGTTTGGGCGGGAATGGTCTTAGCGCCTCTCTTTCCATTGGTTCCCGGGTTCTGGGGCTTGTTGCTGCTGCAGCTGATCAGCGGCGCTGCCGTTTCGTTCGCCTGGTCGGGCGCCCAGACCCTGATTGCCCAGCTCGCCGAGGGCGACGCCAGATATATCGGCAGGTTCAGCTTCTTCGCACGGCTCGGTTCGACGACGGCGCCAATTCTCGCCGGTGCGGTGTGGGACTGCGGCGGCGCCTGGCCGGCCTATCTCCTCGGCGCCGCTTGGGGCGGCGTGCTGACGATCGCCCTGCTGCGCGCACCGGAGGCCGAGATTTTTAGCTCGGGCCGACCGGATGGGATGAGAGGTGTCCGGTTCCGTGCCCGCGACCTCCTGCCCCGGGCTTCGGACTATCTCAGCTCGATCATGCTGGTCGCGATCCCGGCAATAGCGTTGTCGATGGCGATCATATCGATGCGCAATACGACGTACAGCATCCAGACTTCGGTCTATGTCGTCTATCTCGACCAGATCGGGCTCGTCGGCACGACGATCGGCATTCTGTTCGCTACCGCCGAGATAGCGAGCGGGTTCGGCTCGCTTTTCGCCGGTCGCGCGATGCGCTTGGGCGATCCGCAGCGCACGATGCTGCGCGGCACCGTGCTGTCGATCCTGCTGATTGCGATGACACCGCTCCTGGGCGGGATCCTGGCCCTGCTGCTGTTGTCGCAGGCGGTGCGCGGCTGGCTGGAAGGGGTGATCCAGCCCGTCATCTTGTCAGTGCAGGCGAGAGCGGTCGGTCGCCACCAGCAGGGCGCGGTCGTAGGCCTGCGCCAGACCGGACAGCGGCTTACCTCGATCCTGATCCCGCCATTGATGGGTGGGATCGCCGACCGCTGGGGCACGAGCGAAAGCTTTTTCATTCTCGGCGCATTCATGCTGCTGTTGTGCACGCCGCTCGCGCTAATGACGCGCCGCGCCGCCGCGCGCGCAAGCGCCGCGCCCACCCTGGCCGATTGAACCGCCCTGGCCGCGGGCACACAACGGGCGGATGAAACGGGATAGCGTGCAACACGAGTGATAAAGCGGTTCGGCGGCCGCCATCCCTTCGCTGCGGCAAGCATGGCTTTTGCCATCGGCACTCCTGACCTTGCCCTTGGGGTGTGGGGCCGGGCGGCGGCCCGCGCGCGTTCAGAGGTCGAAGGCGCAGCCTTCGTGCTCGCAAACGCACGGGCTATCAGTCCCAATCCGGAGTGTTGGACTCGGAACGGAGAAATCCGACTTTGGGCGGCCTCGCAGCCGCCGCCCTCCTTTGCCCATTGGCGCGCAGTCCACTTCTCCTATCAGTTTGGTGATCCGGGATCGGCCTGATGCAAACGGCGCCGATTTAGCGCAGTGAACCGGCCCATCGCCCGCTGCTGACCTCAGTCCAAAATCCTGGACCGAATACATCCGGCAAATCCGGATTTTCGGATTCGGCCGGGATCGTGACAGTAACCAGGTTGGGCGTCAAGTTATTGAAATAACGTTAACTTTGTCGAGCGCAGCAGTGTGGCATTGCGGTTGCAATTCGTGATTGCCCGCTACAGGGCACAGCTAGGAGGAAAGCTAATGAAGTCTCGCGTAAAGTGGGCATTGCTGCTGATGCCGCGCTTGCGCTGGCAATGCCAGCGTTTGCGGACACACATGATCCGAGATTAGCCGACACGGACGAGCCGGGAAGCGTCATCGTCTACCCGAAATTCATCAACATGCCCGCAGTATCCGTCGACGGCGCGCTGCTCCCCCGGACCGAGATCGAGCTCGGCGCCGTCTGCCCGGCCGGCGTCCTCTGTTCCGAGGGTCAAAAGGTAAAGGTACGGCTTCACTGGGTTTGCCCCGGAGACCAATCGGTCGCCACGAAGTTCGTCTGCAAAGAGACCGATTTCGACGTTTTCGTGCCGGTCAACGGCAAGGTCGCGTTCTCCGCCGACGGCAGCCCCCTCAACAGCGCCAGTCCTCGCGTTCCGGCACCGCAGTGCAAGAACGGGTATCTGATCGGCTGGGCAATCGATATGCAGGATCGGCCGATCAAGTTCGACGGGTTGATCGGTGACGCCGTGATCCGTGGCCCTGCTCTGGGATCCGGGCCGAGCGCCGGCTTGAGCACTTCGGTCGAAGGATATACGGCGATCGCGATCCAGGCAGATCCGGGATTGGCCAATAACGCCCTGATTGCCGCTGACATCGATCCTGCCACCGGAAGCGCCGACCTCAGGTTCGACGGCACCCCCGGGCACTATGCGGCGGTTACCGGCAAGCTCTATGGCGATGTCAAGTTCGACAGGACGACCGCCGGCGGTGGTCCAAGCCCGGTCAATGCGCTTAGCAACACTGTTCTGACCATGTTGACATTGGATGTGCGGTCCAATCGCCCCAACAACCCGGTCTTTGTGCCGCTCCAATTCTACAACGAGACCAATTCACTGACGTCGAGCTCGTGGGAGTTTCTGTGCTGGACGCAGGTGCAGCTCTCCACGATCAACACAAACCTGACGCAGGTGTTTCAGGGCACCCGCAAGGGCGTCGTGATCGCTGGACCAGCCGAGAAGGATCAGTTCATTGGCATCAACGATCCCCCCTACAGCTCCTATGACCCGCATGTCACGCTGCTCGGCATGGTTCAGACCATGGAGGGTACCGCCGCCAACAACTTCCAAGAACGCGGCTACATCTTCTCGATGTATAACGACAGCAATGTGGTTAGGACGCGCTTCGTACCGTTCCCGTTCTGATTGACGGCGTGCCGTCAAGCCGACGGAACGGCCTTGCCTGAGCTACTGCCCAGGCAACCTTGGGGCGGCGCTCGCGCCGCCCCGCCTTGTTGCGGGATCCCAGCGAGGGACTTGCTCCGGGCGATTAACCGGAGCCTCCTTTCATCGCGTTGCCATAGGTTCTCTCCGGTGAACCGAGGACCGGCATTGATATTGATATTGCTGCTCTCGCTCGCGCTGTGGACCCTGATCTGGGCCGTCCTCTTCACATTGGCTGTATGAGGGAGCGAGCGGGAACAGAATAGCCCTACCTGCGGCTACTGCACCGGCCTCGTCGTACTCAGGCCATTGGGGGGAGGTCTCGGGACCGCAGGCATCGCTGCCAGCGCATGTGGAGTCATGATTTCCCAAGCGCAGCTACCGGTTCATAGGCTGCGGTGTGAACGGACGTTACAGCGATCGGACCCCAACCGCTGCGTGCACTAGGCAATTTACGACGCGGGCATCCGCAATTTATTCCCTCTTGAAAGGCGGCGTCGCCCCGTCACGAGAGAAGTTTCTTCAGCCGTTCGGCAATCTGCTCGGGCGCACTTTCGTGGGTGAAGCTGGCGGTGAACCGGCCCTGCGGATCCATCACATAGATGACCGAGCTGTGGTCCATCGAATAGTCGCCGCCCGCCTCGGGATGCTTTGCGTAATAGACCCGGTAACCCTTTGCCGCCTGCGCGATTTCGTCCGGCGTCCCGGTCAGCGCCAGAATCGGGGCGTCGAAAGCAGTCACATAGGCCTTGAGCGCGGCTGAAGTATCGCGCTCCGGATCGACCGTTATGAAGACCGGACGGACCACCTCGCGCTTTGGCCCGAGCTGATCAAGCGCGATGGCAATGTCGTTGAGCGCGGTCGGGCAGGCATCGGGGCAATGCGTGTAGCCAAAATAGATCAGCGACCATTTGCCTTTGAGATCGGCGTCGGTGACTGTCTTGCCGTCCTGGTCGGTCAAGCGAAAGGGACCACCGATCGCGCTCGCCAGCGCTGTTCCGGCGACCCCACGCGGGTTGTCGCGCAACTGCAAGGCGATAAAAATCCCGGCGCCAAGGATTATGAGCCCGGCGAGCGCAACGGCGGTCAAGCGGAAATGCCACGAACCCCAAGGTGATGGCTTTGCTTCGGTACGAGGCAAAGTGTTGCGGGCCATCTTCGGCTCCGTCCTCAATGCTTCGCCGCGTGAGCGGGACCCGAAGCGCCCACCTTCTCGATCGCAACGTCTACCGTGCGCGTCCCGCCTTTTTCGAAGGTGAGCGTCAATGGAAAGCTCTGCCCTTCCTGCAGCGGATGGTTGAGGCCGAGCAGCATCACATGCTCGCCGCCGGGCTTCAGCTTGACCAGCTGACCGCCGGGAACATCTATGCCGGCAACCGGCCGCATCTGCATAATCCCGCCGGACATGGACATCGTGTGGAGCTCGGCCTTCTTTGCGACCGGTGTCGAAACCGAGACGAGCCGGTCGGCCGTCGGGGATTGGATCGTAAGGTAGGCAGCCCCGTTTTCGGCTTTGCCCGGCGTCGCGCGGGCCCAGGCATCAGTCACTTCCGGTTGATTGGTTTGCGCCAGAGTGGCGGTTGCAAAGGCAAGCGCCGCCGCAAAGGCCAGAAATTTGATCGACATGGCAGATCCCTCTCGAAAATTTGGGCGGCTCTCCGTGGAGAAGCCGGCTTGTCGCGCGTCAGAGGATCAGGCCGTCACCGGCGGGGCCCGCGCTTGCACCTGACCGTGACGCCAAGGAAGGACCAGCCATTCTGTGCCCAATCGCGCATAAACGGTCCGGGCAATCTCGATATTGGGCATAAGCACCGTCGGAGGACGGCACAGGTCAGCAGCCGACACGGTACAGAGAGCGCAGTGGTACGTCGGCAGCCCCGGCGGGGCCTTGCCGGGGTTGTCGTGTTCTGGGCTCGCGCTGCAGAGCGCAAATCTGATTGAGCCGACGCCAGGCTTCAGCACGCCTGCTGCCAGCATCAGCGCAGCCGGAACCAGGGCATGGCTCAGCAAGGCCAAAACGGCAAGCCAAGTGACGGCCACGCGGCGTCGGTTAAATAGAGCCGTTATGCCAAATCGCGTCATGTCGAATAATAACGCCGCGCGGCGATCCGCGAGCGACTTGTTTTAGCGCGCCCCTGCAGGAATGTGCAGGGATTGTCCGGCGGGCGCGGCCACCAAGGCTGCGCAGGCATGCGGCAGATCCGCGACACGCAGCGGCTTGCGCGGCGGTGACGGCGGCGGGTGCAGCGCCTCATCGGTGAACCACCAGTCGAGCTCCTTGCCGCATCCGTCGCCCGGCGGAGGCGGCGCCTGCCCACCGCACCCCGGATCGCCGCCTGGGCAGGAAAGCCTGATATGGAAATGGTAATTGTGGCCCCACCAGGGCCGGATCTTGGCGAGCCAGGCCCGGTCCGTTCCGGTCTCGCGGCACAACGCCCGTTTGATCGCAGCGTTGACAAAGATCCGCGCCACCGCGGGCTCGCGTGCGACAATCTCCAGCAGCCGCGCGTGCCGAGGCGTCCACGCAGCGTCGACCTCCAAGCGGTTCGCGGCGACCACATCGATTGCCGAGATCTCATCGCGCTCGGCCGGGCTCAGCCGCCGGTCGGGCATCGGCGTAAACCAAATGTCCGCATCAAGCCCGATCTGGTGCGAGCCGTGTCCGGTCAGCATCGGGCCGCCCCGCGGCTGGGCGATGTCGCCGACGAGAAGCCCCGGCCAGCCCGCCTGGGCCGGTAATTTTTGGGCAACGCGCTCGAGCAGCGCGATCAGCGCCGGGTGGCCCCAGGCGCGATTGCGCGACGGACGCATGACCTGCCAGGTCGGTCCATCGGCGGGCAATGCGGCGGCGCCGCTCAGGCAACCCTTTTCATATGCTCCGATTGCCTGGGCAGGTCCGGCGCTCGGGGTCGCCTCCCGCCCGAATACCACCCTGGCCGCATCGGGCGGCAAGTGCGCGATTACCTCGGCGCGGCTCGCCGCCTCTTGCGCGGCGGTGTCCTGCGCACAAGCACGAGCCGGCGCAAAGCATTCCATGAAGACCGAAAAGGCCAATAACCCAGTTACGCGAGCGGCGACACGATAAAGCGCTCGGGGCGGGATGCCGGCCGCGCTGACGGCATAGAATCGGCGTCGCAAATCTTTCATCCGACTCAGCGGACACGACGCTCGGATCAAGACCGGATGCCTATTCTCCGGCGCATTGGCCCATGGACCGGCACGAGCATTTACGCCTTGCGCCGCAGAGACCGAGCGCCTTTTCTCGAAAGCATCTTTCTGCATGTCGGGCTCGAGAAAACAGGCACGACGACATTGCAAGCGGCGATGGCCGTTAATCGGCAACTGCTTCGACGGTATGGCTATGTCTTTCCCGAAGGGCTGAGCAGCTTTCCCTCATACCATATCGGGCTTGCGCTGTGGGCGGCGAACCCGGACGCAGTGTCGGAATTGCGGCACGCCGCCGGACTTACAAGCCGCGAGGCCTATGACGCCTTTCTGCAAAGCTACCCGAGCCAAATCGCCCGCGAACTGGCTCGGTCTGGTGGACATACCGCGATTCTCTCCAATGAGCACTGCAGCTCTCGCCTCGCTACGATAGCAGAGATCTCAAAAATCCATCAAATCATTGCACCGTTGGCTCGCCGATGCCGAGTGATCATTTACCTGAGGCGTCAAGACGAGCTGGCGGCGAGCCACTATTCTACTGCCGTCAGGTCGGGGGCAACTTACGAATTCAATTTTCCAAAAGAAATTATTTGGTTCGATTATCTTAAACTCTTGGAAATGTGGGCGCAAGTATTTGGCAAAGAAAACCTTTCAGTTCGCGTCTTTGAACCCCAGCAACTGAAGGATCGCGATCTGCTCGCCGATTTTTTCTCTACGATCGGTTTCACCCGGTACGACGAGCTGCGCCGGCCGCGAGACCAGAATCGGAGCTTCGACAGATATGTCCTGGAGTTCCTGCGAAGATTTAATGCACACTTGTCGATCTGCGCCGAAAGCGGCGCTGATTGCGACCGCCGTCGCGTCGAAGAGGCGCTCGCTGCAATCACCACGCGTGAATGCTTGCGGCCAAATGCGGAAGCGGCAACCGCGTTTCTGAGCCAGTTCGCGGCATCAAACGCCGAGGTCGCTCGCCGTTTCTTGAACCGCAAAGACGGCGTGCTCTTTGCGGGCGCGCCTCTCGACGATCAACCAGCGCGGTTGCCGACCTTGGACGTCGATCGGGCGGTGGCCATCGCGGTTGCGCTTTGGCAATGGCAGGAGGCGAAATTGCGCGCGACGTTGAGGAACGATCGCAGCGTATCTCGCCGCAGCGCATTGACGCCGCTCAGTCCACTGATCTTTCGTAACAGATGCGGCCGTCTTTGAGGGTCAAGTGATTGATCAGGCGCCGCTTGCCGGTCACCGTGTTGCCGTCGGTGTCGCGGAATTCGAAAGCGCCGTCGCGCAGCTCGAGGATCGCCACATCGGCGTTGGCTCCCGGGCGCAAGGTACCTACGATGCCCTCCAGCCCCGCGATCTTGGCCGGCCGAGCCGTCGCCCGGAGGACGACATCATCGATGCTGACGCCAAAATGCATCAATTTCGACATCGTCGTGGTCAGATCGAATACCGGGCCGCGCGTGGCTGTCGTAAAGGTCAGGTCGGTGGAGATCGTGTCCGGCAAAAAGCCTTGGTCGAGCGCCTTTTCAATCAGCGGGAAATTGAAATGCCCGCCTCGGCCATGCGCGCAATCGAAGATGATCCCGTGACGCTGCGCCTCGACCACCTCCTTTAGGATCAATTGTTTTTCGGGGCCCATGATGCCGTGGTCATGGCCATGGAAGCAGTGGGTGATGATGTCGCCCGGCTTCATGTGGGCGAGGATTTCGGGAAGCGGCAATGGCGTGCCGGTGACATGGATCATCAACGGCACGCCGACCATGTCCGCCGCCCGACGCGCCGTCTTCACAGGTTCGGTCGTGTATTCCCAGACGATGCCGGGGCCGTATCGAAGTTTTACGCCGATCGCGAGATCACGGTTTTCGGCGATGGTGCGAGCGCAACCTTCAGGATCGGCGTAGGGAAAATGGGCAAGCTCGCCGCTGCGTGCCGTGCCGGCAATACCGATCGCCGACAGATTGACGAAAGCGCGCGTCCGCGTCCGCACTGCCTTGTCGATGACAAATCTGAGGCCGGCGAAATTGGCGGACCCGGCGCTGCCGGCGTCGCATACGGCGGTGACGCCGGCAGAATTGCAAAAAAGATCGGTGTTCTCACCCATATCCGACGAATTGACAAAGACATGGGCGTGCACATCGACGAGGCCGGGTGTGACAAATCGGTTCTTGGCGCTGATCGTCCGGCGTGCGTCTTCCTCCCGCAGCCCGGCGGCGACCTCGACGATCTTCCCACCGGCGATCCCGACATCCATCAGCCCGCGCAAGCCGGCGCCCGGATCGACCACCTCTCCATCACGAATCAACAGATCGTATTTCATGATCAGCCCTCGACAGTCTCACCCACTATCGTCACCCTCGCGAAAGCGGCCGTCAGCAAATCGATGATTTGCTGGATCGGCGTTTGTGCGTCCTTCGAGACGCCTGCCGTGCAGGCTCCTCAGGATGAGGAATTTTCTTAGTGCCATCAAAGAATTACCTCATGCTGAGGGCGCCCGTAGGGCGCGTCTCGAAGCACGCACGGCCGCAATGCAGCCAATTTCCCTGACAGTCTCGAAAGCGGGGTCCAGGGCAGCAGTTCCGGCCCTCGGCCTCTGGATTCCCGCATTGCGCGGGAATGACGAAAAAAGAGCAACTTCCGGCGCTCAGAAATCGAGATCGGTATAGTGCTTCGGCGGCGGGACGCCGGGGATGTGGTCGGCCAGGATCGGCCGGAAGCTCGGCCGCGACTTGATGCGCGCATACCACTCCTTGGCCGGCTCGTGATTGTCCCAAGGCACGTCGCCGAGATAATCGAGGCTCGACAGCTGCGCTGCTGCGGTGATGTCGGCAATCGAGAAATGGTCGCCGGCAAGCCAGCGGCGGCGTTCGACGAGATAGCCGAGATAATCGAGGTGATGCGGAAGGTTGGCGTGGCCGGCGCGAATCGCCAGCGAATTCGGCTGCCCGTGGCCGGTCATCCGCTTCATCATCTTCTCGCCGAGGAGGTTCTCGGTGACTTCCAGATTCATCTTGATGTCGAACCAGGCGGTCAGGCGCCGCACCTCGGCGCGGTCGACCGGGTTGATGCCGATCAGGATTTTCTCGCGATACACCTCGTCGAGATACTCGATGATTGCCGCGGTGTCGGCGAGCACGGTCCCGTCGGGCTCGATCAATACCGGCACTTCGCCGGCAGGGTTCAGAGCAAGGAATTCCGGCCGTCTTTCCCAGACCTTCTCGCTCTTCAACGTAAAGTCGAGGTTCTTCTCCCGCAAGACGATGCGCACTTTGCGCGAAAACGGGGAGAGCCAGACATGGTAGAGTACGCGCATCCGCCGATTGTAATCACGAGCGGCACCGGTGACACCCCTCAATTGCCGGCGAGCGGGCGCAGCTGCGGTTCCTCTCCCGCATCCCGCCAGGGGAAACCCGGCCCCTTGAAGGGGCCGGGTGAGTGAGCGTCAATTCAGCCCGTAGAAGCCCATGGCGCCGCCGGCCATCACCTGGTGCTGAACCTCGGGCGAGGCGCCGGCCATGCGGTCCTTGATCATCTGCGGGGCGCCGGGGAAGAAGCCGTCGCGGTGCGGGTAGTCGGTCGCCCACAGGATCTTGTTCGGGCCGATATATTCGGCGAGCACTTTGAGGCTGCCCTCAACGGGCTCGAACGAGATCCAGCAATTGCGCCGGAAGAGGTCGCTCGGACGGGTTTTTAGACCGGAATCGTTGAAGCCCTGATCGTCGAAATGGCGGTCCATTCGGTCCAGCCACGGCGCGATCCAGCCGCCGCCCGATTCGAGGAAGCCGACCCGCAATTTCGGGTGGCGCTCGCAGACGCCGCCCCAGATCATACTCATGCAGGCGAGCATCATCTCCATCGTGTGCGAGATGATGTGCTGCGCGCCGCGGCCCTCGAAACGGTCGATGCCGACCGTCGGCATGCCACTGTTGCCGCCTTCGTGGATGCCGATCGAGAAATCGAGATCCTCGGCGGCGCTCCACAGCGGGTCGTAGGCCGGGTCGTGCAGCATCCGGTTGTTGTACGGGTTGGGGCGGATGAAGCCGCCGCGGAAGCCGAGCTCGCGGCGCGCGAAACGCATCTCGGCGATCGCGTGGTCGACCGACTGCAGCGGCAGCATCGCAATGCCGAACAGGCGGTCCGGGTAAGGCTTGCAGTAATCGGCGAGCCACCGGTTGTAGGCGCGGCACATCGCCCCCGCGAGCGCCGGGTCGTGCACCGCGCCGGCGAACAGCCCCATGCTCGGGTAGAGGAACGCAGCGTCGATGCCGTCGAGATCCATGTCCGGGATGCGCTTGTGCGGATCGAATCCGCCCCGGCGCCCGTCCTCGTAACTCATCGTCTCGGCCGACACGGCGCCCTGCCGCGCGCCGACCCCGCCGAGCCCACCCATACCCTGGCGGCTGCCGAGCACCTGCTCCTCGATCCGAAGCCGCTGCTTGCCGTCCGTGTCGACGACAACCTTGGGCGCCCGGTCCCGGAACGCCGGGTCAATATAGTCGTCCCACAGGGTGAGCGGCTCGAGTATGTGGCCGTCGGAATCGATCACATTGTACGCGCGGGCCATGATCCTTCTCCTCCGTCAGTTGTAGATCCAGTCTTTCTCGAAGCGGGCATAGCAATCGCGCTCGCCCGGCATCTTGACCCAGCCGGCGAGCAGCCTTGCGGTAGCGAGCAGCAGCCGGTCGCGCAGATGCGTCGAATTGTGCACGTATTCCTCGAAGGTCGAGATCGTGATCTTCTGGTTGTGGGGGTCGTCCTGAAAGCGGCAGGCGCAGAGCGCGACGGTTTCCATGTACGGCCGGCGGTCCGCCCCGGTGCGCAGATAGGCGTCGGCCACCGCGGTCGCCCGCGGCGCGTCGAGCGCCATGATCGCCTCGTCCAATTCGCGCAACAGCACCTCGGGCGATTTGCCGGCGAAATTGTATTCGGCGAATTCCTTGTCGATGACCGGGCTCTGCAACTTGTTCTCGTGCGCCACGTCGTTGATGAAGTTCGCCATCAAATAGAGCACGCGCGCCTGGTACGGGTTATCACTGTTGCGCATCCAGTTGTTGGCGACATTGCAATAGTCGAACGGGTGCTGCCCGGTCGTGAACAGGCGCGGCGTCGTATTGCGCAGGATCAGTTCGGCGGCGCCGAGCTGGATCACATCGCCGAGGCTCTGGATCGACTTGCCAGCCTTCAGGTGGTCGGTAATCAGCTTGAAGACCGTGTCCTGATCGGCCGTCATCAGCACGTCGAGCATCTCTTCGACTTCGCGCGGCGACAGCAGCGTCTGATTAGTCTTTTTCAGGTTCTTGCCGGCATCTTCCGGGAATTCGGCG
>JBJMQW010000382.1:0-3816 GCA_045802495.1 Allostellaceae bacterium | reverse complement strand
TGCATGGACAACATCTTCGTCGAGCGGCTGTGGCGCAGTCTCAAATACGAGGAGGTCTACCTCAATGCCTATCCGACAGTGGCCGAAGCCAAGGCCGGCATTGGCGTCTGGTTGGACTTTTACAACCCCGCTTCATCACACCCATCTACCTATGCCATTGAAGAGAAGAGATTTTGTTGATCAGGATGCGGTCCCGAGGGGTGTTTTGCGCGGTTCCGGGCGCGACGGACCACGAAGTTCGCCGCGGTGCTGTCGAGGACACCGCGGCTGAGGATCCAAGGTCCGTCCGGCAAGGGGTGTAGCGCGTCGATTTCGCCGCCCTCGGCGGCCAAGCGCAAGGTCTTGGAACTGATCTGCAGATACGCTGCGGCCTTGCTCAGATTGAGCCACGGCTCTTGACCTTGCTCAGGAGGACAATAGACCGGGATCTTGTGATGCGATCGAAGCGCCGTCACTCGTTCCCGGGTCCAGCGATTGCCACGGCCCGTGGTCAGCTTGTTGCGATTGAGAATACCGGCAATCAGTTCATCATTGGCGATCAGGACAAGCTGTCGAACGGCGGCGACGATGTCCTGTGACGTGCTATCACGTTGCCCGCGTCGACGTCTGGGCAGGCGCAACTCCGTGTGAATCCCACCCATCCAGTGGAGAAACAGAATGATCTCGCCGGCCTCGGCGTCGACATCGGCGACTACCTCCTTAATCACCGCGCGGACGATCCGTTTCTTCAACCGCACATCGGTCGTCGGCGCTTGCCACACCGTTTGCAAGTCATCGGCGAGGGTCACGAAAGAGACCGCTGAGAGTTCCGACCGAGGGGGCGCCGCCCTATCGTGAGCGGCAATACGCGCCTCCATCTCGCTGACGCGTGTCAATGCCCGGTTCCAGCGCAGTTCCAGCTCTGCCGCCACCAGACGATTGGCGGGATCGGTCGCGTCGTATTGTCGGAAGGCGCGATCGGCGGTATAGCGCATTGCTTCCAGGTCTCGGACCAAGGCGTCGCGGACCTCGTCGCGACGCGCCGCTTCCTGCGCGTCAGCCTCGATTGCTGCGGCAATGGCGCTTGGTTCAACAACTTTCAGGATCGCCGCTTCAATGGCATCGTCCACCCGCAAACCGCCAAAGGCGATGCAACGCGGTTCGCCATTGTCGAGCCAGCCCCTGCTGCAGCTGTAGCGAGGGATATTGTGCTTTGCGCCCGTGTAGCGGATCGTAAGTTTGCGCCCGCACCGGTGACACCTGATCAGACCCGCGAGCAGCGCGTCGCCGTGCTTGGCGGCGCCGTGATGCCGGCTGTTTGGGATGTTGTCGCTGACCATCCTGCGGATCGCCTCCGAGCGCTCCCAATCGACATAGCCCTCATGGGTGCCTGGGCGCAATGCTAGCCATTCCTCTCGCGGCTTGCGTCGGCTCTTGGCGCGAGCCATGACCCCGTCGTAGTGCACGGTGACGCTGGTCTTTCCGTAAGCGTAGGCACCGCCATAGACCGGGTTGGTGATCATCCGATGGATGCTGGCATAGCGGGGGCTGCGCCATTCGACTTCACCGTTGCTCTGCTTCACGGGCAGCTTGAGGCCGTGTTCGCGGAACCACAGGAGCGCCTGGCGCGCGCTGCCCAGTTCGGCCACCTTGTCGAAGACCAGTTCGATTCCTCCCTGTACCCGGCGATCTGGGTCCTTCTCGAGATGGTCGCCCACCTTTACGAAGCCGACCGGCGCTGCAACAATTAGTTCACCCCGCCGCGCCTTTTCGTAGCGGGCCGACAATGATCGTTGCCGTAAGAGATCGAGCTCATACTCGTTCAGGCTTCCCTTGAGGCCGAGCAACAGTCGGTCGTTGCCTTGGCGCGGCGCGTAGACCATCTCCTGGTCGATCAAGACGGTGTCAACCACGCGGCACATCTCGATCAGCTGCTGCCAATCGCGGCTGTTGCGCGCGAAGCGGGAGACTTCGCGGGCCGCTACCGCGCCGACTTTGCCGAGGCAGACCTCGGCCACCATCCGTTCGAACCCGACGCGCGTCACGCCGCCCGCGGCGGATCGCCCGAGATCGTCGTCCACCGTGTCGACCTCGGACCAGCCGAGCGCCACGAGCCGATCCCGCATGGCATACTGCAGCGCCTGGCTCTCGCGGTTGTGCAGAACCTGGTGGGTCGAAGACTGCCGCACATAGAGAATCGCTTTGCGTGCCAGATGGTGCGGCTTGATCTTGTCAGACATCACCGCGCCTTTCTGTCGAGCTGGGCTCGCGATCGCGACGTTGGTGGTTGACGAGTAGGTGCACCATCAGCCCGGTGACCATCTGGCGGATCTCCTCCGGCAGCTGCTGCCACTCGAACACCGGGGTCGGGTGCTTCGCGCCTGGCAGACCGAATAGATCTAACTGCTTGACGGCGGCCTGATGGCTGGGTGGACGTCGGTACTTGTGTCGCACGCGCAGCTCCCTGATTCTGGTTGCAGGAGCTCCTCCCTGCACCAGAAGCAGAGGCATTCGATAGAGGGCCGCCGCACAAGCCAGCATGCGACGCGTCCGCAAGACACGTCTTCAAGGCTATGAGCGCCGTAGTATCGACATGCGGTGAGGCCGCCATGCGGATCGCCAGGCATGCCGCACGGTCGAACATCCACTGCGGCAGCTCAAGCCAACGCCGGGATGCGTCGCCATCCGGACTGCAGTGAAGGACGCCGCCGGCTCGTTGCTCGATCACCTCATGGACATGAACAACCCGTCCGAACCACGGATGCCACGGGTAGAGGACCTCAAGCTCCTCGGTCTTATGGGCGTTATCTCGTCGCTTTGTATAATCTGCGGCGTCCGCATCAGGCGCTCGGCTGGCGAACACCGGACGAGGCTTACCTCGGCCAATCGACGGCTGTGACGGCACTGGTCGCCTGAGGCCATGCTGAGGAGGTGCCGTGAATTTGTGGACAGTCGGCTGCGCCGATCCCCGCCTGACCGCGTAAGCGCGGTCACCTATGGACAAGCCGGGGAAAACGCTCCGCGTTTCCCCCATCTTGCCCACAGGTCGGCGGCTGCCCACAAGCTTCACAGCACCCCGCAACAAGACGGGATGAATGTGATTTCGGGGAAAGGTGAAACCAGCAGCCGGCTACCGGTCTTTAGCTTGTCCTCCCCGGAAGCTGTCCAAACAACCGGGACCGTCGCAGATCACATCATCCGCTGAGCTGAGGATAGGCGGAACGATCGCTGTGCGCGCTTGGCTCTGGATGTGCTAGCCTAAACTAAACCGAGCGGTACATCGGCGAATGGCGGACGGGAGACCGCAACAAGACGAGGCGAACCTCGCGGGGAGCATGATGATGGGAGGCGATATGAGGCGACTACCGCAGCTGTCGATCGCAGCCGGCGCGCTGGCTTGGGCATTCGCGGCGGGCGGGCCGGCGGCCGCGCAAAAACAGGGCGGCGTCCTGAAATCCTACTCGATCGACAGCCCGGCGAGCATGTCGATCCACGAGGAAGTCACCGTCTTCTCGCTGCGCCCGGTCATGGGGGTGTTCAACAACCTCGTCCTCTACGACCAGCACGTAAAGCAGAACAGCATGCAGTCGATCGTCCCCGAGCTGGCCAAGAGCTGGTCGTGGAACGAGGACGGCACCGAACTGATCTTTCAATTGCGTGACGGGGTCAAATGGCACGACGGCAAGCCCTTTACCGCCGCCGACGTGAAGTGCACCTGGGACCTGTTGATGGAGACCGGCAGCGACAAGCTGCGCTTCAATCCGCGGAAGTCTTTCTACAAGAATGTCGACCGCATCACCACCAATGGCGATGACGAGATGACGTTTCATTTGAAAC
>JBJMQW010000381.1:0-18366 GCA_045802495.1 Allostellaceae bacterium | reverse complement strand
GGAAGGCTGCGGTGATGCAGCCGGCGCCGAGCCGGACGGCGCCGCGGTCGGCGGTTTCGGGTTTGGGCATGCGCAGCGGCGGGAAGGCTGCGGTGATGCAGCCGGCGCCGAGCCGGACGGCGCCGCGGTCGGCGGTTTCGGGTTTGGGCAGCCGCAGTGGTGGGAAGGCGGCGGTGGTAAATCCAGGGTTTAGCAGTTCGGTCGAGTTCATTTCGTCCTCCTCGATTACGCGTTGAGCAAAATTGCTCCCTTTAACGAGTGCGAGGTTCGCACACGACGGAGAAACTCAACGTGAAAAGATTTTCCTCTCATCGTGAAAAATACGTGAAATCTGGGCCGCTTGACGTTGGGCGGTCCTCTACGGCACAACAGTTGCAGTCGCAGCGGCGGGGCGCGGCACATTTGACATCAATTGTCTTGTTAACTTTGTTGTCAGAAGCGGTTTCCTTTTGAACACTGTGCCATCCCACTGAACGGGGCCAAGGATTCGGCTAACGGGATCGCGCGGGCGCGCCACAGCTATGGGCGAGCAACTTTCTGATCGTCTTCAAAAAAATTTGGTGACAAACATGGAAGAAAACGTCAAGAATTTGTGAAACAAGGACATTGCGTTACCGTGAAGGGATTTACCCGTGTGGAACGGAGATACCAGCGAAAATGCGGTTATCGTTTCCGGCGAATCCCCCTCAGGCGAGGCTGGGCCGTCGGCAGCCCCGTGCCTGATGAACGCTTTCTGGTGAGGCATTGATCGGGATGTTGCTCATGGAAAGCTTGCCACCTCCCAACACCAAGAGATGGGTAGTGCGTCGCAAGGCTGCGGTGGTCGCGGCAGTGCGCAGCGGCGAAATTACTCTCGAGGAAGTCTGCCGTTGCTACCAGTTGTCGGAGGAGGAGTTCCTTTCCTGGGAACGCGCATTCGAAATCCATGGGCTTCCTGGTTTGCGCGTCACGCGCACTCAGCAATATCGCGCGCCTCGGGCTGTGCGGCGCCGTGCTGCAGCACGTAAACCGACGGTTGAGGCTAGCTCCATACGACGGACTTAGCCCTTAGACTTCCATGTCATCCTTTCCGCGGGTGGCGCTCGTGAAGGATCAAGAGAACAGGGATGCGTTTCCTATGAATCGGCCACGAGATAGCGCCTCGCCGCTCGGGGGAGAGCATTATCGAGAAATGGCTAACGGCCTGCGCAAACTGGCCCGCCAATGTCGCTTCGCAGGCGCGAGGAGAGAACTACTTGAACTCGCGGCCCGTTATGACCGCAGAGCCGATTATTTCGACGGTCGAGCGCGGTGATGCCTCGGCATCGCTCAAACCACTCGCTCCGCATCCTCGCCTGCCTCTGACGTGAGCGCGAAAGGATTCGGTTCCTCGCGAAGCGGGCACAGCAGGCGCTTCAGCCAGATACTATGCGTACGGCGTCTCGGTTTCATTCCGGCTGAAGCGCGGGATACCCGCCCTCGCGAGGGCATCGCAGAACAGGTCGGCCTGCGGGCTGGCGCTGCCGGGGTAACGCCGCCGAAAGCTCGCTACAGTTAGTCCCGGCTCAAGCTCCAATAACCGCCGCGCCGACGCCTGGGCTTCATCCTTTCGGCCGGCCAGCTCCAGCGCCATCACGAGCTGCCGATACGAAGACGTGTAGGTGCGGTTCTCCCGCAAGGAGCGCAGAGCACACTCGATCGCGCGCTCGTATTGGCCGTCGACGAGGTAGGCCATCGCGGCGATGCCGCTATACGCATACATCAGCGGGTCGTACGGTGACAGCGCCATCGCCTTGTTGATCTCCTGGATGGCCAGGGGACCATCACCCATCCAGGCATGTGCCGCGGCGCTCCAAAGCCATGCCGGCGCGGCATTGGCGTTGATGTGCAGCGCTGTGTCGAAGCGGCGGAATGCGAGGTCGAAGTCCTTGTACAGATATGACGCAACGAGGCCGTGAACGGCGAACGCCATCGGCTCCATGCTGTTGCACTCGATCGCCGACCGTGCAAAGTGGTCTGCTTGCGCCGCGTCGTGTGCCGGATCGGGCGACCATCCTTGCCCGACCCGCAGCACATGCCAGTAAGCGAGCCAGGCACGAGCCGCCGCATAGTGTGGGTCCTTCGCGATAGCGGCGTCGAACAGCGCTTCCGATGTCGCGAAAACCGTGGGCGACGTGTTGTGCATATTCTCTTGGGCGCGCAGGAAGAGGTCGTAGGCTTCGAAGCTGTCCGGCCGCTTGACGCGGATGCGGTTCATCTCGGCGGCGTGCAGGTAAGGTGCGACCTTTCGGACAATCATCTCGGACAAGCGGTCCTGAACCTCAAAGAGGTCGGCGAATCGCTCATCGAGCTTGGAGAACCAGAGCGCCGCACCGAGCTGTGTGTCCGTCAGCTCGATAGTTAAACGCAAGCGGTCCTCAAGGACCCGCAAACTGCCCGAGAGAACGTAACGGACCCCCAGCACGTCGCCGATGTCGCGTGGGTGGCGATCCTGGTTCCTGAAGGCCAATGTCGACAGCCGCGAGATCACAAAAAAATTCGGAACACGAGACAGCGCTTCGATTAGATCCTCAACGAGGCCCTCGGCAACGAAGTGATGCGCCGAATCATCGGTGAGATTGCGAAAGGGCAGCACTGCGATTGAGGGTTCTCGCCTTGACTCGCTCGCGGGACCAGCAGCGTGAGCGCTTTGTTTTTTGATCTCCCAAAGAGCCGGAGATCGCGGAGGCGACCCGGACTCCACAGTTTCGATCAATTCGGCGCCGACCGGTCGCTCGGAAATCAGCGGAGAAGCCACCTGTGGTGATTCGATCCGTATGGCCTCGTAAACTGCAGTGGTCTCCTTGGAAGGAGGCAAGTCGAGCACGTTCCGCAGCGCCTGTCGGCAACGCTCGAATTCACGGATCGCCTGGGCGCGATCGCCCATTTGAGCAAAAGCCTTCATCAGGCCGCGCGCGGCACCCTCATGTGTCGGTTCGAAGTTGATCAGTCGGCGCGCGGCCGCCGCGCGCATTTCCGGTTTCGCGTTCTGTTCAGTGAGGCGGTCGAGTTCCGCCTCCAAGATTTTCCGCACGCGATCCTCGAAGCGCGTTCGCTCGGCCTTGAGCCACTGATCGAACGGTGGTGTGATCCCGTCGAGATCTTCGAGAAGGCGCTCGCTATAAGGCTGAACGAGAGTGCTGGTATCCGCGGTCGCGTCGGCGCTCGCCTCGAGGATAGCAAGCGCATCAACCCAGCACTTCTCGACATCCATGCGGACGCTGTCGCGACCGATGTCTACGAGGCCGGGCACGTGGCGGTTAACGACGCTGTTAAGCTCCGAAAGCGACTGGCGCAAGCTCATCCGGGCCTGCGCGTCGGCCGACCGGTCCCATAAAAGCCCGACAAGGCGACTTCGCGAGACGCGCTCGCCTTGCGCGAGGCACAAGCAGGCCAGCAACCCTCGTGTTTTTCGTCCGCGCGGCAGAAAATCAGCCCCGCCGGGCGCGACAGCCCGCATAGTGCCGACCAGATAAATTCTCGGAAGCGCCCGCGGCACCCACCCGCCCGCATAGGGAGGTGCTGTGTACTCTTCCGTCGGGCTAAGATTCGATCTCACAACCTTCGCCCTGTGCGAGCGTCTTAGACGACATTTTCGGAACCACCTTAGCCCCGTAGCCTTGCGGACCCCCTTGCGCCGCGATTGTATTATAGCCGCGCCTGCAGAACCGAGTCATCATTTGCAGGCACGCGGCGATCGTGATTCTTAAACGGGTACGGCGCCGTAACGGCGGTCCGTCGCACAGCACTGCGGGTTGCCGCCTCTGCAACAGATCGCCGTCCGCAACGAGCTCCGGTCAGGCTTGCCGATCGGAACGCGGGCTGACGGTATCTTCCGACATGCGTAGTGGGCCGCCCGCAATGCCTTCAGAACGGCCGGCGCGATGATCCCAGTGACGGCACTCATCAACGCGGGGAAAAGAATAAACCCGCGGGGCGCTGTTCCCGGCGCAGTGGCGAACGTCAGCCGCCGGGAGCGCCATCCTGCCAGAGCGCGCGGGCATGAAGCCTCATGGTCGGCGGTCCCTCACTTACTCGGCTGGGCGATCGCGCAGAGCGAGGCGCCACCGCGAGGCTGTCTTCGGATCAGTACCGTTACCGCCATCGACGGCAGCCATCAAGGGTTGGGTCTCGACAACAACCTCGCTTTCGGTCGGAGTATTGTCTTCCCCCGCCTTTGATGAGTTCTCCTGAGACGGATCGGCACTGTCGTCCGGCCGGTATTTGAGCGCAACGGCGGCCGCTACCCGCTCCAGTGTTTCGAGCTCGGCAAATTCGGCATCAAGCGCCTTGCTGTCCTCCGCATATTTCGTGTCGATACGGGCCCGGCGAGCCTGCAGCTGCCCTTTGATCCTGTGAAGGTCGTAGGATGTCAAATTCCACATGGAGGTCGATCGTCCGTAGGAAGGTCTTCGGTAGCTTCCATTGAACATCGGCTCCGTTAACGGCTGGCTAAACCGATGATTCGCCGCGACGATGCGTTTCCACTACAGGAGATAGCCGGTGGCCATCGCCGAATCGCTCAAAGGCGCCGCTGTCCGTGCGGAGGCGCCCGCCGCAGGCATCGCGATTATTTCCGGCTAGAAGCGATCCGGCGACAGAGATCGCGCTAAGCGCAGGGGCCGTTCCTATTTGGCTTGTAAGCTATTCAGCAGGACTTCGGCTTCGGCGGCGCCGAGATCGCGGGCGCGACGATACCAAGTCAGGGCCGCCTCCACATCGCCGGGGATGCCGCGGAGGTGGAGGTGGTCGAGAAAGGTCGGGTCGAAGGTTTCGCCCAGCCTGATCGCCGCCTCAGGTTCACCGGCCTCGGCTGCGCGCTGGTAGAAGAGGCGTGCCGCGTCGATGTCGCCCGCGCTGAACAGAACATCGCCTCGTGCGAGGAGTGCTGCTGCGTCTGCCGCCGACTGCCGTGGCTTGGCCGTGGAAGGGTCAGCGACGAAAGGGGCTGTGGTGATGGTTGCATCGGGGATCGTTGGAGCGGGTGCTGCCGCCAATGTCGGCCCAGCTAATGGCGCGGCCGGAGAGAGCCTTGCGGTATTGGGCGTCAGCTCAGGCGTCGGCGCCGCCGAATCCGGTGATATCGCTGCAACGGGTCCCGTTGCCGGTTTGATCGGATCGGGCCTCCCAATGTTTGGGGCCGGTTCAGACGCCGCTGCCACGGCAGCGCCTGCCGCGACAGGTCCGGCTGTCGGCTCCGTCGGAGCAGGCATTTCGGCCTCCGGAACAGCTCGCGGCGCCGTACCGTCCACGGTCGAAAGCACGTTTCGCAACAGCTCCGGGACCGTCGCCCGATGAATCAGCAAGAGACCGCCAACGCCAAGTGCGGCCAGGAGCCCGATTGCGACAAGCCGTCTCGACCTCCCGGATCCCGCCGATTCGCCTTTCGCTTGTGTTTCGACAATTGAGGCTCGGTCGCTGTGCTGCTCCGGCGGCAGCTCGACCACCTCGTTGTTCTGTCTGCCGGAGGGCGCGGCGGAAGCTGGCGCCGCCGTCGGCGGTTGCCGAGCAATGATCAGCGCATCACCGCCCCAGGCGCGCTCGAAATCTTCGTGCTTTACGGAGAAGATTTCTTTGTCGTCATGAAGTGGATCCCAAACGCTGACCGCCTCGGCTGTGGCGCTGTCCGTTCCTGTCACCACAACGGCGTTGGTATTCTTGAGGAGGACCAGGATCGGAAAGCTCAGCTCATTTTTCGACAGCGCGTTCCAGTCCAGCCGCGTGCATTCAACTTGAACGCCAAACTTTTCAACCAGTTCGATGAGATGGGAGGCGGGCAGGGTGCTCCCGTCGAGAACGGTACGGTGCTGGAAAGCCTCTATTTCCGGCTCATCTCCTCCGCATATCCCAAGTCGGACCAAGCAGGATAGTGCCGTGTCGCAGGAGATTACCGGTTCGTGCAGATGCTCGGTGGGAAGGTTGACAGACATTGTCATTTCGCAAGGCGGGTTGCCCTCGATCCCGTGATCGAGTCTCTCCCCATTTGTCCTCGAGCGGTGCGACAAGTGTCCTGGTCAAGGTTTAAACATCTACTAATGGTTCGACGAATGAATTAGGCAAACGCCAAACATAGGCGTTTACCCTTCGGCAACTAAGTAGCCGCAAACATGTCGCCAGCGCCATCGCTGTCGCAGCGCCCGGCACATATTTAATACTTGGAGAGAGCAGTGAATGATGGGTTAAATGGTTCCCCGCAAAATATAACGGAAATCGATACGATTGAGGCCAAGGAAGCATGGAGTGTCTATCGGCTGGCGGATGGCACTACACTCCGAATCAAGCCGGTCATGATCGCCGTGTTCCGCGCCGAGGGCCAACAAACCGCCGATGGCGAACCGGTGTATAGTATGAAGTCTACGTTAATAACCGACGTGAGAGCTTCGGCTGGGGCACCCAAACCTGCCTAGCACAATGACGAATACCAATATCGTGTATTCGACTTCAGCGACTGCGACAGTATTTGTTTCTACCTCATCGCTCTCTTCAATGGGTGTATTGCTACTAGACACGAGCGCAGACGGGACGTTGACGATGACGGCTGGCGTCACGACGGTTGTGACGAGCTCGAATGGGATCCCCTCCACGCGAATTTCAACGGGCCTCTCTCGACCCAGCGTGCGCGTGAGGTTTGGGCGTGGGCTGCCCATCGAAGCCACTGCGACGCGCGATGCACCACGGCTGCCGGCGATTGAAGAGGCCGAGCCCAGCAGCCGAAGCGACACCGGGCACGCCGGCCCTCGCGACGGGGAGGCGGGCGGTCCTCGCGACGGATCAGCCGAGACAGATACCCCCCCGCCCCCCAGGAAATCAGCCAGAGCCGAGAAAATCGAGCTGGCTATCGACAAGCTCCCTAATCACGAGCTTATCAAACCGATACCAGTTTTGATAGAATCGTTGGGCGACAAGGTTTTTATCGCCGAAGCCCTTGACTTGGAGATCTCGATAACCGGAAACAGCATGGGCGGCGTCCTTCTCCAGTTGAAGGAGCATATCGCGAATATTTATGAGGGGCACCGAGCGAGCAACAACCTGAAGCCGGAAGCTGCACGACAACTCAAGGCCATGGAGGCATATATCGGCAGGACGCGGCGGAACTGGTTTTGAGAGGAAAGCGCCTCAGGAAGCGCCCCAGCGGACAAGCGACAGGGCGGTGGGTTGGCTGTTCCGTCTCAGGGCTGTAATGGACGGGCCGAGGTTACCTCGGAGCCCATCCGATAATGCGCCGTACGTAGCGGCTTTAGCACGGCCAGCGCCATGATTGCTGCGACGGCGTTCATCAGCGCGGCGACAACGAATACGGCATGCCATCCGCCGCTTGCCGCCGCCAGCACGTTGGCAAGCGGCACGAGCAGCGAGGCGGTGCCCTTGGCGGTGTAGAGGAGGCCCGCATTGGTCGTAGCGTATTTGGCGCCGTACACGTCGGTGCAGGTAGATGGGAAAAGACTATAGATTTCACCCCAGGCGAAGAACACCAGCCCGCTCAAGATCACGAACATCACCGGATCCTGACCGAAGATGCTGAGCGCCCAGATGCCCACCGCTTCGAGAGCGAAAGCGATGAACATCGTGTTCTCTCGGCCGATGTTGTCGGACACCCAGCCGAAGAACGGCCGCGTCAGCCCGTTCAGCACACGGTCGATCGACAGCGCGAAGGTGAGCGCGGGCAGGGTCAGGCCGAGGATGCTCACCGGTACTTTGGCGACCTGGAAGTCGCTGGCGATCGGGGCGAGCTGCGCCGTCGCCATCAGTCCGCCGGCGCCGACCAGCACGAACATTACATACATCACCCAGAAGATCGGTGACGCCAGCACCTCCAACGGCGCGTAATCCCGCGTCGACTGCCGCACCCGTGTCGAGGCCGGCGCCTCGCCCGGTCGTGGAGCTCTCAGCAACAGCGACAGGAGAACCACGACGACACCTTGGCCTATGCCGAACCATAGAAAGGTGGCTTCATAACCGCTCGACTGGATCATGCCCTGGATCGGGATGATCGTGAACGCCGACCCGGCGCCGAAGCCTGCCGCAGTCAGCCCTGCTGCAAGGCCGCGCCGATCGGGGAACCACTTCAGCGCATTACCGATGGACGTGCCATAGACCGCGCCCGCACCGATGCCGCCAATCGCCGCCGCGATGTAAAGGGTCGACAAATCGCTGGCAACCGAATTGAGCGCCCAAGCGATGCCGACTAGAATACCGCCGACAAACACAACGATCTTCGGGCCGAAACGATCGACCAGCCAGCCCTCAAACGGGACCAGCCAGGTCTCGGTCAGAACGAAGATCGTAAAGGCGACCTGGATCGCCGCGCGCCCCCAATGATATTTTGCATCGATCGGATTGACAAACAGGGTCCAGCCGTACTGCAGGTTGGCGATCATCACCATGCAGACGATGCCAACCACGAGCTGGACGAGCCGCATCTCCGTCGACGCCGTGCCCGACGATGCCCTGGCGTACGACATGCCGATGGTCCTCCCTTGGGGTCATTGGCAAATTTATCCATAAATTGTACCATAAGTTGCCAGCATGAAAGCGCCGATCCAACAAATTGTTACGTAATACGTAATCCATGAGCTTTGTCGGCCGCATCATGCACGGCGCTCGAGAACTGCCCTTTGGCGGCCCGCTGGGCGCGTTGCTCGGCCGCGCGGCGCGCCACATCGCAAGCTGGCACTCTCCGATCGACAGCGACGGTCCGGAAGACGATCCTCGTCGCCGCATCGCGTTCACTATCGCGGTGATCGCTCTCGGCGCCAAAATGGCGAGAGCCGATGGCATCGTCACCCGCGACGAGGTCGCCGCTTTCGGCGAAGTGTTTCAGATCCCTCCCGGGGAGGAGGAGCACGTCCGTCTCGTGTTCGACCTCGCGCGAAAAAGCACCGCCGGGTTCGAGAGCTATGCCCGCCAAGTCGGGCGGCTGTTTGCGAACGACCGAGCGGTCCTGGAAAATCTGCTCGGTGGGCTTTTTCACATCGCCCTCGCCGATGGCCGCATCTTTCCGGCCGAGGATGCCTATCTGTGCGAAGTCGCCCGGCATTTCGGGTTCGATGGAGCCGATTTCGTGCGTATTCGCGCTCTCCATGTCGGCTCCCAGCAGGAGCCGGGCGAGGATCCCCATGCGATTCTCGGCATCACACCCGGCGCCGCTCCTGAAGTCATCCGCGAGGCCTATCACCGTCTTGTCCGCGAGAGCCATCCCGACGTTGTGATCGCACAGGGGCTGCCTCCGGAATGCATCGCGCTGGCGACCGCCCGGATCGCACGCATCAACGCCGCTTATGAGCAGATCACCAAGGGTGCGGCGCGAACCGCCTGATGCAGCTTCAGATCCAGGACCGGTCCTCTCCGAACCACGGCCGCCGCAACGATCCGATGCAGATCGACATGCTGGTGCTGCACTATACCGGCATGATGAGTGTACAGGCCGCGCTCGATCGCCTGTGCGATCCGAAAGCCCGGGTCAGCGCCCACTATCTCGTCGAGGAGAACGGTGCGATCTGGCGTCTTGTTTCAGATCATCGGCGCGCGTTTCATGCCGGCGTTTCCTGCTGGGAGGGGGAGGGCGATCTGAATGCGATATCCCTTGGGATCGAGATCGCCAATCCGGGGCATGAGTGGGGATATCGTCCCTTTCCCGAGGCGCAAATGGCGGCGGTGGAGCAACTCTGTCGGGACCTGATCTCGCGCCATCCAATCCCGCCGCACCGCGTCGTCGGCCACTCCGACATCGCCCCAAACCGTAAGGCCGATCCCGGTGAGCTCTTTGACTGGCCTCGCCTAGCCCGGGCAGGGATCGGGATCTGGCCGCCCGCACACGCGGCCCCGACCGGGAGTGAGATCGATCACGCCCGGTGTCTCGCCGATCTCGCCGCAATCGGCTACTGCACGGGCGACGGATTGGAGGGGCCGGCGCTTGTTGCTTTTCAGCGGCGGTTTCGGCCCAGTTGCTGCGACGGTCGGCTCGACCCCGAGACAGCTGCGCGTCTTAGCGAGGTTCAGGCGGCGTTTGAGCTGTCTCGGACAGCGGTGCCCGGTGCCTACGCCTTAGAGGTTTGAGCTCAAGACCCGTTGCAGTCCCGCCAAGTAGATCCCGCTGTCCCATATTCGCGACAGCATGAGCGCCAGCACAAAGGATGACGTAGCAATCATGGTCGTGATCCATGCCGTGATAAGCGCCGAAAGAGCAGTCTTGGTCATATCGCACACGCCTTGACCCGGCATTACTGGAAGGGCGGCAAACGTTGTGCCTGCCAAGCCACCATTCTCGGCGCTTTCGCCGCGACGCTGTGTGAGCCGGATCACAGACCTGCGCAAAGAATGAGGGGCATATCGGCGCCTTGGCGGTCAGCGCCACCGAATCCTCGGACCCGCGTCGACACGTCTCAATTCAGCCGCGAAGGGCGTCTCCTTTCCGGCTGCCGGCGAACGATCTGGCCGGCGTGATGATGGGCGATCATCCACGCACCGTCTTCGCGGACGAAAAGGTTGCTGGCGGCGAGCGTGCCGCCTTCGAGCTCTTCTTCGCAAAGGACTAGCGCCACCTCGCCATACACAAACGCCTGCTCGTCGAAGCAGGCAATGCGCGGCGCACCCGGGTTCGACAGAATTGTGGCCCAGCTCTCCATAACAGCGTCGCGGTCCTTCAATGCGGTCCATCCGGGGTGCAGACACGCTACCGGCGTCCGTCGCGCCCAGATCGCGTCCATCGCGTCAAGGTCGCGCATCGCGAAGGCCCGGTAGAACTCAAGATTTGCGGCAAGCACGGCGTCGTGATCAGTCATGGTGATCCTCGATTAAATCGATCGGTGAAAATGTCGTGCCGCGCATCGCGCCATACGATCCGACGCCGTTGCTCAAAATTTGGGCATGAGAACGCCCAGTCAGGCCTCCTTCCAGAACCTCCCCGACGCTGCAATAGACGTGGCCTCGATCTTGCTCGAACGCCGATGCTGACCACAGGCACGTTGAGAGGGAGGCACGAAGGTGCTGAGCAGAATCGGGCACGCGGCGCTCGCCGCAGCGCTTGTCGCGGGCGGACCGCTTTCCGCAGCCGCCCAGACCCAGGGGGCGATCAAGATCGGTGTATTGCATTCGCTTTCAGGCACGATGGCGATCAGTGAGACGACCTTGAAAGACACGATCCTGATGATGGTCGACGACGTCAACAAGAAGGGCGGATTGCTCGGCAAAAAGGTCGAGGCGGTCGTCGTCGACCCGGCCTCCAACTGGCCGCTCTTTGCCGAAAAGGCGCGCGACCTGCTGTCGAAGGACAAGGTGGCGGCCGTGTTCGGCTGCTGGACATCGGTTTCGCGGAAATCTGTATTGCCGGTCTTTGCGGAGCTCAACGGTCTGCTCTTCTATCCGGTCCAATACGAGGGCGAGGAGAGTTCCAACAACGTCTTTTATACCGGCGCCGCGCCAAACCAGCAGGCGATACCTGCCGTCGAATATTTGATGAGCGAGGAAGGGGGCGCAGTCAAACGCTGGGTGCTGGAAGGAACCGACTACGTATATCCCCGCACCACCAACAAGATCCTCGAAGCCTTTCTGAAATCGAGGGGTGTCGCCCCCGCCGACGTCAAGATCAATTATACGCCGTTCGGGCATTCCGACTGGCAGACCGAGGTCGCCGCGATCAAGAGTTTCGCGTCGGCCGGCAAGAAGACGGCGGTAGTCTCCACCATCAATGGCGATGCCAATGTTCCATTTTACAAGGAACTGGCCAATGCCGGTATCAAGGCGTCTGACATCCCGGTCGTCGCGTTTTCGGTCGGCGAGGAGGAGCTCGCCGGGATCGACACTAAAAATCTCGTCGGTCATCTCGCCGCCTGGAACTATTTCCAATCTGTGAAGAACCCGACCAACGAGGACTTCATCAAGCAGTGGCACGGCTTTATCAAGAACCAGAAGCGGGTGACCAACGACCCGATGGAAGCGCACTACATCGGCTTTAAGATGTGGACACAAGCGGTCAAGCAAGCAGGCACGACCGATGTCGACGCTGTCCGGCAAGCGATGTACGGACAAAAGGTTAAAGCGCCGAGCGGCTTCCTCGAGGTGATGAATACCAATCATCACCTCTCGAAGCCGGTCATGATCGGCGAGATCCAGGCCAACGGCCAGTTCGACGTCGTCTGGCAAACCAAGGAGGCGATCAAGGCCGACGCGTGGAGCCCGTATCTGCCGGAGGACAAAGGGAAAGTTGCAGACTGGTCCTATCCTTGGGTCTGCGGCAACTGTACCTCGCCAAAATACACGAACTGAAAGAGTTGCCCGGTGCCCTCACCCATCTTGCTGCGCCGGGCGCCACTTCGCTCGTTGCGGGGAAGGGCGGCTGCGACCCGTCGAGCCGGGTGGGTGGGGACCGTCCTCCTGATAAAATTGCTGGCAATGTCGTTGCCTGCCTGGGCGGACGATTTTTCATCGCTCGTTTCTGCTCTGGGCGGGGACAGCTTTGCTGAGAAGGAGCAAGCCGTCCTTGCGCTGGGCAAACTCGGCGATACGAGGGTCGCCCGCGTCCTGACGGCGCTGAGAGACGGGCATTTGGAAAAGGCCGCGGACGGCCGCGTCATTATCGCCGAAGGCGCGACCGCCATCGACGCCATCAGTGGAGCCGAAATCCCGAAGGGGATAGAGGCAGGGCAGCGCATCCGCGTCAACAATCGCTTGCGCGGCGCGATCGAGGGCGCGCTCGGAGCGTTGACGTTGTTCAGCCCCGACGCTGGCGCTCGGCTCGCCGCTGCGCAGGATGCGTTGAGGTATCCGTCGGCCGATCAGGCTGCGCTGCTCGAGAAGGCACTGGGGGCCGAGCGGAATCCGGAAATTCGGGCGGCGATGGAGCAGAGCTTGGCCGCCGCACGGCTCGTCTCCGGGGGCAAAGAGGAACGGCTCGCGGCGGCGCGCGCACTCAGTACGACCACTGATCCACAGGTAAAAAGCCTGCTTGACCAGGTACGAGCGGCCCCGGATGTCGATCCCGATGTGCAGCGGGCCGCTGACGCCGCCCTGGCGTCGATAGAAAACCGGCTCCGTATGGTCGCTCTCGCCGCCAGCCTGTTTCAGGGAATCAGCCTCGGGAGCATCCTGCTGCTTGCAGCGATCGGGCTCGCCATTACTTTCGGCGTCATGGGCGTCATCAACATGGCGCATGGCGAAATGATCATGCTCGGCGCCTATTGCGCCTTCATCTGCCAGCAATTCTTCCGCGCATTCCTGCCGCCCGGGTGGATCGACGCCTATCTGGTTTTCGCGGTGCCGGTCGCCTTCTTGTTTACCGGCTTGGTCGGTGTCGCGCTCGAACGCAGTGTAATCAGGTTTCTGTACGGCCGGCCGCTCGAAACCTTGCTGGCAACTTGGGGGGTCAGCCTCATCCTGCAGCAGGCGGTGCGCTCTGTCTTTGGTTCCCCCAATAAGGAAGTCGCCAACCCCAGCTGGATGACCGGCGGGTTCGATCCGATCGGCGGGTTGACCATCACGTGGAACCGGCTCGTCATCATTTTCTTCTGTTTTATCGTCTTGGGGGTGCTGGCGCTCATTCTCAGCCGCACCAACTTTGGACTGCATATGCGTGCGGTTACCCAGAACCGGGCCATGGCCTCGGTAATGGGCATTCGCACCGCGCGGGTCGATGCCCTCACATTCGGGCTCGGCTCCGGGATTGCCGGAATGGCAGGAGTTGCGCTGAGCCAAATCGGCAATGTCAGCCCCAATCTGGGGACGGTCTACATTGTCGACAGTTTCCTGGTCGTCGTTTTCGGCGGGGTCGGGAATCTGATGGGGACCTTGGTCGGCGCGCTGTCGCTCGGCATCGTCAATAAATTTCTCGAACCAGTCGCCGGCGCGATCCTCGGAAAGATCGTCGTTTTGGTCGCGATCATTCTATTCATCCAGCGGCGTCCGCGCGGGCTGTTCGCCCTCAAAGGCCGCACTGCGGAGGCAGAGGCCTGAGCCGTTGACGCCTCGATCCGAACAGGGCAAGAGCGTTTGGGGGGCTCGCTTCTGGGCGGCCTTTGTCGGTTGCGGCATCGTCCTCGCACTGGCCGTGCCGGTCCTCAATACCTGGTTGCCGCCGAATTCTGCAGCAGCCCTGCCCGACTACCTCGTGCCGCTATTGGGAAAGTACCTGTGCTACGCCCTCCTCGCATTGAGCCTCGATTTGATCTGGGGCTATGCCGGCATCCTGAGCCTCGGCCACGGCGCTTTTTTCGCGCTGGGAGGGTACTGCATGGGCATGTACCTGATGCGGCAGATCGGAACAAGGGGCGTGTACGGGAACCCGGTGCTGCCGGATTTCATGGTGTTTCTCAATTGGCAGGAGCTGCCCTGGTTCTGGTGGGGGTTCGACCATTTTGCCTGGGCCGCGGCAATGGTGGTGTTGGTGCCGGGTGTGCTCGCGCTGGTGTTCGGCTGGCTCGCCTTCCGCTCACGGGTCACTGGCGTCTACCTGTCGATCATTACACAGGCAATGACCTACGCCCTGATGCTCGCCTTTTTCCGCAACGACATGGGGTTTGGCGGCAATAACGGGATGACCGATTACAAAGACATTCTGGGCTGGGATGTGCACGAGCCTTCGACGCGCCTGGGACTCTATCTCGCTTCCGTGGCGGCGCTCTGCCTCGGCTACCTGTTATGCCGCTATATTGCAAATTCTAAACTCGGGCGCTTGCTGCTGGCGCTGCGCGATGCCGAAAGCCGCGTGCGATTCCTCGGCTATTCGGTGACCAGCGCGAAGCTCTTCATCTTCACGGTCTCGGCCGCGCTCGCCGGGATCGCGGGCGCGCTCTATGTGCCGCAGGTAGGCATCATCAACCCCAGCGAATTCTCACCCGGCAACTCGATCGAAATCGCGATCTGGGTATCTGTCGGCGGCCGCGGCACATTGATCGGGCCGATCGTCGGCGCCGTACTTGTAAATCTCGCCAAGACCTGGCTGACCGGTGCCGCTCCCGAAACTTGGCTATTCGTGCTCGGCGCGCTTTTTGTGCTGACAACGCTCCTATTTCCGAGAGGGATTACCGGTCTTCTTCGCCAAATCCGTTGGGCGCGGCCACGCGCGACCGCTCCCCTTTCGGCGCGAGAGCAAGCATGAAGACCGGGGGGCCGGAGACCACTGCTCTCCTTTATCTGAATGGCGTGACTGTCAGCTTCGACGGCTTCAAGGCATTGAATGAGCTTTCGCTGATCGTCGACAAGGGGGAGCTGCGTACCATCATCGGCCCGAATGGCGCCGGAAAGACAACCATGATGGATGTGGTCACAGGCAAGGCCCGGCCCGATTCGGGCGAGGTTTTTTTCGACGGAACGACGGACCTCAGCCGCCTGGACGAAGCGAAGATCGCGAACCTCGGCATTGGCCGCAAATTTCAGCGGCCAACCGTTTTCGAGAACCTGACTGTCTTCGAAAATCTCGAGCTCTCGCTCGCCGACGACCGCGGAATCTGGCAGACTCTATTCACCAGGCTGACGCCGAGCGGAAGCGAGCGGATTGCCGCGACCTTGGCCCGCATCGGGTTGGCCGAATACGGCGGCCAACGCGCGGGAGCCCTGAGCCACGGCCAAAAGCAATGGTTGGAGATCGGCATGCTGCTGATCCATGACCGCACCCTGTTGCTGCTCGACGAACCGGTCGCCGGCATGACCGATCGCGAAACCGAGAGTACGGCCGAACTGATCCTGGATTTGGCGAAGGACCGGACGATCATCGTCGTCGAGCACGACATGGCGTTCGTCCGGAGCATCGGCGCGCGAGTGACTGTGCTGCACGAAGGATCAGTCCTGGCCGAGGGATCGATCGACCACGTGCAGAACGATCCTCGCGTTATCGAAGTCTATCTCGGCCGCTGAAAGATGCTGTCGCTCGAAGCAATCGACCTGTATTACGGCGCAAGCCATACGCTGCGCCGGGTCAGCTTGACCGCCAAGAAGGGCGAGGTGACTTGCATCCTCGGCCGCAACGGCGTCGGCAAAACGAGCCTATTGCGAGCGATCTTTGGTCTCCAGCCGATCCGCTCCGGCCGCATCCGCTGGGAAGACCGGATATTGAACGATCTCTCCCCCCACGAACGTGCGCGCGCCGGGCTGGCGCTGGTGCCGCAGGGCAGGGAGATTTTTCCGCGGCTGACCGTGCTCGAAAACCTCGAGACCGGCTTCTCGCCGTTGCCGCGCAGCCAGCGCAGCATTCCGGACGAGATTTTTTCCCTCTTTCCCGCCCTAAGGGAGATGCTGCACCGCCGCGGCGGCGATCTTTCGGGGGGACAGCAGCAGCAGCTGGCGATCGGGCGCGCGCTCGTCACGCGGCCGCGCTTGCTGATCTTGGACGAGCCCACCGAAGGCATTCAGCCCTCAATCATCAAAGACATCGAGCGCGTCATCCGCTCTCTCGCCGCGCGCGGGGACATGGCGATCCTGCTGGTCGAACAATATTTCGAATTCGCCCGCGACCTCGCTGCCTCCTACCTCGTGATGCAGCGCGGGGAGATCGACCTTTCCGGCCGCCGCGAGGATATGAACGAAGCGGCGGTGCGCAGCTATCTCACGGTGTGAACCGCGAGGCGCGCCAGTCGCCCTCAATTTACCTCGACCGGAGGGGTGAAGATATAGCCGGTGCCGCGCACCGTCTTGATGATCGTCGGCCTTTGCGGATCGTCCTCGAGCTTGCGCCGCAGCCGCCCGACCTGGACGTCGATGGTCCGGTCGAATGGGCCTGCTTCGCGATTCCGCGCGAGATCCAGCAAGCGATCGCGCGTCAGCACCTGGTTTGCATTATTGACGAACGCGGCAAGCAGGTCGAATTCCCCGGTCGTAAGGCGCACCTCCTTTCCGGTAGGAGAGTACAGCTCGCGGCTGGAGAGATCCAAATTCCAGCCGGCGAAGCTGGCTTTTGATCGGGACGTGGCCCCCTGAGCCTCAATGCCGTGCGCTGAGGCGCGACGCAATACGCTCTTGACCCTCGCCAGCAGCTCGCGGAGGTGGAACGGCTTCGGCAGGTAGTCGTCCGCGCCCATTTCGAGACCAATGATGCGGTCGACGATCTCGCCGCGGCCGGTCAGGATGATGATCCCGACACTCGATTCCTCCCGCAGCCACCTAGCCAGGCTGAGACCGTCCTCTCCGGGGAGCATCAGATCCAGGATCACGAGGTCGACCCGGGCTTGGGCCATGATCTTGCGCATCCCGGCGCCGTCTTGGGCGGTCGACACCCTGTACCCCTCGCCGGCCAAATACTCCTGGACGAGATCGCAGATCTCCCGCTGATCGTCGACAATCAGAATATGACCGTTATCACTCATCCGCCAACCTCGGCGCCCCTTATGTTTGGTCTGGCTCGACCGGTAGGATCACGATCGCCCGTCGAGATTCGCTCGCGGCCACCATACATATAGTTACAAAATCTTACACAAAACCGGCTGGGCTGACATCATCGGATTACGGCCCGCTCCTACACTCCCGCCCGTCCGGATCGGCCCAAGGGTTGATCGAATCTACGAGAGGAGTGGCTGTGACCGATACTCGCCGGGATATCGAAGCCGAGATCCCGCGCCTTCGCCGCTACGCGCGGGCTCTTACGCGCGACGTGGTGACCGCCGATGATCTCGTCCAGGACTGCCTGACCCGCGCTCTCGGCAAACTGCACCTCTGGCAAGAAGGATCGGATCTCCGAGCCTGGCTGTTCACGATCCTTCACAACCAATATGTCAACCACATAAGGCGCGCCGTGCGGGAAGGCGTTTCGGTCGGCTACCACGAAAGCGAGCCGCTCCTCAGCCGTCCGGCGCAACAAGGAAAGCGCCTTGAGCTGCGGGATTTGGCGCGCGCGATTGCCAGGCTTCCCGAGGAGCAGCGTTTGGTGGTTCTGCTCATTGGCCTGGAAGGAATGCGCTATGAGGAGGTCGCGGCGATTCTCGGAGTACCCGTCGGGACGGTCCGCTCTCGCCTCTCGCGCGGCCGGGACGCTTTGCGGAGGCTGACGGGCAGCATCCCTGAAGCGGCCACCGCGACCGTTTCGAAAGCGCCCTCACTGGCGCCGCGGCGGTTAAACGGTGTACCTCTGCGTTCCGAGATTGCTGTTGATACCGCAACGCTTCGGCGACGGGAATGGGTGCGTCGAGCGGACCAGCGGCTGCATCCCACCCGTGCTGCCTGAGACTGCGCAAAGCATTTGGCGGTGACCATCACGTGTCCCGTATTTTGCTGGAACCTTTGTCGCGATAGCCTGTTCGAATCATAGGCGAGCCGCCGGACGCTCGCCTTTTTTCCGCAGTCCGGCTTGGCAAAGTCTCCCTGTCGCGGGCTTGCCACCCGCAGCCTTGCCGGTGTCGGTTCCATCGACGCCGGCTTTTTTATGTG
>JBJMQW010000380.1:0-6456 GCA_045802495.1 Allostellaceae bacterium | reverse complement strand
TCGCCATAACCGAAATGTAGCATGCCGCGCGCCGCGAAACAGGTCAAAGATCAAGCAGTCATCAGAGTTCGGAGGTTCCGGATACCGCTGACGACTCGCTCCCAGAACTCTACATCCCAATCGACGGCCCCATCGCCCAGGCGCTCAACGAAAATCCACCGGCACGGTCGGGCGCCCTGAAGACCTCGTGTCGGTTCCTAGGCCACCGTGAGGTCGTCTCGATCGAGGTCTCGGGCAAATAACCGCTTACGGCGCAACCTTTCCGTTCAACGTGGCTCCGGCGAAGGTCAGCTCACCACCCAACTGAGGCGATCCCGACGGCTATATCGAACGGCAGGTATGGGCAGCGTAACCCGCTGTCGCCGTCGGCTGAACGGAGTGCTCGCCGCGGGTCGAGAGTCACCTTGCCTACCCACGGATGATCTTCCGGAAGGGGTTATGCTACTCCCAGCTCAGGGATGCCGGATTACAGATCGACGATGCGATGGCCGAGCAAATTCGCTTCTCGCGCGAGCGCGAGGCGATGGCGAATTGGACCTGGACGAATACCTGGAGACTCAGCCAGCCGGTGTGTCATGAGCAAGACGCGCTTGGCGCCGCTATATCGCCCGCCAGCGCGCTCGTAAAGCTACGGACGCTCGCCAACAAGACGTCGGCTTCCTAATAGACTTCTCAGTGACGCGTGATGACGTAACGTCGCTGCGAGAGGTGATCGCCTTCTTCGAGCGAGAGTTCGGGGGCGATCCGGAGCCCGCAGCCATCGGCTTCGGCGATCCGGGTGGCGGCTAATGGCGGAAATCGCCATTAGAACCGTGCCCACGTGGCTGCGCGTTCTCACCGCAGCGGGCGCCACGTGGCTCGCGGCGGGGCTTCTCGGGGCGGCAGACCGCTGTCGGCGCCGGGCACGGCCGGCTGGCGGCGCTCGCTCTTAATCACGTGTGAGCACCTTCGCCCGCCGGATGCTTCGGTAAGCGCGGTCTCTGACTTAAAATGACGGTGCTAACGCCAATATAGGGATCACGACGAGCCGCTCCTGTCCCCCAGGGGGACTCGGGCCTCCTAGAGCCTCGTTCCATATAGCGAGGCTTTCCTTTTTGAGGGACTTGCCGCTTTGACGCTCGACTGACGGCGCGACCGACAGAATCAGCCGGTCCGAGTCGAACTATTCACAGGATGATGGGGGAGATTGTAACAAATTAAGACAAATTCCTTGGTTCCCATACGCTTAGCATCTGGTGTGCCATTTCAGTCCGAAATTCACCAATTTCAACGAGTTATATTTTTGATCGTCTCTGCCGCTTTTTTAGGCGTGTCACAGAAATGTTAAGATCCGCCTTGTGACGACGCCCAGCTCGGCGGTTCTCTCCACAGGGTTATGCACCAATCGGGGGACAAATTAGATACCAGCGTCACGCCCCCGGCCCGTGCCAGAACCATTGCGGGTCGACATTGATCGCCGCCGCGATCATCCGGTTAACCTCGTCTGACACCGCGAGCTGATCGTAGTGCGCGGCTGGACTTAGCCGCCTGTACTCCGCCGTTGCTGCCGCAAGCGCTTCGGCTTGCCGTTTCTGATCCCGCCGCGAGATTTCGGCGCGGGTCACGGCGGCCTTAGCAGGCGCCCGCATTACCCTCCTGTAGGCCAAGGCAACGGCGCGCACGATTTTCCGATGCTCTTCGGTGAGATGTCCAGGCGTTAGAGTCACGTCGTCGTCTCGCCTGACCAGCTTCAAGGGTTTCCTGTTTGTTCTAACCTTGTCGGTCGGATCAGTCAAACATCACAACCGCTCGAGTCGTGACTTCCCGTGCTTTACCGCCGTCGTCTTCCGCGGACGGTGCGAGGCGGTTCGTAGGTTTTTAGCGGCGGCAAGGGCTCGCGGACGGGCGGCGGATCAATCTTGTCAAGAATACCCTGCAGCATGCGAATTCGAGGCGACAGCGGATGTTTGTCATCGTCGATCGCCTTGCGGAGCAACCGCGCCAGGGCGGCCGACTCGTCCTCAGATAGGTCAATCTGCATGACCTGTAGATGAGGGGCTTAACCAACCGCTGCGAGTCCATGTTCGGCAACGAATTGACGCCAGGTGGCGTTCGGGAAATGCGACAATGCGAGGGCGATGGACGTGAGCGGCCCAAACTCGGATGATTTTCGCGCCAAGGTGTTCCGGGATCGCGCTCACATTGGTGACTGGCGCGTTGAGAAGCTAGACGACGACGGGAGTCCATCGAGATCGCGATCTTCAGCGGCGGGGATGCACGAGAGCGCGCCATCCGTTACGCCGATCGCCAATACGGTGATCGACCTCTTGCGGAAGATAGCGTTCCTGGCTTGCGCGAAAGATCGCCGAGAGGATGTGTCCGCGGCTTTTGACAAGAAGATCCTCGCCCCGGCTATCGAGGCTTTCCGGGCGGGCCAGGCGCGTAGGGATGAAATCCGTGAAGCCTCTGGCTGTGCGGCGCTCCGCCGCGAGGAAGCGGAAACAGTCGATCGGCTTATTGACGTCGAAAACCGAATTGCCAAAACACCCGCCGTTTCGTTGGCTGGACTCGTCGCGCAGATCGAATATTTCCGCGATTCAATCGACCCCCTCGTGGGATGGGATGTGATCATTCAGGGCCTGCGGACGGTGGTGCAGCCGCGATGCATCGGCTTTGGCGAGCCGGAAGCTAATGGCTAAATCCGCCATTAGCCCGATCGAGCATTAAAGCTTTCCCCCAATGTGTTTGTGCGGTCGGATCGCGCGACCGCACAATTGGGGCCTTTCGGGGGTGGCCTGAAGTAAAATCAATATCAATGAAGACGGCGTTGCGCGGACCACTGCATATTGTGTAAAAGTGCGCGCGCGACACGCTTCCGCCCCTTGTCGATAACACGCTCCATGCGCATCTACGGGCACAGTGAATTGTTGCATGGTGCCATTAATGAAAGAGCCAATAGAACAACGAGTCGCATTCCTCGCACGTCAGTCTCAGCTCGACGCCATCGACACATGGCGCAGCCAATACCGTCCGATCCCAACCCGCAATGAGGCAATCCGTAGACTGATCGAGCGCGGCTTAGAGGCCGAAGAGGCGGATCAGCCGGTAAGCGTCGACCCGGGGCGCTCGTGACCGACACCTCGGCTTCTACCGCGCCTGCGCAGGTGGAGACTTTGCTGAAAATTCAGCGCGCGTTGGAATCTGCTGGGATCGAATTTTTGATGAAGGGCCGCGGCGTTCGGAGGCGGCGGCCATGACGCTTCTGCGGCGCGAGACTTTCCGGACGAGCCGGCTCCTAGAGTTCTGTGGACGCAAAGAGCTTGTCGCGCAGACCGGGCACGAGGCTGCCGATTGGCCTTTGGTGGTCTTGAAGGAGCTGCTCGACAACGCCATCGATGCCACGGAGGAGCATCGGAGCGCGCCGTATATCAGCGTTTCAGTCGACACCCGGACCGGAGAGATTACGGTGCGCGACGACGGCCCCGGTATCCCCCCCGGCACGATCACCAGCGTTCTCGACTACAGCGTTCGGGTTTCTTCTCGGGAGGCCTATTGCAGCCCGACGCGCGGCGCGCAGGGCAATGCACTAAAAACCCTGATCGCCATGCCGTTCGCCCTCGACGGCGCCTCGGGCGAGGTGCTGATCGAAACCAAAGGCATCAGGCATCAGATTCGTTTCGACGTGGATCACCTGCGGCAAGAGCCGCGCATCCTCCACGAGACGGCGCCGTCGCCTCTACCGATCGGCACACTGGTGACGATCCGGTGGCCCGATTCAGCTTGCTCAATTCTGAAGGACGCGAAGTCGCGATTTTTACAAATTGCCGAGGATTACGCCTGGCTCAATCCGCACCTGCAGCTTTATGTGCGCTGGGATGACGAAATCTGCGTCGCCCGCAATCCATCGAATCAAGCATGGGAAAAATATCGTGCCTGCGAACCAACCTCGGCGCACTGGTACGATTTATCGCGGTTCGAACGCTACATCGCCGCCCATGTCGCTCGCGATGCGGATACCGGCCGCGAACGCCTGGTCCGGGAGTTCCTCGCCGAGCTTCGCGGCTTCTCGGGCAGCGCGAAACAGAAGCTCGTGCTGGATGAAACCGGGATGTCCCGCGCCGCGCTTGCGTCGCTGTTCGGAGCGGACGGCGCGCCTCGTCGCAATGACATTGCACGACTGCTCGCGGCCTGCCAAAAACACAGCCGGCCAGTAACGCCCCAGGCGCTCGGGCTCATTGGCCGCGATCATCTGCTGGCGTGCTTCCGAGAGGCCGGTGTCCACGAAAAGACCTTCAAATATGGAAAAGCCAGCGGCGTGATCGAAGGGTTGCCGTGGATTGTCGAGACGGCCTTTGGATACTGCCCCGAGAAAAACGATCGGCGCCGGATTATTGCCGGCGTCAATTATTCGGTCGGCATCGGCAATCCCTTCCGCTCGTTCCGGCGGTATGGCGGCGAAGGGCTCGAAGGTCACCTGAAACAGCTGCGCGCGGCCGCAGACGAGCCAATTGTCGTGGTTCTGCACTATGCGTGTCCTCGGGCCGATTACACCGACCGGGGCAAGACGGCCTTGGTTGTTCCGGGCGTGTGGCCGTCTCTCTCCATCGTGACCGGAGGCTGAGGCATGGCGAAACATTCAACTCCATTAGACGCGATCATCAGCCTCACCGAAACGGTGAGGAGGGATTGGACGAAGCAGCGCAAGGCCGAAGAGCGTAACGCGTCTGCCTCGCTGCGCCGGCGTGATCGCCTCACTCGGGTGCGCAAGGTGACCATAAAGGACGCCGCCTTTGATGTAATGGAAGATGCGTACCTCCACGCCAGCAGCAATGGCACGCTGCCGGTGAACGCGCGCCAGATCTACTACGCGGCGCGGCGCCAAATCCTGCACGAGACCGGTCGCGACAGTCTCGAAAGCGGCTACTTCCTGCAGACGCTGCTGCGCGACTACATGGCAACGTACGATTGCGACAATTGGCGGATCAACTGGGATGCGCGCGGACATTTTAGTGAACCGCACACTCGCCGCGTCATCTCGCTCGGCACATCCGAGGTCTTGGAATACCTCGACGGCCGCCTGAAACCGGGCGCGCCCAAGATCGACACTGATGGCCTCTATCCGACCCTGGGGCCGGAAAATCGCTACGAGACTGTCCTCTTTATCGAAAAAGAGGGTTTCGACCCGCAATTGGAAGCCGCTCTGGTTGCGGATCGCTTTGATATCGCAATGATGTCCACAAAAGGAATGAGCGTTTCTGCCGCCCGGCTGCTGCTCGACCATCTCGCATTGCGCGGCGTCACCAAGGTGCTTGTCCTGCACGACTTCGATGTCAGCGGATTTTCGATATTCGGCACGCTCGGCACCAGCAGCCGAGTCCATCGGTTTCGCAACCAGATCCCACTCGTCGATATCGGTTTACGCCTCCCAGACGTCGATGGTCTGCTCTCCGAGCGCTACGCGACGAAGAACGACTGGTCTAAAGTCAGCGCCACGCTCCGACGCCACGGCGCCTCAACGGAAGAGATTGCGTTCCTCCGAACGGCGCGCGTCGAGTTGAATGCGCTGACCAGCGGCGACTTCATTGCCTTCCTCGAAAGGAAATTCGAGCAGCACGGCGTCGCCAAAGTGCTCCCGGATGCAGACACCCTCGAGCGACATGCGCGCCGCATCATCGAGCGCCGGCTTGTCGACGAGACGCTTCGAAAAGCGATGCCGGGGATTTCAAAGCGGGTGGCGGCAAAGAAATTGCCAAAGGATCTGGGTCAGCGCATTGCGGCCGCGCTTAGGCAGGACCCGGAGCTTTCGTGGGACGGCGCGCTTCCCGATGCCCTCGACGACATCTGAATTAAATGGAAAATTGCCGCCTAGTGCGCCTGCGGAGCCCGCTGGCGCGATTTAGTCTTTGGCGGCTACCTTGGGGGTGGTCCGACGCGTTCCCGGAATCCCAGCCGCCTCAGCGCCCGGTAGCCGACTGTGCGCGGGGTCAAAAGGTCTTTAGAACCTAAAGACTTTTCAGATTGGACTTCCCGCCTCGCCCCGGATGGCCCAGCCAATTCGTGTTCTCGGCGAATGGCGAGCCTATGAGGGCCCCACCCCAATCCACGACGCTTCGGCCCGCCTGGGTCCTGGCGGGCCGTCGCCCGTTCTCGGTCGAGGCGGCGACCGGGACAACCGACCGCGTAACCCGAGCTCGGCCGAGCTCGAAGACGAAATTGCCGGGTTGGTCGATCGGTCGACGCACGAGCTGCGGTTTGCTTGGCGCAAATTGCATCGCACGGGTCCGCCTCTGGGCCTCAGTCGCGATCTGATGATCCGAACGTTTGCCAACAAACTGCAAGAGCGCGTCCATCGCGGTCCCAGCCTGGCGCTGCAGCGGCGCCTGCAGAGCCTGGCTGGAGGGTTGGATAAAGGCGCTGTTTCCTTCGATCCCGGCATCGTGCTGAAGACCGGCACAACATTAGTGGGTCAGTGGCGCG
>JBJMQW010000379.1:0-3553 GCA_045802495.1 Allostellaceae bacterium | reverse complement strand
TTGATCGTCTCTGCCGCTTTTTTAGGCGTGTCACAGAAATGTTAAGATCCGCCTTGTGACGACGCCCAGCTCGGCGGTTCTCTCCACAGGGTTATGCACCAATCGGGGGACAAATTAGATACCAGCGTCATGCCTCCGGACCATGCCAGAACCACTTCGGGTCGACATTGATCGCCGCCGCGATCATCCGGTTAACCTCGCCTGACACCGCGAGCTGATCGCAGCGCGCCGCTGGACTTAGCCGCCTGTACTCCGCCGTCGCCGCCGCAAGCGCCTCACGCTGACGCTTCTGATCCCGTCGTGAGATTTCGGCGCGGGTCTCGGCGGCCTCGGCAGGCGCCCGTATCACCCGCCGGTAAGCCAGGGCAACGGCGCGCAGGATTTTCTGCTGCTCTTTGGGAAAGGTGTCCGGGCGTTAACGTCACCTTTGTCGTCTCCGCCTGAGGCAAGAGTTTCCTGTTTGCTCTAGTTGCGGCGGGTCGATCAGTCAAACGATGGATTGTGGCTGTTACCGTCTGCCTCGGCGCTGGCCCGGCTTTGCTCGCGGTGGCTCGTACACCTTTTCTTCGGATGGCGGATGCTTGTGGGGCCAGATCACTCCTTCGTCCGTCTTCGGCGAGGGAAAATCACGTCCCGCGCAGACAAAAGGCGGCCATTGCTGGCGTGGGTGGCACCCGCCGCTTTGGGCATCGCCAGCGTTCACATTCAAGGTGTCGCGGTTGTAGGCAAGCGCATGCACGCTGGAGCCGCACTGCCAGGTTATGACGATGAGGCCAACCCGCGGATAAAGCTCGCCCGGCACCCAATTCGACTTTCGCCACCACTCGCCGGGCCTCTTCCAGGCGACGCTTGATCCGGTGAACTTCTAATTAAGCATCAATTAAGATGCGTTTCACGGCCCTAAAACAATATTGTTAACTATATTTTGGAATGCCGACATATTGTATTTTTAAAAACCGGTTCCCTTGTAATATCCGGAGAACGATAATTTGAAAAAATTGTCACGAATGTGAAGCTCTTCACAGACGAGGGCCGCCAAATACCTTAGATTGCACCGGCTGGACCACCTGCGTCCTAAGCCCGAGCAACCCAAGAGGGTGGCACATGGTTAAAATATTGGGTTCCGCCGCGATGGCCGGATCGATCTTATGCGCGTTGCAGGCCGCCCCTGAGGGTCCTGCCGTGGCGTTAGACCGGCATGTTCAATTCACGAACAACACTAGAATGACAATAGTCGAAATTTACATCGCAGAGGTCGGAAGCGGGCGCTGGCGAGAAGATCTTTTGGTTGACGGGTTCTTACTGCCTGCAAATTCTGTGCTTGTGGATTTTGATGACCGGACAGGCCACTGCCGGTATGATCTAAAGTTCATATATGACAATGGTAGCGATGTATTACAGCGAAATGTCAATATCTGCCGAGTCGATGGGTTTGCCCTGTCCGATCGATAGCCGAGCGGCAATCTTTGATCTTACGCGTCTTTGACGCTCGCCCGGTCACGCTCACGACAGCAGCGACACAGATTTGATGAGATGTGCGACGGCGTATTAGGGATGCCGTTTGTTGACCGATGGTAGGCGTGCTCTCAGCCTCCGCCGAAGTAGGTGAATGTGGCGCTACCACACGATCGCCGTGATCGAGCGCCGCGGCGTCGGCGGCCGCGGTAGGGTTTCACCCGCGCCGTCGGCCTTCCCCCGGACGAAGCGCGGTGGCTCATAGTTTCTTAGCGGCGGCAAGGGCTCGCGCGCCGGCGGCGGATCGAGTTTGTCGAGGACCGCCTGAAGGGCGCGAACTCGAGGCGAGAGCGGATAGCGTCGTCATTAATGGTCTCGCGCAGCAGCCGCAAGACCGCGGCGGTTTCGTCGTCGGAAAGGTCAATGTGCATGACCTGTAGATGAGGCGCTTAACCACGGAATATAAACCGATTTCGCGAGTCACAGAATCGAGCACCTTCGGGGAACGCGTCTGCCGAGGCTGCGATGCTCAAACGGTTCTTCTATGTGTTCGCGATGAACCACGCGCTGTGGAAGCTCGGGATCGAGCCGACGTCGGTGTCAAAGGAAATTCGGCAAAGGGCACAGCAACGGGGATACGAGAAAGGATATTCTCCGCGCGAAATGGCCGCGGCGATCGCGTATGGGGCGGCCGGACGGGCCGGTGTTCGCGCTGAGGCTTCAGTCACGATAGGGCTTTGGTTGCGCGACGGGCTGGTCCGCGCGAGCGTGATTAAGGCATTCGAGCAAGCGGGGAGGCTTGCTGCTCAACGCTTCTAGGAAGCACATGGGCTGGGAAACTGATTGACGGCTAGCCGGGATGGCGGGGCGCGCTCCAGGGTGTCGCTATTTGTGATCGCCCCATCGGGGGGTCCTTCGGTCCAGGTGATCAGCCCTGATCCATCCATCTCGCGAAGCCACGCCGCCAATTTTCGATAATGGGTGCTGCTCGATCGGCGCCAGGCCAGTTCGTCGATCATTAGGTGAGCACCATCGCGACGGCGCCGATCAGCGCCCACACCGTAGCTGTCGCCATCAGCGCGAGCCGGCTGACGTAATCCCGGCTCGGCAGCTGCGCGATTTGCGCTTTGAGGAATTCGAGGTCGTCGGCGATGGCGCCGCGGGCTTGGTCGATCTGTCGCAACGTCAACTGGTTGTCATCTGACATGCGCTCAATCATGCCGAGAAAGCGTTGCGCGATCGTTACTAAGGCACCTGCGCGCCCCGTACACGCGAGTTAGGCGTCGGCGGCTACTTGGGGGACGGTCCCGAGACATTCCCGCAGCCCAGCGCCCCGGCCGCGCGGCGTCAGGTTGGCGAAGTGACCAATGGAAGGGAACAAGGGCGCCGCCCGCCTCTTCCTGGGTGGGGCTCCCACATCACGTTTTCGGCGAAGACGCTCTCGGCGCACGCCCCGCCGGCACAGCCCATCACGTTGACGGGTTTCGGCGGCCGGCGCCGGTCTATGATGCGCTCCGTCCGGGCATTGCTGAAGCGCATCCCCGGCGGCCACGGCTGACGCAGCCGCCATTCGGGTGAACAGTCCCACTTCGACCCTAGACTGGTTTTCATTCCACGCTCCGGCGATGTGCAATGATGGTGCGATAGCGCCGATGGGGCGGGGGGTCAAGCGCGTAGCGTCGGTATTCCGGAGGTACGGCCTCTTTGATAGATCGAAAACCAATCCGCAAGTCATTGAAAAATATGGTGCTGCCGGTGGGTATCGAACCTACGACCTCCCCCTTACCAAGGGGGTGCTCTACCACTGAGCTACGGCAGCGCCGGGCCTCAGACCAGTCCCGCGAGAGGCGGCAAGCACATACACGACGGCCCGGACATTGGCAAGGCAGGCACGTCCCCAGATTCGGGACCGCCCGAGAGTTCGCGTGCGCTTGACAGAGGCTGGGCCTTTTCGTTGCATGATGCGATGAGCGAGCCTCCGCGAGTTTCGTCCCGATTAAGTCGCGAGCGCGCTGCGCGCGAGGAGCGGCTGGCGAATGCCTTACGAGACAATCTCCGGCGGCGCAAGGAGCAGGCCCGCGCGCAAAAACAACGCGCG
>JBJMQW010000378.1:0-5386 GCA_045802495.1 Allostellaceae bacterium | reverse complement strand
CTCGAGTTCGACAGCCCGCTGCCGCCCGATCTTCACGGCCTTTTGCAAAGTTTAGAGCGACTTTAAACTGGACAATTTCCCACTATATTAGTAGGGTATGTGCGTCGGGGGATCGCGGCGCTGTCCTCCAGCGTTTGCTCATCACCGATTCGAACGGAGCAACAATCGTCAAATGGCTACCCTTTCGCTACCTTCCATTTCCTCGGAAGGAAACCTCACCCGGTACCTGCAGGAGATCCGCAAGTTTCCGATGCTCGAGCCGGAGCAGGAATACATGCTGGCCAAGCGCTGGAAGGAGCATGAAGATTCAGAGGCCGCACACCGCCTCGTGACCAGCCATCTCCGCCTCGTCGCCAAAATCGCGATGGGCTATCGGGGTTACGGCCTGCCGCTCTCCGAACTGATCTCCGAGGGCAATGTCGGCATGATGCAGGCCGTCAAACGCTTCGACCCCGACCGCGGCTTCCGGCTTGCGACCTACGCAATGTGGTGGATTCGCGCCGCAATCCAAGAGTACATCTTGCACTCCTGGTCGCTGGTCAAGATGGGCACCACGGCAGCGCAGAAGAAGCTTTTCTTCAACTTGCGCAAGCTGAAGGGCCAGTTGCAGGCAATGGAGGAGGGCGACCTCTCACCCGAGAATTTAAAGAAGATCGCGACCGAGCTCGATGTGCCGGAGGCCGATGTCGTCAGCATGAATCGGCGGCTGGCGAGCCCCGATCACTCGCTGAACGCGCCTCTCAGGTCGGACAGTGAAGGCGAGTGGCAGGATTGGTTGGTCGATGAGAGCGAGAGCCAGGAGACGCGACTGGGCGATCGTCAAGAGCTTGGACTGCGCCGGGACCTCCTCGAAAAGGCGATGACTCATTTGAACGACCGTGAGCGGCACATTCTGTCGGAGCGGCGCTTGCGGGAAAACCCGACGACGCTCGAGGATTTATCCCAGCAATACGGCATCTCGCGCGAGCGGGTGCGGCAAATCGAGGTACGGGCCTTCGAGAAATTACAGAAAGCGATTAAGGCGGCAGCCGTCGAGCGCCGTCTCGTTACCCACTAACGGCGTCTATCCGCGACGGGGTCTGCGCGTCGGCCGGGATCGTCCGGCGCGCATGCCGGACGACATTCGACCGGGCGCGAAATTGACGGTTTTTGGACACCCTCGATCACGCGCCAGCGGCTAATCTTTTACCAAGGCGTGCGGGGCCGCAGGGGCGTCTCGTGGCCGGTAGGAGAGGGCAGACCGTGAGCGGAAGGGCGCGCTCCTCGATCAATGCGCTGCATGAGTTGTGGGTGAAGCTCGAGAACGAACACCATGAGCTCGCCGCGGCGATCGAATATGCACGCAACCGGGGCGCGGATGTCGCACCAATGCGGATGCGGCAAGCCCGTTTATTGCTGGAGATCAACGCTCTCGTAGGCAAAATCCAGCAAGCACCCGCGCAAACGCTGCGAGACTATCTCTCGTTGCTCGACGTGGCATTCGAGCATGAGATCGATCTGGCAGCCGACATGGCCTTTTATGGTCCGGCCGACTACCCGATGATCACCCGTCTGCTGAGAGGTCTGGCGGAACAGGTGCCCGGATTTGAATTTAATTCTTTCCGTAGATGGCTATCGCCGGGTCAGTTCGCGGAGCTGATGGGCCACGACAAGCCCGGTCGCGAGCGGGAAATATCGCCAGGTCGCTCAACTCCTTCGGCCCCTTTCCCTGGTCGATAGAGGCCGCCGATCGACTGCCGGCCGCCCGATTTTAGAAGGACGGCGTGGGGGGACGATTAAGCGCTGACCCTTTGTTGACCCTCTCTTGCATACGATAGGACCCGCTTGGCAATCACGTCCGGCTGGGCAAGGCCGAGCGGAGCGGCGTCGGGTGATCCCCCAACTCGGCGCCGCTCCTTTGCCCGGAGATGCATTGACCGGCCCCGCGGCAGAGGTGGCCTCTCCATAAGTCAGCATCCCGGTCTGTCGGACACGGGGACGCCAAACCCGTCGGCTCCTCGTTCCTATAGAGCACCCGCCTCCCGTGCGCGCGCAACGCCGTCAGGCGCTCCACAGCCGCTTCGCAATCTTCAATTTCGCCCTACCTCGCGTAACAATAGGTCGAGATTAGCGGCTTGCAGGCACCGGCGGTTTATTCTTAAAACTCCGCGAAGGGTGCACTGCCTATTTGTTAATAGGCAGGTCCCTGGGTTCGAATCCGGTCGCGCTCGCCACATGCCCACACCTTTATTGTCTTGCCCATCGTGACGCCCGCCTCCCTGTTTCACCCTGCCGTCGCCGAATGGTTTGAGCACAGCTTTCGCGCCCCGACCACGGCGCAGAGGCAAGCCTGGCCCGCAATTCGGGCGGGTCTGCACACCCTGATCGCGGCGCCAACGGGATCGGGCAAAACGCTCGCGGCATTTCTTGCGGCGATTGACGCGCTGGTCCGCCAAGGGGTGGAGGGGCGGCTCGAAGACCAGACGCATATCGTCTACGTCTCGCCGCTCAAGGCATTGTCGAACGACATCAAGCGCAATCTCGAAGCGCCGCTCGCCGGCATTCGCGAGGCGCTCCGCCGGCGGGATTTGCCGGACTTCGAGATCCGTACCTGGGTGCGCACCGGAGACACGGCTCCCGGCGAGCGCGAGCGCATGCGCCGCATGCCGCCGCATATCGTCGTCACGACGCCAGAGTCGCTCTACATCCTGCTTGGCTCAGAATCCGGTCGAAAGACGCTGGCGACGACGCGCACTGTCATCGTCGACGAGATCCACGCGGTGGCGCCAAACAAGCGCGGTTCGCATCTGGCGGTCTCGCTCGAACGTTTGGCGGCGCTGTGCGGCGAAAGTCTCCAGCGCATCGGTCTCTCGGCCACCCAGAAGCCGATCGAGGCGACTGCCCGATTTCTGGTCGGGCCGAGCGCCGAGTGCCGGATCATCGACACCGGCCATCGACGGGCGCGCGACCTCGCTCTCGAGCTTCCGTCCTCGCCACTTGAGGCCGTCATGTCGGGCGAGGTTTGGGAGCAGGTCTATGACCGGCTGACAGAGCTGATCGAAGCGCACCGCACGACCTTGATCTTTGTCAATACCCGCCGGCTCGCCGAGCGGGTGACCCGGCAGCTCTCGGAGCGCCTCGGCGCCGAGCATGTGACGGCGCACCACGGCAGCCTCGCCAAGGAGCAGCGCTTCGATGCCGAGCAGCGGCTGAAGAGCGGCGCCCTTAAGGCGCTGGTGGCGACCGCCTCGCTCGAGCTCGGCATCGACATCGGCGACGTTGATCTGGTCTGTCAAATCGGTTCACCGCGCTCGATCGCCACCTTCTTGCAGCGCGTCGGGCGATCAGGGCACGCCGTCACTGGCACCCCCAAGGGTCGGCTCTTCCCGCTGTCGCGCGACGAGCTTGTCGAATGTGCGGCTCTGCTCGACAGCATTCGCCGCGGCGAGCTCGACCGCCTTTCAGTTCCCGAACAGCCGCTCGATGTACTCGCGCAGCAGATCGTTGCCGAGGTCGCGGCCCAGGAATGGAGCGAGGAGGATCTCTACACACTGTTTCGCCGCGCCTGGCCTTATCGATCCCTGCCGCGCGAAGAATTTTCCGCCGTGCTTAGAATGCTGGCGGAAGGCTTCACCACTCGCCGCGGACGGCGAGGCGCGCTCATTCACCACGACGCGGTGAACCGCAAATTGCGCGGACGGCGGGGCTCACGGCTGACTGCGCTGACCTCCGGCGGGACGATCCCCGACAATGCCGACTACCAGGTGCTGCTCGAGCCCGAAAACCAGATCATTGGAACCGTGAACGAGGATTTCGCGGTCGAAAGCATGGCCGGCGACATCTTCCAGCTCGGCAATACGGCCTACCGCATCAGGCGGGTCGAGCGCGGCACGGTGCGCGTCGAGGATGCCGAAGGAATGGCGCCGAGCATTCCGTTCTGGCTCGGTGAGGCGCCGGGCCGCACGGACGAGCTGTCGGAGTCCGTTTCCAGATTGCGGGCCGGATTTACCCAAAGATCGGTGGTTGATACTGGAAGCGCCAACACGCTGTCCTGGCTAATGGAAGAGATCGGCATCGCCGAGCCTGCTGCCGCGCAAATCCAGGATTACTTCGGCTCGGGTCTGGCCGCGCTGGGCGTCTTGCCGACCCGCGAGACCCTCGTCATCGAGCGCTTCTTCGACGAGGTCGGCGGCATGCAGCTGGTCATTCATTCGCCCTATGGCAGCCGCCTCAACCGCGCATGGGGGTTGGCGCTCCGCAAGCGGTTCTGCCGTAAATTCAATTTCGAGCTGCAGGCCGCCGCGACCGAGGACAATATCGTGCTGTCCCTGACCAAGGCGCACAGCTTCGACCTCGCCGACGTTCCGCGCTACCTCCATTCTGCCAGCATCCGGCGGCTCCTGATGGAGGCGTTGCTAGATGCGCCAATGTTCATCACGCGCTGGCGCTGGGTCGCGGGCGTATCGCTGGCATTGCCGCGCTTCCGTGGCGGCAAGAAAGTGCCGCCGCAGCTCGCGCGCATGGCGGCCGAGGATTTGATCGCGGCGATCTTCCCCGATCAGGTCGCCTGCGCCGAAAACCTGGTCGGCGAACGCGAGATCCCGGACCATCCCTTGATCCGTCAGACGATTACCGATTGTCTCGGCGACGCGATGGATATCGGTGGCCTCGAGCGGTTGCTCCAAAAGCTCGAAGCTGGCGAGATCCACGTGGTCACGCGCGATCTGACCGAGCCGTCGCCGCTTGCTCTCGAGGTCCTGTCGGCGCGGCCCTACGCCTATCTCGACGATGCGCCTTTGGAAGAGCGCAGGACGCAGGCTGTGATGAGCCGCCGATGGTTGGGCCCAGGGGCCGCGAGCGACATCGGGCGTCTCGACAATGAGGCGATCGCGCGGGTGCAAGCCGAGGCATGGCCCGACCCGGCCAACGCCGACGAGCTGCACGATGCGCTGGTTTGGCTAGGCTTTGTGAGTGTCGAGGAAGCGCAGGAATCATCCGGCTGGAGCGAGTGGCTGGTGGAGCTGGCGCGCGACAAGCGCGTTGCCTGTGTCTCTGCGCCACGGACGACGCTGTGGATCGCCGCAGAGCGGTTGCCGCAGTTCCGGGCGCTTTGGCCTGAGGCTCGGGTCGAACCCGCGATTGCCGCGCCGCAAGCCTACGCTGAACGCGAGTGGCCGGAAGCCGACGCCCTGATCGAAATACTGCGCGGCCGATTGGAGGGGCTGGGGCCGGTCAGCGAAGCCGCTCTGGCAGTGCCAATGGGGCTCGAACCGAAGGATGTTTCGATCGCGCTGATTGCGCTCGAAACCGAAGGCTTTGCGATGCGCGGGCGCTTCACGCCGAATGCCGCGGCCGAAGAATGGTGCGACCGGCGGCTGCTGGCCCGCATCCACCGATATACGGTTGG
>JBJMQW010000015.1:0-5276 GCA_045802495.1 Allostellaceae bacterium | reverse complement strand
AATCCTCGACCGTCCAGGTCATCGGACCGGCATGGTCGAAGCTGAACGAGTTGGCGTAAACGCCGTGGCGGCTGACGAGGCCGTAAGTCGGCTTCAGCCCGACGATGCCGCACAGCGCGGCCGGGCCCCGGATCGAGCCGCCGGTGTCCGAGCCGAGCGCCCCCGGGACGAAGCCCGCCGCCACGGCGGCGCCCGAACCGCTCGACGAACCGCCGGTGAAATGGTCGCGATTCCAAGGATTGCGCGCCGGCGGCCAGGGCAGATCGAAGGACGGGCCGCCATGCGCGAATTCATGGGTCGCGAGCTTGCCCATCAAGACGGCACCAGCGGCGTAGAGCTTTGTTACGGTCGTCGCATCGCAAGAGGGGACGGTATCGATGCAGGTCTTCGAATGACCGGTCGTGCGAACGCCGGCGGTCGAATAAATGTCCTTGAGGCCAAATGGAATGCCGTGCATCGCGCCGCGATAGGCGCCCGCCATGATTTCCTGTTCGGCATCGCGGGCTTGGGCAAGCGCCTTTTCCGAGGTCGGCAACAGATATGCATTGATCTGCGGATCCAATAATTCGGCGCGTCGGACCAGCGCTGATGTCAGCTCGACCGGGGACAGCTTCTTGCGTTCGATCAGTCGGGAGGCCTCGGCGATCGTCAGAAAGCCGATTTCGGCAGGGATATCACTGGCCATTTTCGCTCAGGCCCGCGGCGCAACCGAGAGCCGGCCGACAACCTTGTGGCGTTCGATCAGTTTCGCGACGATCCCCGAAGCCTTCGCCTCCTCGACGAAGTCGCGCAGGAATGCGGCCCCGGCGGTGTTTTGACGAGCCGTCCCCACAGCCTGCTGGACAGCAGTGAATTGCCCATCGAGGATGCGCGCGCCCGGCAATTTTTGCACGTCTTCGACCAGCCGCGGCCGGAGACCGGCCAAAGCTTCGAGCTTCTCGTCAACGAATTGCTCGAACGTCGCATCCCCGCCTTCCGCTCGGATAAGCTGGGCGTGCTTGATGTTGCGCTCGAGCCAGAGATCGTAGGCGCTGCGGGCGGTCACCGCGATGCGCACCCCGGCGCGGTCGACTTCGGCGACCGCCTTCAAAGGCGAGCCGGCCGGCACCAGATAAGTTGCCTCGATTTCGACATAGGCGGGGGTAAAGGTGATTTTTTCTGCACGCTGTGGCTCGGCGCCGATGAGCCCGATGTCCCAGACGCCGCTTCCTGCCGCATCCGCCAGCTCTCCTGGCCGCGCATAGGGCACATAGACGACCGGCACGCCGAGTCGCGAGGCGATCTCGCGGGCCATATCGGGAGCGACCCCTTCCGGGTCGCCCGATCGGGTCCGTCCCGTTACCAGCAAGGCATTTCCCATATTGATGGCGGCACGCAGGACGCCAGTCGGGGCGAGTTCGGATACGACTTCTCGGGGCATGTCACAGGATCCGCAATCGTGAGGTTTAGAGCAGCGTTATTCTGAATCATAGTCGCCTGCCAAGCACGCGAATTTCCGCGCATGCGCGTCTGCCCGACTGCAGCCAAACCATCCACTGCTTGTGGATAAGTCTGTTGAAAAACCAGGCACGAACAGGCGCGAGTTGCCGACTTCGTAACAGGCCTATCGTTTTGGCTAAAATCCAAGCTATTTTAAGCTCTTGATTTCGGCTCACTTTCAAGTCTTCGACCGGGAGGCCTCCCGATTTTTAAAAGAGTCACAATATGGTCATCTTTTCTGTGAGAAAGTTGCATTGCTCGTTTAATTCTGCGGTGCGGCGGTGTCGCCGGCGTTCCGCTCGAAAAGCTTGACCAAGGTCTGCATGTCGGCGGGGTGCTCGCCGATCACTGCTTGGAACCAGTCGCGCAGGACATTAGCCAGCGCATCGGTGAGGCGTTGTGATTTCCGCAGTCTGGTCGCCAGCAGCACGTTATTGTGCAAATCGATAAATCGATAAGTAGCCTGGTCAAAGCGACTCCGCGCTTGGCATCACTTGCCGCGCTTGGCTAGGCTGGGACGTTCATGCGGGCACAAACAGGCGAGAAAAAGTATGGAATTCGGCATGTTTCACGAGTTTCCGTCGCTTCCGGGCCGAGCCGAGAGCGAGGCCTTTGACGAGGCGATGGAGCAGGTGGACGAGGCCGAGCGGTTGGGGCTCGATGTAATGTGGCTGGCCGAACTGCATTTCGAGCCGCGACGGTCGGTGCTCTCGGCGCCGCTCAGCATCGCCAGCGCGATCGCCGCACGCACCCGCCGCATGAAGATCGGCATCGCCGTTCAAGTCCTCCCTCTGTGCCACCCCCTGCGGCTCGCCGAGGAGGCCGCGACAGTGGACCAGCTGAGCCACGGCAGGTTGATTTTCGGGGTGGGCCGCAGCGGCGTGGCGCAAACCTACGAGGCCTATGGCGTGTCCTATGCCGAAAGCCGGGACCGCTTCCGCGAGATCCTCGATGTCATCGAGCAAGCCTGGACCAAGCCCAGCTTCTCTTACGAGGGCAAATACCACCGTTTCAAAGAGGTTGCAGTCGTACCAAAGCCTTACCAGAAGCCGACCCCTCCGATTCGCATCGCGGCCAGCACCCCCGACACGTTTCCGGCGATCGGCCGGCGTGGGCTCCCAATCTTTGCCTCGGTGCGCCACACCACTTGGCCCGATCTCGCTGGGCAGATCCAGAGCTATCACGAAGCGTGGCAGGCGGCTGGCCATTCCGGCCGGGGGCAGGTGTTCGTCTCGGCGCCCACCTATGTTGCCGAAACCGAGGACCGCGCCTACAGCGAACCCAGAGACAGCATTATGCATTTCTACCATGAGCAAGCCAATCTTCTGGAAGGTGCAGCGCGGCTGGTGGACTCCGAAACCGCCGCTCGCCGCATGCGTCGCGTTAATCAGCTGCGCAACCTCCGCTACGAGGATGGATTGCACAATCATGCTCTGGTCGGCACGCCGGCGGCCGTCGCCGATAAGCTGTTTGCACTGCAGCAGGAGATCGGCTTGAGCGGCATTTTGGCCGAGCTCAATTGCGGCGGCCTGATCCCGCACCGGCAAGTACTGACCGCGATGCGGCTATTGTGCGCAGAGGTGAAGCCGCGTTTTGCCGGATGACTATCCCGAGCGAGTAGGGTTCTCCGGCGCGGCGGTTCCCGCGCAGCTGGCACCCGCTAACGAGGGGTCAGCAGCCGGTGATGGGACCGGCCCGATATAAGCCGAATTTGGGCGTCGCCGTGACCAGCGAGGCCCGCGCAATGCCGACGGCAAAGAAAATCGCGGTGCGCGCCGTAATTCTTAAATTGTGTCTTAAATTGTGCGTGACGACGAGCGGCAGGAGGCATAAGATCCAATCTCGTGCAGCTCCGATGGGCGGCCCGAGTTTAGGGAGGAAATTGCGCCCTTCTAGAAAGCGATTTCCCGCGGGGCGAGTGAGCGCAAAGAGGCAGGTGCCAAGCCTGCCTTTTTGCGTTTCCCTGCTCATGACGCAGAAGGGACGGCGCGGCGTATAAAACGGCACGCGGTCACAGAACGGAGAGTGAGAGAATGGCGGTCAGGCGTGGGTACCATTTCTATCAAAACCCCGGGCCGACAAATATCCCCGACCGAGTCTTGAGGGCGATGGATCGCGGCGTTATCGATTTTACCGGCGCCCAATTTCGGGAAATCGCCGAGGAGTGCTTCACCGGTTTGAAGCGGGTGTTCAAGACCGATGGGACCATACTTGCCTATACTGCATCGGGACACGGCGCCTGGGAGGCTGCGCTCGTCAACCTGTTCTCGCCGGGCGACAAGGTGCTCGTCGTCGAGAGCGGCTATTTTTCGCTTAATTGGGGCATGCGGGCGGAGGCCTTTGGGCTCGACGTCGAAACGCTCCCCAATGACTGGCGCAACGCCGTCAGCCCGGTGAAGCTGGAAAGCCGGTTGCGTGAAGACCGGGAGCATGCGTTCAAGGCTGTGCTGGCCGTGCACAACGAGACTTCGACAGGCGTCGTCAACGATGTTGCTGCGCTGCGGCGCGCCATCGACGCGGCACAGCACCCGGCATTGTTCCTGGTCGACGTCATCTCGTCCCTAGCGTCGATGGATTTCCGCATGGACGAATGGGGCGTCGACGTGGTCGTAGCGGGCTCGCAGAAGGGGTTGATGCTGCCGACGGGCATGGCCTTCACCGGGGTCAGCGAGAGGGCGATTGCCGCCACCGCAGAGGCGAAGCTGCCCCGCGTCTACTGGGACTGGCGCCGCCTGCTCGGAGAGGCATCGCAGGCTTTTTGGAACGGCACCGCGCCGGTTCATTTCTTCTATGGGCTGCAGGAAGCGCTGCGGATGATCGAAGAAGAAGGCCTCGACAATATCTTCGCTCGTCATCATCGGCTGGCCGAGGCGACACGCCGTGCGGTGCGCGCGTGGCGGCAAAACGACGGACCGGAAATCTTCGCCGTCGACCCGCGCGCGCAATCCGATTCAATCACCGCGGTGCAGGTGCCGGAGGGCCATGACGCCGACAAGGTACGCCAGCTATGCCTCGACAAGTTCAACGTGTCGCTCGGCGGCGGGCTCGACCGATTGCGTGGCCATGTCTTCCGAATTGGTCATATGGGTGACTTGAACGAGCCGATGATCCTGGGCGCAATCGCCGCGGTAGAAATGGCGCTTGAACTAACCGGCGTGCCACACGGCAAAGGCGGCGCCGGCGCGGCGATGGACTACCTGCTCACGGCCGAGTAAGGCTCGCCCGTGAGCAGGGCGGGGCCGGCGAAGGGCCCCGCTTCCGCATCCGCTCGCCCGCGCCGAACCAGTGGTCTATGCTACCCACATCCGCGTGACTATTGTCGACCGAGGCGCCTGGAGCGGCCAGCACCCTGCGCAAAGACTGGGTTATTGCGAAGGGTTTCTTCAAGTAAGCAGTTGCGCGGTCGCGCATGTTGCGACAGGTTGAGCACGAGTCTAAGGGAGAAACCGCCGTGACGGAGCATCGGGGACGGGGCGTCGATCCGGTGGCGTGCGGCTCTCCCGCATGACCCCCTCATTGGACGGTCGCTACGATCTGCTGACACTCGGTGAAACTCTGCTGCGGCTGTCCCCACCCGGCTTGCAACGGATCGAGCAGGCGCGGCTGTTTGAGATCGGTGTCGGCGGCAGCGAGCTCAACGTTGGTTGCCTGCTCGCTCGGCTCGGCCGTCGGGTCGCTTGGGTCTCGCGTCTGCCCGAAGGGCCGCTCGGCAGGATTATCGATGGCGAGGCGCGTCGCCACGGCGTCGATACGCGCTGGGTGCGCTGGATCCCGGGGACGCGGCTGGGGCTGATGTT